>CAYSLH010000369.1:0-4015 GCA_964431605.1 uncultured Myxococcales bacterium
ACTTTATTGGCATCACAAAGTTCCGTGGCCTTTTTGGGGAAATCAGCAAATGCGACATTTCTGTCGCGAGACCCGAAAAAGTATCGGAACCTTTTCTGTTACAAGTGATCTTTTCGACTACAAACGTTTATTTGGAAACAGACCAGGGGGAAGGCAATATTTGCGGTTTTGCCGATTTTTTCATCGTTCGCTGGACTTCCAACTCTGTCATCAGTACGTCCGGCGCAACTGCAGAAACTGGGACATAGCCGCTTTCCGCACCACAAAACCCGTTGAAAATCTCAGTCCTATCCGAAGTTGCCTTTATCTTGTTGATACTGGTAATCGGGGTTCCAACGATCTCAACCCCCCTGACCAGTTCTTCTTTTCCGTCAGGAAAGACCCGATAGACCATCTGTGGCATCCCCTTGTAAGCCTGGTAACCCCAAGTGGACGTATGGGTCGAGCCACCGAGAATGTTTTTAATTATCAGGCCATAGGGTTTCCCCTGCCGCTTTACTTCTTCAATGAGCATCTTTTTCAACTGGGAATAGGGAACTTTTTTATGGCTGACCAAAATGGTGTTGGCCATGCGAGCCCTCGGTTTTTCACCGGCAGAAGCCCTACCGTGACCATTGGATTTTGGAAAACCCTTTACCGGAGTCCGACTCATGAGAAAAGACTTGAGTACCCCCTTATCCACCAGGGTCACTTTTTGAGCTGCGACACCCTCATCATCGAACCTGTAATAACCGTTGAGGGCGATTCCATTCATCTGCCTACGAGTGGGGTCATCCAACAAGGTCAAAAACTCGGGAATAATCTTTTGTCCTACCCGACCCTTGAAAGTCTTTCCTTCCTTGTCATCGAGTTGCCGTTCCCCCTCGAGCCTGTGGCCTATGACCTCGTGGAAGAGCACACCTGTTGCCTCTCCATCCAGTATGGCCGGACCGGTATACGGCTCTAATACAGGCGCTTTTCGCAAGGCTTCCAGATCGGAGATAACCTGGTCCACCTTTGCCATGAGTTGCTTTTGAGAAGGCATTCGCTCCGGTGCAGGGGCGTATATGGAGACCTGGTTCGAAAGCAACATGCCGTCTTGTGCACGGGTGTTCGCCTGTATGCTGACATGAAGCAGGGTTCTTTCGGTGATCAACCTGGTGCCCTCGCTGGTCACCAACCACCTGGTCTCCTTGGTGCCTTCTATACTGACCACGGAATCAAAAATGTCAGGATGCTTTTCGAAATGGGCAGAAGCCGTCCGAGCAAGTCGTTCCCAACGGTCCGTTTCAAAGCCCAATTCCACAGGAGGCTGGATATAGACCTGGGGTTTTTCATCGCTGAAGCTGCCGGCGAAATCCTTGTCCTCCACCTCTGTGACCATACGACTTTTGACTTTCAAAAAAGCCTTCAGGGCCGATTTGTAAGCCTCATCGGTTATCAACCAAAAGCTGTTCCTCAGCGCGCCGGGATCATCATCGATTGGTCCCCAGCGAGATGCGCGGTAACCAGGTGACCATGAAAAATCAAAGGCGCTGGTCTTCTTGCCTATATTGTCCAGGTGATGGTCTCCGACCCTGACCTCCACCCTCAATCTGCGATTCTTCCCTCCACCGGACTGGAATATGGCGCCATAGCGTGACTGCAACCGGTTGGTTACGGTTTCCTTCATCTCATACGCCATGAAGTATGGAGATTTGAAATCATCCATCTTCAGTTTGCTCATGGAGCGCTGAAGCTCATCGCTCATGACGCGCAGCAGGATGGGTCTTTTGTCCAACTGCTTTTCCTTCCGGGCAGTCTTTGCCAGACAAAAACCACCCGCAAGAAAAAAGCTCAACGCAACGAATAATGCTGCTGGTCTTTTTGTCATGTCATCTCCATAGGGGTTGATCTGTTGTCGAAAATCCATCAGCTCCCGGTGTTTGAGGAAGCCTGCTTTTGATAGTTGTTCTGTTGTACCTTTTCAAACCCGGTCTTGGACAACCAAAGGCCCCACAACAGGGCTATTACAGCGATTCCTATAACACAGTAGATTACCAGTTTGAATACGATCCTCTTGTCTATCTCGTTGGACTTGCGGGATCGCTTGCCTTTCAGTCTCGAACCCATGAGCACCTCCAATCGAAATGGTGACCGGAGTCTACAACAAACGACTCATGTGTACCAGCTTTGCAAATACCAGGATTGCACACATGAGTTTGACTGTAACAATCCGTTAATCTACGCTTGATACATGACACCAACAAACGGTAACTGGTTTCATCCGGCATTTGTGTTGTTCATCCTGGGCATGGGTGCGGCATCTTTCGCCTGGTGGCGCTACAACCTTAGAAGAGGTATACAGGTTTTGTCCGCCACGGTGTTCATCTGCCTGTTGTGGCTTGCATCCTACTCAGGCAGACCCACCTGGCAAGTGGATTTCTTTCTCATCTCCGATCCATTGGTGGTGCTCATACAGACCTTGGCATCTAGGGCTTTTGTCACAGCCGGAGCCCTCGCGATCCTATCCGTGATTCTCGCGGCCTTGATGGGCAGAGTCTTTTGCAGCCATGTTTGCCCCCTGGGAATAATGCTGGAGATCACAGACCTGGCATTTAAAAAGAAATTAAAGGCACGGGCAAACCACCGTGACTATTCCAAGGTCAGACGACTCAAATTCATCGTTTTGTTCATGCTGGTGGGAGCGGCAATTGTCGGCATCAACCTTCTGGGATTTGCTGACCCCATCTCCATAGCCACCAGGTCGACGGCAACAGTTTTACATCCTGCTTTGATGGCCATGGGTGATTCTGTTCTCCAGGCAGCCAGGCCCATAGCGCAATGGGTGGACTGGACATCAGTCGTGTATGCAGAACTCCATCCGCCATCATTCGAAGGAGCCCTTGGTTCACTATTCATCCTGCTTGCTCTGGCGGCTCTTTCCACCATGCAACGAAGGTTCTGGTGCAGACATGTATGCCCATTGGGCGCCTTGCTAGGGTTACTGGGTCGCAGAGCGCCATTTCACCGCAGAGTGTCTTCAGATTGTACGGGTTGTGATAAGTGCACCAGAAAGTGCCCTACCGGCGCAATCGAAGTTGGCGGTAAGGCTACCCACCGAAGCGAATGCATCGTTTGCCTTCAGTGCAAAGACGTTTGCACGGAAGACGCCATAGAGTTCTCCTTTTCAAAATCAGACCCGCTTCAAGACAACCCAGGCCCCATGCTGACCAGGCGAGGCTTTTCCGCTTCTTTGCTAGGCGGGTTGTCCGCCGGGCTCGCTTTCAAAGCAGACATTGTCCACCCCAACAACACCGGCAGGCCTGCCTTTCAGCCTGCATCCCTGCTGATACGTCCTCCCGGCTCCGTACCGGAAGAGCAATTCCTTTCGCGATGCATTCGATGTGGCGAATGCATGAAGGCCTGCCTGACCAATGCGATCCAGCCTGACTGGTTTCTCGCCGGAGTCGAAGGGATTTGGGCACCCCATCTAAAACTACGCCACGGTCACTGTGAGTATTCATGCAACATATGTGGCCAGGTCTGCCCCACCGAGGCCATACGGCCGATGCCGTTGGATGAAAAACAACATGCCAGGATCGGAACCGCTGTCATAGACAGGCATCGTTGCCTTGCATGGGCGGAGGACAGGCGATGTTTGGTATGCGATGAGATATGCCCCTACAACGCCATATCAGCAGTCAGGGATGACGACCATTCAGTGAGCATGCCTAAAGTACACGCGACTCGTTGCATTGGTTGCGGCACTTGTGAAGAAGCTTGTCCTGTTTTGGGAGATGCAGCCATTCGCGTCTACAATCATTCGGAAATGAGATTGAGCAGCGGCTCGTATATAGCGGAGGCCAAGGCTCGGGGATATCATTTTTCCGGAGGAGCGGATATCAAAGACCAGGTTTTCGATAGATCTTCTCTCCCCTCACAGCCGTCAGACTCAGATGGGGATTCGCCAGAAGACAAATCCCCTCGAGATAAAGATGAAACGCAAGACAGAGACACATCCGGTCTGCCTCCTGGCATCGACTTGGGCGGGTGA
>CAYSLH010000370.1:0-3992 GCA_964431605.1 uncultured Myxococcales bacterium
CTGGATTATCCGGGTCTGTCACGTCCAGAGCAAAGTACGTATCCCCGCCTCCCCGCTCTCCGCTGAACAACACAGTCCTATATGCACCCAACGCATAGGGAGTGTCGTCCGTGTACTTGCTCATGATATTGTTGAAATAAACGTCCCGCACCACCGGGCTTCCATCCACGTACTTATCGTGGCCCATGCGGGTACGCTGTATCTTGGCCAGCAGGTTGTTGGGAATAAATGACCACACTTCCTCGCCCAAGTCTCCGTCCGAGTCCAAGTCCTCGCCCACGAACGCATGCAACATGCCATCGTTGGCCCCCACGTACACCATGGTATCTCTCTTGGCGTTTTTCTGGAAGTATAACTCGTAACGATAGTCCGGGCTCAGGGCAGCGGGCCTTTTGACTACCGCCGGGGTGGAGTGGAATATGTCACCCAAAAACGGTCCTGTCAAAACCACCGAACCACTGGAAGACGTGGCTCCCGGTACTCCACGCACCCAATCTCTCACAGGATTCAGGTCTGCAGGGTTTGCGAGACACATCAGGGGCTCTATCTGCGCATCGTGCATGCCGGATTTGAAACTCACCATGCCAAGATTCGGATTGCCGTCATCCAGGTACCTGGGCAGGTGGGAATTATCAAACGAAGCGCTGTCTTTATTCCAGTCGAAGGTCTGGGACCTGGGATCGTTTATCACTGTGTAGATCTTTCGATTGGCTGCGGTCATGGCAGCTACATGATCTTCGAAATACACCCAGTCACCATTAGGTCCGTATACCGGGTTACCAGCCCCATCCATATCCACTATGGGCAACTGCACCAGGTGTCCGGTCCATCCCACTCCGCTCATGGTGATATCGAAAAAGGCTGCGTACTGGTGAGACTCGGTGAAGGAATTTTCCGCCGGTGATGATACTAACTGGGTACGGCTGGAGGTGCCAGCCAGGATGGCGTTCAGGATAGCGGAAAAAGACGCGAACAAAGTCGCAGGGTTGTCTGCGGCAAAGGCGTGAACCTTACCACCAGAGCCTGCCAAGGCTATGGCGTTGGCCCCTGCGGCGCCTCCTCCAAAAGCCACCACGAATACCGGTATGCCGGCTGCAAAATTCTGCGCTGCCCAATATGGTGCAGAGGTATACCAGCCGTCTCCTGGATACTGGCCTCCATCTGTCATGAGCATGACGAACTTGGGCCTGCACGTGGAAAGATTGTCCGTGTACCCTATTTCGCTCTGCCAGTGTTGGTAATAATAAAGGGTATCATACAACGATGCGGACAATGGAGTGCAGCCGCTGGCATCGTTTTGGCAGGCCGCGTTTTGTACTTTGGCGTTGTTTGCGATGAGGTCTTCCGGGGTTGCAGGGTCCACCAGGTCAATCATGTGACCCGCATACGACCCCCTGCCCTTGATTCCCAACCTCTGGTTGGTGTGGGTGTCATCACCATAGTCCCAGTCCGTAAGGGCCCCATGAGTGGCACACATGTCATTATCAAAGGTCGAAAACCCGAACCTGATGAGATCCTTGTACATATCAAGGATCCCATCATCTAGCTGGTTGGAGCAATCACCCACAGCCCCTGTGTAGGTACCGGTCAAAACCTGCCTCGTGGCAGTATATCTGCGGCAACTCAAGGTACCACCAACTCCGCATGGATACGAATCCCATCCCATGGATCCGGATGTGTCGATGACCACGAATACATCAGGCTGCACCATCAGGGGATCGTCACCACTCATGAACCCCTGGGCAGACACAGGCCCTGCGGCCATCACCAAAACCAGCATACTCGCCAAAGCTATAAAATATTTCATGGCCACCTCCTCGTTCATAAGGCCCAAGTTAATTTCAATAAACTTCTCCCATCAGCGTTGCGCACAATTGGAAGGCCCGGCCATGGTGCGAGCCCTTGTCTCCACCACCACAGTGTTGGTCATGCATACACAATGGCCGCCAACGCACCTGGCAGGTGCAGTACAATCGGCATCCGTCGTACACGTGGATCTGACATCGTTGGGGCAAAGAGTCTGCACAATGGCCTCTGCACCATTGGGTATTCCGCCCCTCGAATTCACATCGAACGTCTCGAAACACCAATCAGCGTCCGCCTGCCAACCGCCGATTCCCTTTCCCTCCCCAACCCACACCACGCGACCATCATACGCCACTGCCTGCTGAAGCTGAGGGATCCCGGCCACCAGGCTGTTTATAGCCGGCAAATGCATATTTATGTCAGCGCCGGACGGATCAGGCAATGACGACGAACGCTTGAGAATTGTCATGCCAAGCCGATTGCTGTTTTGCTGTGTATTTCCCAATGGATCCGTGTAACTCCCTCCCCCGGTGGCAGCCAATTTCCTCTGCATTTCTATAGCCCTGGTAAAGCTATCCGGCCTTGCGCCCAACACGCTCAGAGTGTGAACGATACCAGCCTCACCAGCAAGGGATGCCTTTGTGGCCCTGGATATGTTACCTGCGGCCATGAGTCCGGAGTTTGTTTGTTGAATGGACACCAAGCCCACCGATGTCAAACCAAGCAGGATCAAAGCCGCAAGGACCATGGCGTTTCCGCGCTCGCCGCAAAAGAGCCCTGTTGGCATGTGTTGTTTCCTTGGGGCTTTTGCGCGATTGACGTTTTGCATTTCTCTTTTTCCAACCATGAAAGCACCTCACCATCAGATGTTCTGGTTCAAACCGAGATTACGAAGCTCCACCATGGTGCGAATCTCCCGCACGTGAGCGAGTCCATTGCCGGGATCCGAATCCAGGTCGATGCCATACCTTTGGGCCTGGACCGGATCGGTTCCATAAGTACTGATGAACAATTGTGGGTCTTCTGTGGAGGTCCTTCCCCTAAGAACCAAAAGCATGGCCCGGGACATTACAGGATCGGGACTGGCCCCTGTATCAGGTATGAACTGAGTAGGTGCGCTCAAACTCGGTGTAGACGGGATTCCACAAAGGGTCGCATTGTTATCCTGGATAAAGCTAACCTGGAACCCAGGAGCCGAGGCTGTCTGGGGCAACAGGAAATCCGCAAGGATCACGGGGGTTCCGAAATCCAGGGTGCCGGCCCTGCATGCCTCCACCCGCCTGGCCAATTGCCAATTGCTGGCAGCAGGGGTGGGAGTGGCATAAGGGACAACGTAAGTTGCATCATTTTGTATGGTGTATTGAACACGATTGACAGGGTTGATCCAGAGGTGATCTCCACGAACCTTGTTCGGGTCTATACCAGCCATGACCACCGTGTCTGGTGGGGTTACAGCACCAACCTGCAGATACTGAAATTTTCGATCCCCCACGTCGACTCTTACTGTCTCATTGACGCAAAAAACATCATCCACGACCCCTGGCCCATCAGCAAATGGCATGAGATACGATTCGTACCCACCACAATCGTTGAAATCAGGCTCACCCGGATCGATTTTGTTACGACAGGAGATCTGATTGGTAAACTGGTTCCAGAGGTAATCACGAGGGCTGACAAAATTGCCCGTCAGGGTCAGGTTCGGATTAGACCAGGTTATGGAAGGAGGCAAGCCTACCAGGCCCCCACTTATGCGATGGCAATAATCATTGTTAGGGTTTGGTGACTGCATATAAGAGACCCTGGCAAAATCATCCACAAGAGTCTTCATGGCAAAACGAAGATTACTCTGGAGATCGTTTATCTCCTTGGAGCGACCAAAGGAACGCTGCACCGAACCGGAAAGACCGATCATGGTAGCCATCAACAACATGCCTACCACCAGGGCCACGAGAAGTTCGATTAGAGTAAAACCAGCCCGCTGTCTGTTACGTATCACGACCATTACCTCCTGTGTTACAACTTTCACAACGGACGCTTTCTTGAAAGAAAAATCGTGGTTGCAACCATGTGGCGATCGAAAAACCTGGCGGCATTGTACCAGGCCGGGCTGGTACAAGAACTCCAGCCCATGGATGCGTCTCCATGGTTCTTGTTGTCCCAAGAGACATAAATGGTTACCCGGACCA
>CAYSLH010000371.1:0-3920 GCA_964431605.1 uncultured Myxococcales bacterium
AACCTGCTCAAAACACCATCGCTGAAGCGATCCTGGCACATCTGGCGGATGAGGCTTTTTATCAAGCTGACTTTGCAGGCTCTTGTGTTTTGGCTAAATCCTCCCTTACGTTTTCTTCTCCAACTAGTCGCGATTGTTCGCGAAGCGCACCACTTCTGTACCTGACCTGGAAATCCGCCAGAAGAGGTGGATGTGACGAAGGCACTGCGTGGGCGCTTTTCAATTCAAGGTGTCTCGATGCCGGGTCGGATTCGTGGGACCAGCCAGAGAAGGAATTTTACGAGGTCTTGACCGAGTTGGAGTCTGCAAGGTCCAAGGGGTGGACCAAAGAAAACCTGCCTTCGAACTGGAACTCTTCACAAGGACGAAAAGATGCCCTTTCCAGGATAAGGTCAGTGGCAAAAAAAAATATTGGACCAAGGCGCGATCTCCTCAACGCATTAGCGGATGAGTTATATGCGTTTACCATGTCTCCATCCGGACCATGTGATAGAGATACCCCTAAAAGAAGTGCGGAGATTTTGGCTTCTGCGTCAAAACGATTGTTTGAGCTGGGCAGGGTGGATTTGAGTTCCCACGTGCCGGGTTTGGCCACCCAGGCCTCGTCAGCATCTGATCCTGACAGGACCATGTTGTGGTTGAAAATGATCCAGGCTCCGGACATGGCCTGGTTGCGCTTGGAAAAGTCTGCAACTCTGTTGTGGAATCTGTATCTGGATCCTGCCTTTTGGGCAAACCCGCGTCAGGCGACAGGCCCTTGCAAAGCTTATGTGGACGAAGTCATTCGGCGTGTGGATATTGATAAGTGGCCGGGTCATATGAGCAGAGCGTTGGATGTCTTCAGCGGGACTTACCTGGCCTATTCGATTTGTTCGGACACTGCCCCAATCGATCATGAATTGCAGGAGGTCCTCGAAGTCATCCAGGAAAAAAAGGATGGCAGACTTGGTGTTTTGATATCCATCGCAGCTTTTGTGCCGCAGATTGTTGTCGGCCTAATCAGCGGTACTGGTACCGATGGAGCCATGGCTCAACTGGAATCGGTGGTCCAGGGGCGTATAAAAACCCTCGGTGAGACAACGCAAGATCGTGCATTGAAATCATGTTTGAGGACTTTTCTCATTTTGGACCCAGCTTTAAAAAGAGATTTTTTATCAGTCACAAAAATACTTCGTGATGTTGAACGAGATCTTTACAAGCTGCCATACCCTCCCTCCGACAACGCCCATGCGATTCTGAATGTCTCACCCGCATGGCACCTTGGAGTCAGTTACTTATTGGCCATCGTAGATGGTTTGATGGGGAGTCATGAAGAGTACGAAACGTTGCTCTCCCGTTTGAACCCAAGGTTGGAAAAGTCCATGACTCTGCTAATGAACCAGCTCAAAGCCACGAGTCATCTTCCTCAAGCACTGGCCCTGGTCAGAGCTTTTGATTTGGTTGTTCGTAAAATATTCTCAAGCCAAGACCAGCAGGAAAAAGATCGGTTGACCGAAGTTCTTGACACCGTAAAAAAAGCCTGGTCACCCATGGACAAAAAAGTACGATGGTGGAATATCGGCCTGTCTTCGGCTGACATAGTTCTTGCTGATGCTGTTGCATTGTGGTGGGGGGATAAATTGGGCCGAGCAAACAGCACCGAATTGATGGGATGGTCGACAAAGCGAATCGGGGATTTGATCCGGTCAGTGATGTCGAGTTATTCGCTCGAGGTTATATCCTATGACATGTTGTTGATCATAGAACCCATGCACAAGGCACTGGTGGAATACCTATCGTTGGACGATACCCCTGGGCGAATTTCAAAGACTCTAACCGCTGCATGGGCAGGATTGGTTCCAGTACTCGATGGTCTGGCTGAAGTCAGGACTCCAGAAGCCAGGATGAAGAATCTTGCCGAAAAGGGCAGCGTAATAGATCTGATCATGGAGACATTATGGAATGTTCGTGACGTGGGGTTCGAAAAGATAGTCAGCAACGATCAGCAAGCCATGGACAAATTGTTGGACCGGGCCGAGAGATTGGATGGGGCCTTGAAATCTGCTGGTCGAAATCAGATCCGGTTTTTATTGGATGTTTCCATGGGGGTTATACTTAGATTATCCAACAGGCCAGCACAATCCCACTGGTGGATCCATCATGCAATCGACAAAGCTTTAGATGAAGGTTTTGCTGCTTCTGTTCCATATCTACAAACGTTCGATTCCCGCATTTGGGCAGATGAGAAAAATATCTCCAAGGCAAGGGCTGTTTTGCGCCACGCCATGGAATCTGCCTTCCAGGCAAAAAAATGCAAGAGCATTCATCCCGCCATGGCTTTGTATCTACCTTCGGCATACCTTGCCGAACGAGATGGGGCACACGAGCTTGCCATGGCGCAGCTCGAAGAATATCTGAACCTTGTCGATGAAGGTTTTTCCGGCGAAGGTAAGATCCAGTGTAAATATTTTTTCAACAGCGCTAATGCCGTGGTGCAGATGACACTGAACGTGGCTTTGAGTAACGTCTTTCAGTCTACTACCACCGAGCAGAGTTGGCAGTTGGGAATGGGTGCCCAGTCCAAAGAGCGTTATGATGAAAAACTGGTCTGTACACATAGCCCAATCGGATACCGCAGGTATGACAGGGTGTTGCTGGCCCACGGAATGGAAGCTTTTTATTCTCTTTTGCACGGAGATGATGTCGCTGCCGATTTGTATTTGCGCAGGATGCGGCATGACATAGACACCATGAATTTGGGTAATGCATTGACCCTGGACAGGTTCGAATCAGGTGGATTAGGATTTTCCAAGGATAATATCTATGCTCCGTTACTATACTGGACGGGTATCGTTGCTCAGCTAAGGGGCCACATTGTTGATGGCGAAGCTTTGGAACGCCTTGCCCGGGACATGGTCTCAGGTGGTGATGAAGACGAAAGAAAAGACCTGGGCCTCGGCCGAGGGGAGTATCCCTCTTACCTTGAGGGAATCGAGGGAGTTGAAAGTCTACATCCTTTTATTGCGAGGTGGCTGCACGTATCCACCAAGGGTATTTCAGAGGATAAAAAGGCTGCCGTCATGCTTGAGAAACTTCATAGGACGCTTCCGACATTGGTCTCTGCAAATACCTGGGATATGTTGCAGGCAGCCATGTATACCGGTCAGGGTGCTATGGAAAAGGCCCGACGACATTTGCGGGTATTCAAGGGTAGCAAAAAACCGCTGGGATCAATTGGCCGGTTGTTCGATGCCGCGTTGGTTCCCATGACGGGCGGCAAGCTCCCGGATAAAACGAGTCTCATAAGGTTGGTTCGAAAATCCGCTGATGCTGGTTTTTCTTCAGATGCATTACATATCGCTGGTGTGTTGTACCAGGACATACAGAACAGGGATGGGCCGGATGCTGCTGTGGCCCTCATCGAGGCGGCCAGGCCCAGGGAGCCTGACCCCAGGAGTGAGTTCAAGTCACAGTTGCTTTTAGCCTCTATTTACGCCGTATCGGGCGACCATGCTGGTCAGTTCCATTCTCTGGAGAAGGCTCTTTTGAACTGCAAGGGTATAATTGGAACAGAACAGTATTTCAATTTACAATACCGGGCGATGTTGCTTGCTGTTGGTTTGGGTATGTTCGAAAAGGCCTATGACAGGATCGCCGCCCAACTTCCGATGTTCAGGTATGCATACGGAGATGACGAGATCGTGGCACGATTGATGACCATGGACCTTGCGCTGCGCATGGTTTTGGATAGGGATTGGGACAGGGGCGAGCTTGTGGAACTCGAATCCTGGTTCGATTCGAAGGGCAAGGCCGATAACAAGTGCGCGAAGTTTATAAAAGGTGCCTTATCCGCTCTGGATGAAAAAAGAAGCGTCATTGTGCTGTGCAAGGGGTATTTAGCAGATGAAGCATCCATAGTGGTGGGGAACTGATGGGTAAGA
>CAYSLH010000372.1:0-3861 GCA_964431605.1 uncultured Myxococcales bacterium
TGCATCAACAGCGGATGTGTCGGACGTTTGGATGCCCGAGACCTTGCTGGCTTGAGATATAAGGTCTTTTGCAGCAGAGCTCATACCGTCTATGAGCATGTCCATGCCTCCTGAGACTTTGCGTGAAACACTGGCTATGACTCTGACCTTGACTACGTCCAGGATTTTCAGATTCAAAAGGTATGTCTTTCCAAAGAGGGTTACGTTGCCAATGACGACCCACTGTACCCCAAGAGCGCCCCCTATTTCCGCTATGCACGAGTCATCCGTACACCCCATGATGCTTTTTTTCTGTTCCAGGTCCAAAGCCGCCTTTATATCGGACTTGCCTATGACTTTGTATCCGCCCATGGATCGGATCTGGTTTGCCATCAGGTCGCTCAATGCGTCAGCCTTGCCTGCCTCTATTCCACCCTTTGATGAAAACTCCATCACTGCAACGGATAACTCCCCTCCGAAGCATACGGACGGGGCAAAGACAGCCGTGATGAAAAGCAACCTGAAAAAAAATTCGTTATTCATTTCGCCTCCCTTGTTACTGCTCTGGCCCATCCATGCAACACCTGGTGCCAAAGTGTTCTTCAGCTGCTGTTTATATAAAACGTTTTTCTAACATTATTATGTCTATGGATCTGGTGAAAACATCCATATGTTGCAGCTTGCATGCAATCTTTATCCTGAATGAGACGATTTACCAAAACTCCTTGAGTATATTATAGCTAGCTGGAATTCCCAACCTCAAAACTTATTTGTTGCATCCATACCTACACGTGTACTTTGCACACTGTAAGCATAACTTCTATTCAAAGAGTGTGACTATCGTTCACAGCTAGGATTGCTTTAGCACGAGTTACTCGTTGACAATAGATCGCTTGTTGGTAGATTGACGCTATGAGTTCGAATGGCAGTTTTTTCGCCAACCTTTGGGAAATATTCCTTCACGGTGGCGGTTATATGCTGCTGGGCTTTGGCTTGGCGGGAGTGGTGCAAACCCTGTTTTCCCGATACAACCTGGCAAGGTTTTTTGCCGGTTCCAGCATCATTCAATCAGTAAAGGGGGTATTGGTGGGCGCCCCCCTTCCTGTATGCTCTTGTGGTGTTGTGCCCGTATCTCTGGCCCTGTCCAGGAGCGGTGTACCCAGACCGGCCTTGATGAGTTTTTTGATATCCACCCCCGAGACAGGTATTGCCTCTGTGCTGATTTCCCTGGCCTTGCTCGGCCCATTGTTTACCTGGCTCCGTCCGCTCACTGCTGCCGTTACTGCTTTTGTCGCCGGTGTCCTCATCGCCTTTTGGGACAGGGGCAGGGAACCTGATTGGCCCCAGTCTGGTAAGGTCGGTTCCCAACCAGCCACTCCCATTGGTGATTCATATAGCTCGTGGCTGGGTTTTATAATACTGAGTCTGAAAAACGGATTTGTGGATATACTGGACGATGTCGCTTTTTGGCTCGTGGTGGGTATTGTGCTTTCTGCGGTCGTTACCACCATGGTTCCTCCCCATTCACTGTTGGGGCTAAGCCCCTGGCTGGCATTGCTCCTGGCTCTCGTGGCAGGACTCCCTCTGTATATGTGTGCCGTCGCATCCACCCCTGTTGCCATGGCCCTTTTGGCCAAAGGATTGGCACCTGGTGCCGTATTGGTGTTTTTGCTTGTGGGGCCTGCTACAAATGTCGGAACCCTCTCACTGTTATACAAGTTTTACGGCAGGCGGTTCGTCTTGATGTATGTTGGGGTGGTGTCGGTATGCGCTCTGGCGGTCGGAGCTTTGATCAACCTCCTGGCCGTCGATGTTACTTTGGCTGGTGACCTGAACACCGAAGTAGCGGGTTTTTCCTGGGTGAGCTATGTTTTTGGCATAGCTCTGGCTATGTTGTTATTGGTGAGTTTATTGCGAACCGGGTTGCGTACGGGCCTTTCTGAGCTTTTGGAACACCTGGATTCGCTT
This sequence comes from uncultured Myxococcales bacterium, assembly GCA_964431605.1. Lineage (GTDB taxonomy): Bacteria > Myxococcota > B64-G9 > B64-G9 > B64-G9 > JALVPF01. The sequence continues at coordinate 1,948 of CAYSLH010000372.1, forward strand.
ACGTTGGGCTATGCAACTCCTTCGGCCATGGCTTTGTTGGATAGCATCAAGCAAGCTGGTCGCTGGTTCGTACTGTCTCCCTTCAAGAGACTATCCATGTTGGTCGCGGCGGGAATGGTTTTAGTCTTGATGATGTCATCGTTCGTTCTTGTGGGGCCGGGACACGAGGGCTTCATACTACGATTCGGCAGGATCTCGGCAGGACCCCTAAAGGCGGGTGCTTACGCAAAATGGCCTTGGCCTGTAGAGACTGTAGTGGTCGTACCGACAAATCGTTTGCAGGAGATTAGGGTCGGATTCCATATCGCTTCGCAAGACGCACCAGCCATGGCCACGGCGGTGGGTGCCCTGGACATGCAGCACAAGAACGCCACTGTCCTTACCTCTGACGAGTTATTGGTGGAAGTCCCTTTTTCCGTAAGGTACCGGGTGAGAGACTCTCGACGTTATTATTTCGACCTGGCGGATGCTAGGGGGGTGTTGCAGTCATTGGCCGAGGATGCTGTAAGGCAGAGTGCAAGGGCGGAGAGCTTCGATGGAATAGTCTCGATTGGTCGTGAGGAGTTTGCCCGTGACTGCGAGAGCCGCTTGGAAGCATTGCTGGATACAGAAGATCTTGGAGTAGATCTCCTTGGCGTTTTGTTGGTGGATTCACATCCCCATGCAGACACTGCTGATGCCTTTCGATCCGTGTCCGATGCGTTGGAAGACAGGGCCACGAGGATCGAGGTCTCACGTGCCAAACGCATAAAGATGCTGGCTGGTGCAAAGGGGGAGGGGGCGAGGATGAGATCGAAGGCTCTGCAGGATGCCGCGAGAACCATGGCCGAAGCTCGTGGACGCGCATTGGCCTTTTCCGGCTTGAGGGCCGCTTATGAAGTCAGTCCTGAGCTCACCCGCATGAGGTTGAGGCTGGAGGCGGCAAAGCGTGCGCTTGTGAATTCAACCAAGTGGATTTTGCCATCATCGAAACGAGTGTTGGACCTGTGGTTCGGAATGCCTGCGTGGGCTTCAGGGACCGGAGGAAAGTAACATGAAAAAAATGTGGTCATTGGCTGCGGCTGCGTTAGTTATACTCGGTGTTTATTCCGCTGCTTTCCAGGTCCCCGAGAGTCATTTTGCCGTGGTGACCCGCTTTGGAAAACCAGTTCGTCAGATTTCCGATGCTGGCCTGCATTGGAAGTACCCTGCGCCCGTGGAGCAGGCGGTCATCGTGGATGGTCGCATCAAGCTGCTAAGACCTCCCGGCCTGGAATTGCTCACAGCGGACAAGAGAAATATCGTGGCAGAGGTTTTCATCTCATACCAGATAGAAGACAGCAAGAGATACTTGATTGGAGCTGGAAGTGAAATGGTGGCAGAGGCTCATTTGGTGGATCTCACCTTGGCCCATCTGGGTGCCGGGGTGGGGCAGAGGGAATTTTCGAGTTTTTTGGGCAGGGAAAACCAGGAGGATGTAATAAAAGAGATCGTTGATAAAGTAACCACTGAGGTGGATAGCAAGGCGAGAACCCAAATGGGCATCACCATCAAGCGTATTGGGTTCAGGCGTCTGATCTTTCCACCACAGAACGTGGCCAGTGTCATAAAGCGCATGAAAGCAGAGAGGGAAAAAATAGCTCGTCGTTACAGGAGCGAGGGAAACCAGAAGGCCATGGAAATCGAAGCCGATGCAGAGGCCCAAAGGGGTAAGATATTGGCGGATGCCCGAGAAAAATCCTTAAAGATACGGGCAAAAGCTGATGCCCAGAGCGCCAGGATATATTCAAAGTCATATTCTCAGGATCCTGACTTATTTCGTTTCCTCAAGACCCTCGAGGCAAGTGAGGCTGTCTTGAAGAAAAAAACCACTGTACTGATTCCGTTTGGCAGCAGTTTTCTAGATCCCCTGTTCAGAGAGGGTGGTCGATGAAT
>CAYSLH010000373.1:0-3860 GCA_964431605.1 uncultured Myxococcales bacterium
TGGCCATGTGCGACGGAGCATCCGGGTAATACTGGTCCTGCGCTCTCTCCGCCCTGAAGACCTCCAGCAGGTGCACAAACCTCGTGTCAGGCTCACGGGCCGAATCCTTTCCATTCACTTTGTTCGATACCGGATCCCAGTCCACCGAACAGTTGTCTATGACAACTTGTGGAATCTGCTGGGAGATGATCCTCTCCATTATGGTCAGGATCATTTCCTGCTTTGGCAGGTTTGCAGGATCGGAATACATGGCTTTAAGTTCGTCGCGCAGTCCCCAATGGGAAATCAGCTTCAGACCTTTTCGGAACATGGGCTTTTTGTCAGGCCCTAGCACATGGTCCATACAGATATTGTAATTGGCTATGTAGTTTTCAGCAGAGGTATAAGCGGATGATACTTTTTGTTGCACCTCGGCAGGCACTCTATGAGCCACTCCCTGGACCAGTCGAGCCTGTGCCCACTGCATCCTGGACCAGGAAGCTCCTTTTTCCAGCATCTGGTTCAGAGAATAGAGTGGAAAATTCAACAGGGCTACGAAAGCGAGCTTCGTATGGAACAGATCGTCTGTAACATGGGCACCTGGGTTCCACTTTGCAAACAGCATATCCACAGGTTGCAATGGCCCGCGTGCTTCATCCATCTCCAGGCGGAGCGTCTGGCTCAATCCGTCGAAGTGACCTGCCACCGCTTCCATCTTGCTCTCCCATCGATGGAACAAGGCTTCGAGTTGATCACCAGTCACAAACTCCTTGACACAAAAGGACGCGAACTCGCCTGGGGTTCCATCCTGTTTTTTCCACAGCCGGGCCACCTGCCTGACTCCTCGCTCCACCCTTTCGGTTTGGGCAGACCCAACCTTTGCAATCAACTGACCAATGACGCCCATGATGTCCTGTTGGCTCAAATACATTTTTGCCCCCATGCTCTTTTTTACCGGTCCAGATGAAGAACCTGCCGCCGCGTTTACGCAAAACGCAGTCCATGATGCCAGGCACAGACAGACAATAAAATTTTTCACGACTACACCTCCCGGTTCTTTTCATGTTTGCTACCACAAACAAAGCCCGCACACCAACCAGAATCTCCGGAACAAAACTCAAAACCTTGACTTGGGTTCACTCTACCACCTATCATCCGTTCGATGGCCATCGACTTTGCAGCGCTTTTTCAGCGCGTCTTGGATATTCTCACCGCCCCCCGAAGGACATGGCGGGTCATACGATCCGAACCTGATCGAGGAAAGCAGCTCGTAACAAAGTACGTACTGCTATTGGCACTGATCCCGTCCGTATGTGGCTTTGTTGGTGTCATCGTGTTCGACAGCAGGTTTTCCTTTGGAGATCGTTTCTCGTTCAGTCTCATGAGCGCGATTTTCAAACTCGGAATCTTCGTGGGTTCGGTCTTCATCCTCGGATGGCTGACAGATGCCATGGCGCCGTCGTTCGACGCCAATAGGTCCAGGAATAACTCCATGAAGCTCGCAGCGTATTCGTCTACACCTGTGTGGGTTGCGGGGTTTGTCACCCTGGTGCCCAAGTTGACAGTGCTGGCCGTGGTCGCGGGCTTTGGCTATGCCATATATATTTATCGAATTGGTGCACAGGAACTTCTCGACAGCCCAAAGGAAAATTCACTTCGCTTTTCCATTTCTGCTGTCGCTACCTGGTTTGTATTTACCTTGGTCACAACCTGGATCATCCTGCAGATTACTGGGTTGTTTTTTGCGCCTGCCATGATCCTGGAAGGCATTGGCAGGCCACCTGCCGCACCTTTGTATTGAATGTATTGACGAGGCTAGACGGGAAGAAATCTTTTCCATTTGGGAGGCCAGTATGCGAAAGGCAAAAATCGTTTGCACAATCGGTCCGGCCAGTTCTTCAGAAGAAAATATCAAAAAGATGATATTGGCTGGAATGGATGTTGCTCGGCTCAACTTTTCCCACGGTGACCACGCTTCACACCGGCGCATGCACGCCAGGCTTAGAAAAATAGCAAAAGCAAGCAATCGTCCCCTGGCCATTCTGCAAGACGTCCAGGGACCAAGGATTCGTCTCGGAGAATTTGCAGGAGGCAAGGCAAAAATCCAAACGGGTGACACCTTCACCCTGACCACCAGGAAGATATTGGGTGACGAGACCAAGGCGAGCGTTCAGTATTCCAAGCTCCACAAAGACGTAAAAAAAGGTGACAAGCTTCTCATCTCGGACGGAACCATCCAACTCCGGGTCCAGGACGTTGAAGACAAAGAGATCTTCACCAAGGTGGTAATAGGTGGAACCCTAAAGGATCACAAGGGCATAAACCTGCCGGGGGTAAACATTTCCTCACCTTCTGTCACCGAAAAAGACAGGCGCGATATCAAGCTGGGCCTGGAGTTGGGCATGGACGCAGTGGCCATCAGCTTCGTCCGCACGCCGGACGACGTCGTGATGGTAAAGCGAATGCTGAGACGGGCAAAATCCAGATGCGAAGTCATAGCAAAAATCGAGCATCCTGACGCGGTGGACAACCTGGATGACATCTTAGACGTCTGTGACGGAATCATGGTCGCCAGGGGGGACCTGGGTGTGGAATTGCCGCCTGAGAAGGTGCCGGCAATCCAAAAATCGGCAATCCTCAAAGCCAACGCCAGGGGCAAACTGGTCATAGTAGCGACCCAGATGCTCGAATCCATGATCTTCAATCCACGTCCCACAAGGGCTGAAGCATCGGACGTTGCCAACGCGGTGTTCGACGGGGCGGATGCCATGATGCTTTCAGGTGAGACAGCTGCCGGAGCATACCCACTGGAGGCACTGCAGATGATGGTTAGGATCATCACGGAAGCCGAAAAATCACCAGCCTTCAGAAACGCTCCAAGGCCCAAATTGCTTGCGGATCCCTCAGCATTCACCAATGCCATATCCAACGCGACTGTGGTTGCGGCGGAAGACATAGGTACCAGGATAATCGTGGCCTTTACCGAATCGGGCAACACGGCACGATTGATCTCGGACTATAGGCCAAGGCCCAGGATCGTGGCTCTCACCCCCCACATGGAGACCTACAATCGAATGGCCATGCTTTGGGGGGTCGAACCGGTGAAAGTGCCTGCTGTGCGCTCCACCGATGCCATGTTGCGCCAGGCAAACAGGACCTTGTTGGAACGAGGTTTTGCGAGCACAGGCGAGGAACTCGTTTTGACCTCTGGTGTGCCCCTGGGTCAACCGGGAAGCACCAACATGCTGAAGCTTCATAAAATAACCTGAGATCTCTGGGTGTGTTACCTAGTTCGCCGTCTGTGTCCATGATTTCAAATCGCTCATACAAGAGCCGAACCGGACATGAAAACTCCAATTTATATTGACAAAATTCACGCACCGCCTAATTTATAAAGGTTATATTGTGCCGCTCGCATGAAAGGACACAATCTTTTCAGGCTCGAAGCAAAAGCTTCATGTTCAAATGGTTTAAATTGACGTGTGGCTACTGGAGGCGACATGGGTGATGAGAAAAACAATGAGGGATTTTCACCGGAGAAAGTGATCAAGATAACAGACGGCACTTACTGGGTTGGCCATCGGGATGGGACCCTGCTGGAACGAAACACCTATCTACGTGTGTTCGAAGCAAAAGCAAAGCCGTCTATCAACATGCTCATCGATCCGGGCCCCCCGCAGGACGAACCCCCGCTGCGCGGAATACACCTCCGCATCCTCGAGCGTGCCGGTTTCGTCGTCCAGGTCGATGCGCATCCGCTCGGCTCGGATGAAACCTTCCGGGCTACTCAGCACCACCCGCCCCTGGGCTTCGGCCTCCTTGGTGCGCTGCTGCAGCCGGGCCCGGTCGGCCCGGAGGATCAGGTCCCCCCACCGGATGAG
>CAYSLH010000374.1:0-3856 GCA_964431605.1 uncultured Myxococcales bacterium
GCGACGCTGATATCGCCAAGATCCAACAAAAAGTCCAGCAGGCATCACAGAGGTCGTCGAACCTGAACAAGGAGTTGGATAAGTGTTATAAGCTTCCGGCACAGGATCGAAAGAAGCGAATGGAGTGCTTCAGAAAATACCTGGCTCGAAACAAAGATCGGCTGAGCGTATCTGAACGATTCGAGGTAGAGTCTTCCCTCAAGGAGATGGACAGAGCGGCAAAACGCACATCCGGAAACATTGAAAACACGGTGGAACACGCAGGACGCATCATGGGCATGGCCCTTCACATGGAAGACGAGGGAGTACGCATCGATGCAATCGTACAACAAGACTTAGCCGGTGAGGTAACTGCAGATCTGGAACAGGGCATCATCATGGCCATTGACGACATTCCCTCCATGGAACTGGACGAACCGGAACGCATTTCGCACTTAGAATCGTGCCAGGACAAACCCATTCGCGTGACCATACGAAAAGGCGACAGCGACAAAGTGCGATTTTTAAAATTGGAGTTTAGCTGCACACCAAAGCCCCATGGAACTGTTCTCAGTGATTTTTCCACGCCATCAAAGAGTTGTACGAACGCTCAAAGCGCAGAACTCCCCTGGGGCATGAGTTGGTGCTTCCACGCAGCGGATGGAATTTTAGAGATTGAACAGGTTTACAAAAACTCCCCTGCAGACAAGGCCGGAGTGTTACCAGGCCAGAAGTATTCCCGTATCAACGGAAAACCTCTTCTGGGGATGTCCGAAAAACAGCTCGCCAAGATCCTTCAGTCCAGCGAGTTGGGACAAATATCGTTCAGTTCCAGACAGGGCGCGCTGTCGGCACCTTCGCCTCTTTGTGGTCCCCTGCTTTCAAAAGAACAAACATCCAGCTTCTGGAATGCAATTTCACTCTCACGTCAAAAGCTAAAAGAGAACAGACAGAAATGATAAACATCAATAGTTTTCTGCACCGGCATGAGTTTTATGATCTCGTAAGGCGCTGGATGTACGGTGATCTTCTTTCATCCGACCCGGAAAGACTCACCAGGCTCGTGCATTTCAACAACGCCTATATCTCGAGATATCTCAGTCTGTTTTCATCATGGCTGATACAATCTTTTCATGAAGCTCCTCTGAGACAGGTCAGAGCCAGAAAAAAGGCAGAAGTAAAAGACGCCATATGCAAAAACCCACCATATACCAACAAGCGCATAGAGCAACTCGTCAGAGACTACAATGAACACCCAGAGTATTATTACCGGGAGACGCCATTTTTAGGTCACATGTTTTTTGTAAAAATTGGAGGTAGAGATCTCTATGTGGGGTCGAGGAGGATCAAGAGGGTAAAACGTCTTGCGGAAAAAGCAGCCAGGAGAATCGTGGATCGTATTTTCGAAGCCATAAAGCTTCACGCCGAAGCCCTTGCCTATGACCGGGCACGGTCAGCCGGTATTTCCATGGAGAATCTCCTGAGCGAACCGGAAGACATGCTTGCTGAGTTTTTGTGGGCCGAGAAACGAATGCAGGACGATCTGAAGAACCATCGTCCCATACCGGTGGACGACGACCTGGTGATCAACGACGTGGCAGGCCTCAAGATAATCCTGGAAGGTAAGGATCAGTCCAAGGTGATGCAGGTGCTTACCGGCTCACACGACTGCGAAGTTCTGGAGGTGGAGCCACACAGAGGCAATTACAACGCCACCAACATACTGGTGGAACACAGTCCGGACAAAGAAAAGATCCTCGCGCAACCATTGTCCGACCAACTCCTGAGTTTTTTTTCATCTTTGGGAATGGACGCGAAGCTGGTTCAACAGGAGTTCGAAAACTGGGTCTCGTTGGGAGAAGATACGGTCACCATAGAGGTGATAATCTCAGACTACCAGGAAATGCTGGAATCCGAGATTGGCAGGTGTATGCACGAGGACCGCATCATAGACCAAAGGCTTCGCCAGGAGTACCGGGGTCACTTGAGTAAAAATGTGGAATACCTCCTCGAGTATATTTTCGCGGTGGCTGTCTCGAAGAAGTCAAGGCTGGGAGACATTCCCATCAAGCTCTGGAACAGGTACTTGCCGGATTACTTCGAAGAGGTGCTCATGGAACTCTATGAAATTCCGCCAACTCACTTCGAGGTATAGCCGAAGACAGCATGGAGACGCTCAAGAGGTTAATGTTTAAGGTCTAGCTGTTCGATCACAGAAGGCACCAGGTTGGACCATCCAAGGGGCATGAAGTGGATACCCTGGACCATGGGCGCCATCTCTTTCAACAACCTTACGGTGATTTCCACTGACTTTTCTTTCCGGCCGCCCTTGGGAACAGACGCCATCTCCTCTATGAGAGATTCAGGAACCGTGATTCCAGAGACGTTGTTATTCATGAACTTTGCCATGGCAGGTGACTTCAACATGACGAATCCCACCTGGATGGGTACCTTGAAGCCTTCCACCCGTTTTACGAATTTTTCGAACACAGCGGGATCATAAATTGCCTGGGTCTGGAAAAACTGCGCACCTGCCGAGATCTTACTCTCCATTTTGAATATCTGCAGGTCCAGGGGATCCGCGTTGGGATTGACCACTGCACCAAGGGCCAGGTCGGTAGGTTGAGTGAGGTCATTTCCCACCATGTCCTTGCCTTCGTTCATGGTCTTGGCGATCTTCAACAGCCCGACGGAATCAATGTCAAAAACCGGCTTCGCCTGCTTGTGATCGCCTAGGGCAATGTGATCACCGGTAAGACACAAGACGTTATCGATGCCAAGGGAACACGCATTGAGCAGATCGGACTGAAGCGCGATGCGGTTTCGATCGCGGCATGTCATCTGGAATATGGGCTCCATACCCTCGGCCTTGAGTTTGATGGACGCTGCTAATGAGCCCAAGCGCATGACAGCGCTCTGGTTGTCGGTAACGTTCAAGGCGTGGATCTTACCCTTGAGTTCCCTCGCCTCTTTCATGCATACAGGTTCTTGTCCATTTCCAGTATCCCGGACACAGCCTTTGACTGGGCCTACCTCGCTGGATATGACAAACTCACCTTTGTCGAATAGCTCGGTAAGTTTCATTCCACTCTCCCTTCCTTGATATTCAATGTGCGCGGCCTGGCCATCAGGCTCCAATCCTTGGCCAACAACCTGTTACGCAATCTATCCAACTCCCCAAGAGCACTGAGTCGGTTATAAATCAACACCCAGGCGCAATCACGGTTTGGATCGACTTCACATTTTCCATTCTGGGACCCACCACAGGGACCATTTATCAAGCTCTTGGCACATTTCGTTACAGGGCAAATACCACCAGTATCATTGAGCATGCAGTCGCCGCACTCCTGGCACTGCTCTGTGGCAAGCTCACCCTTGACGAGGGTATCCATGTGGCCGACCGCATTCAGGGCTATCTTGATGGGCATGACCATGCCATAGTCTTCCGTAACCTTGCGAGTGATCTGCACGGCTCCACCACAGCCAAGGACCACGAGGGCCTGAGCCTCGGCCACCTTGTCCTTTACGGGGTCTAGAGCATCGTGAGTCTTGTAAGTATAGCATGTCCTGTCAGGTAAAGCTGTCACCACCACCTGCTTGCCTGCATCCTCCAACTTTTTCGCCATGGCTGCCACTGCCTCTTCGCCACCGGTTTTGCACACCTTTGCACACCCGTTGCATCCGACCACTCCTAGTTTTTCATAGCCGGATACTGCTTCGAGGACTTCCTCGAATGGTTTATTCACAGTTCCAATCATCTCAACCTCCACGTGCCAATCAATTGAACATCAATATTTGCTCATATGCGTAATACCGTAAGTGTTATTCCTGCTAACAGGTTCAGAGTCAAGTGAAATTTTCTCAAAATCCTGGAAAA
>CAYSLH010000375.1:0-3845 GCA_964431605.1 uncultured Myxococcales bacterium
CCTGGAGTATGTTGGCTTTGGCCAGACCGAATCAGGTTCAGTGGGCGTGAGGCTCACCATCGATCATTCGCTGGATTGGGTATGTACCACCCCCGGAGGGTGCGTAGTAGGGCAGGGCTATCAGGCTTCAGCCAATACCATCTGTTCTTCTCAGTCCACAGGCGGAACATGTCATGGCGACAGTGGAGGACCTGCTTTTGTTGTCAGGCAGGGCAAGGAGTACGTGGCGGGTGTGACATCCTATGGAGACCAGTACTGTCAGTATTTCGGCTGCAGTACAAAGGTGGACGAGTTCGAGGCTTTTATCGTGGATTTTGCAGGTGGTCAAAATGGGACTCCATGTTCGGATTCCAATAGTTGCCTTTCCGGTTTTTGCTCGGATGGGGTTTGTTGTCAAAGCGATTGTTCTGGCCAATGCATGACTTGTGCTCTCGCCGGCAGTGAGGGGCTTTGCGTACCTGCTCCCGATGGTTCGAGTTGTTCCGATGGAAATCTGTGTAACGGCCAAGAGACTTGCGTGGCACAATCGTGTGTGGCTGGTGAGCCCCTGAACTGTGACGATTCAAACGTTTGCACCATGGACGGGTGTGAGCCGGACACAGGTTGTCTTCACGAGCCTGCCCACGACGGTACAGCCTGTTCTGATGGAAACCTTTGCAATGGGCAAGAGACATGCATAGCCGGGGCCTGCGTGGCAGGCCAGGCCATGGTCTGTGACGATGGCAACGATTGTACCTCTGATACATGTGATCCCATCTCAGGTTGCATAAGTTCTCCCTTGGCTGATGGAACCACATGTGGAGGTGGTCAGTGTGGAGCGGCGAGCTGTCACACGGGAGTATGTATTCCTGACGATGAGAGCGTTTGCGATGACGGTAATCCTTGTACAGAGGATTCGTGTTCAGTCCAGGCAGGTTGCATGCATGATGCCATGCCCAATGGCACTGTGTGTGGAGGTTGTAAAAGTTGTTTCAACGGATTGTGTATTCCCCAGGATAATTGCGAACTACTTGGCTCTGGTTGCTCCTGTGCCTGCAGCCAGGCGGGCTCTGATCCACGACATGGTTTTTGGATACTGGTAGTCTTGGCATTGGCGTTATCGGGTTTTCGTAAGTTTGAATAGTCTCCCAGTCCCCCCATAGCGCACAGGTCGGATAATTGTTATATTGTAGATCCCATGACGCTAAGGGAGGTTGTCATGAAACGTTTAGCTCTGGTCTTGTTTCTTGTGGGTGCCTGGCAGTCGAGTCGGGCCGACTCACCCATGGTCGCGTCTCAATACAAGGACAATTTTCAACAAGACGCTTGTGTTGCCATGACACGTGCTGCTGATTTTCTGGTGGCCGTGCAAAAGCCTGCAAAGTCCACCAAGGTGGGATGGTCCTGGAGGGTGAACGACGGGCAAGTATCGAAAAACGTCTCTGGGCTCGCCGCCCGTGCCTTGTTGTCGGCGTACGAGGTGTCGAACGAGCAAAGGTATCTGGATGCTGCACTCAGGTATGCAGATGGACTTGTTGCTGCTAAAGGCACCTGGTCGGTGGATAATCTACCATACAAAGCAGACGTGGAGTTTTTAGCGGATATTGCCCATACCACCGGTCGGTCGGTATATCGTGATGCGGCGCTCATGGCCTTCCATCTGGTGAAAAAACGTTCACCTGCAGGTTCTAAGGAAGTCTCCCGAATAGCCGCAGGCAGAGCAAAGACACCAGCCCTTTTGGGCTTCGATACGGCCTTGGGCATTAGGGCTGCTTTGGCTGTCTCGGACAGGACGTACGCATACGAGATGGCGGACGATGTGATAGGTCGCATGGACGACTGGTACAAACCCACAAAGAACACCCGTTACTCCTTGCTTTCAGGCGCCGCATTGGTGGTGGCTCTTTCCGAACTGGACCTTGGGCATTACAAGGCTGTGGTGGAGCGTTTTCGCAAGGACTTGGTGAAGTTCCAGCAGGCCAACGGTGCGTGGTTGTCCAACGAGACCCAGCCAACGGCCTATGCCATCATGGCCATGGTGGATGGGACCCCTTACGACAGAGCAGTTGGACTCAGGGGAGCCCATTGGTTTAAATCGACCATGCTCGAGAAGGGTTCATACGCTGTGTACAACGACTACATGCCGGAGCCTTTCGTGGGGCAGGTTATCTCCGAGGTAAATGCAGAGGCACTAGAAGCCCTGGCCCTTGTGTGCGGAACCGATTGATACTTTGAAGACCGAGCCATGAGGTTTTCACTTTCACTGCTGATTTCCATCAACATCCATGTATGGGTGTTTGTGGCTGGGGCCATGGTCTGGATTCGCTCCATACCGCTTGAAACACCCCGTGCCGTGGAGATAGAGATGATAAAGCTCCCGGCCATGCCTGAGCCTGGAAAAGGCGGCGAGGTGATAAAGAGAGCCGACCCTGTAGAGCGGGTGCGAGCAAGCGGACCAAGCGTGAAATACCGGGTTACGGTTTCGAGCACAAAGGCTTTCAACTCCAGACCAGTGCCATTTTATGAATCGGAGCTGGCGGACCTGGAGTTTTTAAAGGAGTCTGCGGATGAGGAAATGGCGCAGCACGAGTTCATGCCTGGCTCGGAACAGGACTCGTTTGAACCGGAGAAAATTGACGATTCTTCTGACCTGGATCCGGGTGGTGATCCCAGGCCACTGGTGAAGATCATCCAGGCGCGCATTGACGAAGTAACACCGTTGATTCATCACACGTCCGGTTCCTGCCGTTTCGAACAGGGAGTAATAAAAATCCGTTTTCGTATCAGCCCACATGGATACACCGAGAGCAAGAGAGTCTACGGATCGAGTGGTCCTGTGTGTTTGCAGCAAGTAGCGGAAAAGATATTGCACATGGCTGAGCCCTATCCTTATGTGGCAGGCTGGGTGCCAGTGACTATCAAGTTTACTTTGTAGGGCTCGCTCGGATACGTGATAGATCTGACAATCCAGTCTATATGGGATTTTGGCAGCTAGGAGACCATGGCAACGAAGCTGTCCCTCTAGGGATCGTTATCCATCGTTTTTTTATAGGGATTTGACGGAAGAATCGAATTCATGCTTCAATATCCGACCGGGAATCAGCGAAAATCGGAGGAAGATCATGGCGCTGGATCTGAGTAGCCTGGAACGGTCGCTGACCACGATGGAACGAGCGATACGGATCTGACCCGCACGAGAAAGGAACTTTTTCGCGTGTCCGCCCGTGAGGGGCTTATTGAAGATCCGCTTCCATGGTTCGGCTACGGCGATGCTCGCAACACAACCGCCCACATCTATAATCAGGACAAGGCCGAAATGGTTTACCAGGCAGCCCTACGTTTCATCAAGGATGCCAGGTTTTTGTTAAATAGGCTGGCTGAGAAAAATGATTGACCTGGATAGCGTGTATATCTTGCAAGTTCGCGCCCTGTTGCGCACACATGTGCCGGAAAGAGTACCAGCTTCCCATTGTTCACTAGTAGTAATCCCGTTAGCCCTCCAAGACAAAGAGGTAAACTTTGATTTTTTGACGCGCGTCAAAGGTGCGTCAATTCTTATAAAACAGGGAGTTGGGTCAGATGAATTTTAATGACGCGTTGCAGTAGAGAAGGTATTTAACCAAGAGGCTGACACCATATCATAGAGCCGTTTGGAGTAATATCTCAACTGATCCGGAATACGGGGTCTACTTCATGAAACTACGGATTTCCCCAAGTAGTCACCCCGACGTTATCATCTTGTGGGGAGCCTGTGGGATGATAGGAATAGTGGATTGGATGCGTATCCAAAATGCCTTGGTTGTCCCCATACTCGTGAACGTTTTCAATGGAAATATTCATTCTGATTTGGGTATGTACGGGACCAT
>CAYSLH010000376.1:0-3840 GCA_964431605.1 uncultured Myxococcales bacterium
AACAATCTTGAAGTACGCAAAATGTGAGCACGGGAAACTTGGGGAAAAATATCTTTCCGGGCCCCGGGTTAGACCTCCGTCCCCTATTAAGGTCCCAATTAAGATTGACGAAAGGTCGCAGGGGGAGTATTTTTCGCGGCCATGCTCGACGCATATGAAGCTACTCCTGAACCCAGCGTATTGCTGGCTTGCAGTGCATGCGAACCCGTTCATGCACTGGCCTTTATCCTTGAAGGGTTTGGATACACAGCCTTTGAATGCAAAGGCATTGAGGAAGTCAATAATGTTCTGAGCGAAAACTTCCCATGCATAGCGCTTGTATGTGCTGAGCAAAAAGATATAAAAGAGATTTGTGACTTAATCAACCAGAGGGAAGATCTTTTCCTGTTGGTCCTAATAGAGAAAGAAAACGAAGATCCTGATTCCAAGGCAAAGGAGTTGGGTGCTTTCGATTGGATATACATAGATACACAACCTGAAAAGATTCTCATCAAATTGCGAAAAATCCTGGAACTGCAGAGCCCGTAAATTGTGTAACCCTAGGTTACAATAAAGTCCGTAGATGATGAATCAAGTACTCTTTTACTGACAGCCAGCATGCCTTCAGCCCAACGTAGTCGGTGGTCCAGGGAGATCTGCCGTCCATCGATATTGTCGGCAAGAACCTGGTTCATAAAAAAGTCACGAGTAAACATTCTTCCCAATAGGTTTGAAATTTCTTTACGTTTTTTTTCCTTGAGCCCGATTACCAAAAAAGGCGTGACCTCATGGGATGGCAAAAATCCCTTTGGAAGCACCTGCGGAAGTTGCCTGGTCTCAACGAGTTCTTCAACGTCCATTGCCGTAAACCTGTCCATGATCACCTCTCCCTTGCGAGTATCCTGTTGCAGCCTGGATGCAAGATTTACGGCAGGACCACAGACAGTATAATCAAGGTGGTAGACTGAACCGATATTTCCCACAATCAGTCTCCCCGTTGCCACTGCAAATCCGAAATTGCATGGAGGAATTTTCAGTGGAGCCTTCATCCTGATGGCTTCGTTGACTGCATTGGAAAGTATCCACACTGAAGCTCTCATGGCAATGGCAGACATGATGGCGCGTCTGGCGTTACTCGTATCCTTTGAAGTATACGGTTCATAAAAGGCCATGATCGCATCACCCATGGTCTTGTCCACAACTCCGTCGAAGTGATGCACCACCTGAAAAAATAAAGAAAAATATGTATTTAGTATCCAAACCACCTCGCCTGGAGTCAATTCATTGGACAATTGCGTAAACCCCCGCATGTCCCCAAACAGTACACTGACCTGTTTCATCTTTCCGCCTGGGCGTGCCAGGTCTTCGTTCTTCACCAGACGCTCTGCGATGCTCTTGTCCACATACCGGAAAAATAATTCGGTTCTTGCAGCCATGGCATCGAAAGCCTCTGCCAATTCACCGATTTCATCCCTTGTCTTGAGGCCAATCCTTGTGGAGAAAAGTCCATCTGCTATTTTCCTCGTCCCATCTATAACCCTAGATAAGGGTTTGAGAGTCCTACGCAACATAATGAAGCTCAATGCAATGATTACGAGCGCAATCACCACTGTAAGATATAGGACTCTCGTTGTTGCCTTTCTTAGGGTTTTGGTCAGAGCAACTTTACTGATCTGGACAATTACGCATCCCACTCGAACATTGGAAAAAGACGCAGCACGTAAAAAGACGAGTCTATCTGAAGAAAGATCATCTAACATGCCGTTACAGTTTTTCCAGTCAATCTTTGAATCCCAGAAAGGCTTCCCCACCCTTGAGGTTTCCCTATCTGCCACCACAAGCCTCTCATTTGTGTCTATTATGGTAGCATCCACGATGTCGCTTTTTTCAAAGAGTTTGTTCAGGGCAGCCTTTACTTTTGCGTCATCTCTGGAAAGCAATAGTGGAGCCAGAGCGTATGCAAGTTGCTGGGTAATAGATTCTCCCCTTTGAACCAGTTGCGCGCGCACCTCGGTCGATATTATATCCATGACAAACCAACTCAGGAGAACGGAAGTTGCCAAAATGCTGGAAAGCACCAACAATGAATACTTTACCGAGATGGAAATACGCGCCATGTACCTTGAACCCGGGACCCAGGATCAGATCCATAAAAGGTTATCACATACGGCTACTTTGAACTGTGAATAGGGGAACATGCAAAGGCATCGAGTGTCAATATTCATTTATTTTTTTCATCAATTTTAGTAACCATAGATGTTCTATATGTTGTATGAACCGCCAAAGTTCCATGGAGGAACGCATGAAGATAACTTTGAAGGTTGCGGAAGTAACGAGTTTTCAAACTCAGTTTTTGGCCATGGTGTCGACGGGGCATGGAAAAGATCCGGTTTTAGAAGCAGTGGACAAAGCATCCGGTGGTGCGCTGAAGGATCTTATGAAGCTACAGGGCTTCAGTGCCCAAAAGGGACACAAGTTGGATATTACTGCGACGCCGAAACTGAAGCCAAAAAGAGTTTTGTTAGTCGGCATGACTTCAGACAAAAATACTTCGGTTTCATTTAGGCTGAGGTCGTTGGCCTATCACATATGCGCAGCTGCAAAATCCGCCAAAGCACGAGATATGGCGGTGGTTGTGCCAAAGATTCAACGAATGGAGCTTCGGGATATCGTTCGCTTGTTAGCCGAAGGACTGGCCTTGGGAGAATACACATATTCGCTCAAGACCAAAGAAAAGGAAGAAAAGAAGATCCTCAGAAAATGCACTCTGATCATTGCCGCCAACGGCAGCAGAATGCCTCCTTCTATCACCAAAGAACTCAGAGATGCCCTCCATCTTGCCGAAGTAACTTCATCCAGCGTCATGCTCACCAGGGACCTGGTGAATTCTCCATCGAACATAATGACGCCAGAGACCTTTGCAAAACAAGCACGAAAGGTTGCCAGGTCAAAAGGAGTAAAGATCAAAGTCCTTGGGAGAAAAAAAATTGATCAAGAGGGTATGCGTATGTTGATGGCCGTAGGTGCTGGGAGTATACATGAGCCGCATTTCATCCACATGAACTACACCCCAAAAACAAAGACGGCCGGACGCATATGCCTTGTGGGAAAAGGCATCACCTTCGATTCAGGTGGACTATCTTTGAAGCCTCCTGCCTCGCAGCCGGACATGAAATCAGACATGGCAGGAGCCGCGACAGTGCTTGGGGTCATGGACGCTGCATCAACGATTGGAGTACCGTGGGAGATTGACGGGATAATGCCGTTATGCGAAAACATGCCTGATGGAAGCTCCTACCGACCGGGTGACATACTGGAATCCAGGTCTGGAAAAACCGTTGAAATAACAAACACCGATGCGGAGGGAAGGCTGATTTTAGCCGATGCCCTGGACTATGCAAGTGAGTTGAGACCAGATTTGATCATCGATTTGGCCACCCTGACAGGAGCTTGCGTGGTGGCCCTTGGGCCATATACTGCAGGAATGTTTTCGAATAACGAGCCTCTAGCGAGGGCATTAGTAAAAGCAGGAGAAAAGGCGGGAGAAGACCTCTGGCGTTTACCCCTCATCAAGGCCCTTCGCAAGCAGTTGGATTCGCCGGTGGCTGATATGAAAAACACTGGAACGAGATGGGGAGGTGCCATCACTGCTGCATTGTTTCTCAAAGAGTTCGTAGGAGAGCATATTTGGGCTCATTTGGATATTGCAGGCCCTGCATTTTTAAACGAAAAGTATGGGTTCAGTCCAAAGGGAGCCAGCGGATTTGGCGTTTTAACGCTCCTGGAATTTTTGAGAATAACACATTCTTTTAAATAGGATTTTAAAACACGGTTCGCTTGCTGAAGAGCTCAAATGTAACC
>CAYSLH010000377.1:0-3807 GCA_964431605.1 uncultured Myxococcales bacterium
CGAGTCCGAATCCGTATCCGCAACACCGCAGCCACATTGACCAGGTTCGGTTTTGTCAGGGTCGTCAGGGCACAGATCTTGTTCACTGCTCTTGCAAACGCCGTTGTCACAGAAACCTGATTCGCAGTCTGTGTACCTCAGACATGCTTTTCCATTTGCACACGGGTCACAGGCCGACCCCCCGCAGTCGATGTCTGTCTCGTCCTGATTCTTTTTCTGGTCTGTGCATGTCTCGCTAGCATAGGATTCACATTTGCCCGATTCGCAGTGATGGCTGGTGCAGTCAGAATCCACAAGGCAACTTTTTGTATTTTCGCAAGTTGAGCATATTCCACCGCAATCGATATCCGTTTCGTTCTGATTTTTCACTCCATCAGAGCAACTGGCGCCGGATTCACTGTTACCACAGGCAGAAATGAACAAGACCGATGTTGTTGAAAGTAATAAAAAAAGATGCCTGAAAAAGCGCCTTGTGAAAAATGATTTTTTTACCGGTGACATGCCTGGTGGCTCCTTTCTTTGCCGGAAAACTCGGAAAAAGACTGAAATTATCGTATAATAATCACAAGTTACGACGAGAGTCAAGTCCAAAACATGATCGAGAGGGAAAGGCATGTACAAAAGAAGAAAGGGGATGGATCAGGAGTAACATATTGATTTTCCAAAGTATATATATTCCGGTGGCTAGTCAGTCTTGACGGAATAGATAAAAACAGGGTAAGACCCTTGAATTACTCGAAATAGCAAAGTTTGGAGAACTTCATGCCAGACGATTCAGTGCAGCAACCTCAAGAAGATAAAAAGGGAAAAGCGTCTTTCCCGTCTGCGTTCTGGTTTGCGAACCTGACCGAATTGTTCGAAAGATCCGCGTATTATTCCGTAGCCTCCTGGGTCGTACCATACTTCGGGATGTTGGGTCTTGGTTCATACTGGCCGAGCGTGTTGAGCTCTACCGTGTTGTGGGGCTTAGTGTATTTCATGCCCATTCTCTCAGGCACCATAGCCGACCAGGTGGGATTCAAGAGATCTCTTTTAGTGGCCTTTGTGCTATTGGCTGCAGGCTACCTGGTGGTAGGGGCTCCGGTGTGGTTCGGTGTGGGCGAGATGCACCAGGAGGTCACGAGCGAGCTTTGGGCCAATGTCCCAACCATTGTGATGTTGGTCATGGGTATCGTTCTCATAGGACTTGGTGGTTCCGTTATAAAGCCGTGTGTATCCGGCACGGTACAGAAAACGGCAGGGGTCAAGGCAACTTTGGCCTTTGCCTTGTTTTACATGACCATCAACATTGGCTCACTCATGGGCCGAGTCACATCCTGGGTGATTAGGACCAGGTTTGATTTGAGCTATGTTTGGGGTGTGGGTGTGGTCTTCAGTGTCATCGCTTTTTTCGTGGTGTTGTTTAAATATACAGACCCGGATGACCTGACTGCTGATTCTTCCAAGGCAGACAAAAAAGACAAAAAAACAGTCGGGCAGATTCTGGCGGATATGATCCTCGTACTGAAAAACCCTCGCTTTACGTTTTTCTTGATCGCAACTTCAGGGTTTTGGTTCCTGTACAACCAAGTTTATAACGTCATGCCCTTGTATTGGAAAAGAGTCCTGGAGACAGATCCCGCAGTGGACGTATACACCATGGCCAACCCGTTCGTCATAGTGGCGTTCCAATTGATTATCACCAAGTTGTTCGGCAAGATGCGGCCGGTTGTGTCCATCATTGTGGGAAACGTGGTGGTGGCACTGGCTTTCGTGATTAACGTGCTGCCGATATTCCTTGCTACGGACATCAGGGCCGATTGGTGGGACCTTGCTCCCATCGCTTCGGTGGTGGGTATGGCCACGGTGGGAATAGTCGCGTTTGGTGAACTGTTCGCAGCCCCCAGAGCATACGAGTACGTTGGCGCCATGGCTCCAAAGGGACAGGTTGGATTGTTCCTGGGGTACGTCAATCTACCCGTTGCCATAGGTGCCATACTCGGAGGACCTGTTGGCGCGGCCATTTTCAACGAGGTTATGTGCAAGGGCGCAGTAGAGCGACCTGACGGGTTGTTGGACTTGGACCCCCATCAAAACGCCCTGGGCTGGGGAATATTCCTGGCCATTGGTCTTGGCTCGGCAATACTAATGCTCGCTTACCACTTTTGGCTCAAGCATGACATGGCAAAGGAAAAACAGTCTCAAAAAGAAGTATAAAGCTGTTACTCATGGGATACAAAATGCTACATTTGTATACATAATCCTACTCGGTGGAATATGCATTAGAATTTCGTGAATTTTAGGATGCCTGTGTTTTTTCTGTGTTGCCAAGGATACAGAAGCAGGGATTAAACATCCGTTTAGATTAAGATATATTCGTTATTACAGGGGGTTATGGGACGGCAGCATGCCGGGTTGTTTGGCACGGGTATTGCTTGGTGGCGCCTGTCTGTTTTTGAAGCTTTGGTTTATGGAAAACTAAGCCTACCCTGGCGAAAGGGGGAAGAGATGAAAAAAGTGAGTTGGGTTTTGGCGGGTTCGGCCTTGTTGTCCCTGGCAGCTTGTGCTGGACGAGATGTTTCTGAAATGAATTCGGTAGAATATTCAGAGCAAGTAGTACAGGTGGAGATGCCTGCGAACGTGGAGTCTCAACATCCATATTCAAACAACACCGAAAGATGGTGGACTTTGGAGGCTCCCGAAGTTGCGACATCGTTGATTCTGCCATTCGACCAGTTGCAAACAGAATGGGGATATGACTATGTGGTGGTCTACGATGGGCAGGACAATATTGTATCTGTGCTTACGGGAGATGCATCCGGGGCGAGTGTTACCGTCTCTGGAAACAAGGCGCAAATTTTGCTGCTTACAGACGAAAGTGTCACTGATTTCGGCGTCTCCATGATGTATTACTATTTTACCAAACCAGCTCATGATTATACCGATCATCGTCCGGTATGTCTCAACATCGGCACTGACACAGAGGGATGGTACTGGGCTGACACAGGGGCGAACATAAAAACAGCAAATTGCGGCCCCATGGGTGAGGCTAGGTGTGTTGGAATTGGTTCACGCTCAGAGGGTTGGGCTTCAGACTCAGGACTTATCACCTGGGATAGTGGTTGTCACCACACCATGCGAATTTCTCTTGCCGGTGAGCCATGTGGGCCGTCCATCGGTTTTTCATGCTTCGATGATCTCTATTGTCAGGGACTGCCAGGTGATGGAGTGATTGGAGGAAGCGGAACCTGCATGGTGAATGGTACCTGCGAGACAGACGCTGATTGCTATGATGAGAAGAATGAATACCCCAAGCTGGAGTGCGAGGGCAGATACCTAGCCTGTGAAGATGGCCGCTGTATCTCCCACTGCGATTTTTTCACCGACTTTGAAGATGATACTCCCCTTGAAATTCCCGACAATGATCCTGAGGGAATCCACAAGAGCCTCATGGTGCACGATCTGCCCCATTGCATGTTGCAGGCGCACTTGAGCCTTGACATCACCCACTCATACATAGGTGATCTCGTGGTCAGCTTGGTAGAGCCTGGTGGTGAGGAGATGATGATACACAATGGAGAGGGTGGTAACACAGACGATCTGCATATCGACGATATCATCTTTGACAAGGATTTCACCAAGGAAGGCAACTGGAGTTTGAACGTTCGTGACACTGCTTGGTTGGATACGGGAACAGTAAACCTCTGGGCTCTGCACTTCACTTGCCTCTGATCTTTTCACCTCGCCTGTCGCGGACCTACGCGAGTGATTTAAGGTACGGTCCTGCCTACGGCTAGCTACCCTCGGCTTCTCGGCAGGGCTCGAAGC
>CAYSLH010000378.1:0-3722 GCA_964431605.1 uncultured Myxococcales bacterium
CTTCTGTCAATAGTTTTCGACAGCCTCCTTCCAGGGCGGCTTGTACGATGAGTGAGTCCCAAAATGAAAAACCGTGTTCCCGACTGACCTCGATTGCCGAGAGAATCATTGGTGAGTCGATCAACACTACGGTAAACGTGTGGTCCTTTATCCTTGATATCTTGCAATGGGACGAATCATCTGCTCGTAGACTGTATCCACTACTGACTTGCGTGACGGAAAGGTGAGAATGGCGCTCATTATATGAAGAAGGGTTGGGATCAGCGCCAGCCACACAATGGGGTGCTGGTCAATGCCTTGCGTGCTTGCATAAAAAATTAAGGCCAGACCGAACAATGCAAGAGTTTCTGAAAGCGCAAGCAGGATGACACTTGTGATCAGCTGATGGGCAAGCAGGATCGACACGATTTTTTTCTCTGCACCTTCTTCACCTGATTCAAGATATGGTTTGACTTTATTGAGTAACAGGCTTGGTTTCAGCAACATTGTTTTCAGTTTGGGACCTCCAGCCATAACTGCAAAGCCCACAACCAAGAGCGCCAAGAGCAGCATCTCGATTTGTGGTTGAGATTGGTTTGCTTCAGTGGTCTGTGCTTGTACGGACAGAGATGACATTATCAAAAATATGACCACGCAGAAAACAAGGGGCAATAGGATAAGGCTCAAATGAAGAATCTTGCGAACCATTATCGTTTGGCCTGTTATGGTATGCTCGACGTCTTGCTTGCCGATATTATCAAAAATCCGATGTTGCATGCTTTGGGCTCCTTTTTCACTCAGGCAAACTACGAGCCCATTATATTTGATAAACCTTGATGCGCAAATTGTGATGACGGTCTGGTCAAGATATCATCTGATGACATTGTCTCCGGTTTATCCGGTTTCCAATAGGTTTTCGGCCCAGGCAGTGACCATGGAAATCCGAATTCCGGGGACGGAGGAGTATTAAGTCACTTAGTTCCAGTGAATTAGGGTGCCTCCGTCCCCAGTTTACCAGTTTATGCCAGGATGACACCTGTTTCGGCACTTATTTATTGCATATTGTTTGCTTGTCATGGCTTTGAACCGATGCATCACGTTGGACAATGACATTCCTGTTGAGGCCTGGCTCAACTCGGGCTGGGAAAAGGTACGGGTTTTCTATTTGAACTGAAGCAACTTGTCGGCCGTGTTGGATATCTTCTGTCAATAGTTTTCGACAGCCTCCTTCCAGGGCGGCTTGTACGATGAGTGAATCCCAAAATGAAAAACCGTGTTCCCGACTGACCTTGATTGCCGAGAGAATCATTGGTGAGTCGATCAACACTAAGGGAAGTTCGACCAGTCGCCTGACAGCACTCTCCGCGTCATCTTGGCTGAGGGGTCGCTTCAGTTTTCGAACCACTACCACGTAAAATTCCTGAAGCACCTGGGTGCTTATGACGAACTGTTGGTTGTCGCCGGCTCCAGAGAGGATTTCCAACGAACGGTTCTTTTTTCGAGGGTGATTGTCATCAAAGGCATACACCAGGATATTCGTATCCAGGAAGATCCTATCGATCATGGATTTCATCCCTCGTCCAGGTTCGTCCTTCACTGCCACTTGCCGAGTTGGAGTTGCGAGCCATGTCGACGAATTGTTTTAGCGCCTCGATGGCCTGCGTATCACCGGCGTAGGCTGCAAGATATTCTCGAAGCAGCGCATTTACAGACGTTCCTTGGCTTAGCGACCTGATCCGTGCCTTTTTCAGGAGTTCGTCATCTATCGTGATCGTCAAATTGGCCATTCATTGTTCCTTTCCGTGTAGCACGGAAAATAGTCGATTTTCAAGGATTGGTCATCAACTAGCATGTGCAAATACCGCTGAGCCCGGGTGCTGCTGGCGGTGCTCCCAGCCTAGGTTCCCTAACCAAGAGGTTCCCTAACCAAGAGGGTGGCACCTATTTAGGGTTCACCTATTTAGGGTTTGCAAACTACCAGTTCAGGTATCCATGGCGCGTTTGAGGGACAGGAATGCCCTTGGTTTTTCCTCTTTGAGTATCATGGCGCTTACATTTGCCGCAGCTTTGACAGCCATGGGGATTCCTCCTCCGTATTCGGCCCAGCTTCCCGCCAACAGCAACCGAGGTATGGATGTCCGGTAATGAGCAAGGTGTGACTTGATGTTTCTGTCTGTGGGCTTGGCGCCCATGATGCTCCCATCTTTGTTCCATGTGTAGCGCCAATACGTGATGGGAGTGGCTACACAGAGTTCTTCGATGGAACTACGGACTTCGATTCCGAGTTGTTGCTCGATCCTGCCGAGCACTTGCTGTGCCAGCTCGTACTTGTGTTTCCTGTAGCTTTCACCCCGTTCCGATTCGTGCCCTGTGTGCCAGCGATCATGGTCGGAGATATAGGCCGGACATTGGATTGTCAACGTACCCTTTTGTTCTGGAGCGAGGCTGGCATCTCTGACAGATGGAGCAAAAACGGAAATTGCCGAAGCCCTTGCGTCTCCCGAGTACTGTTGCTCTCGTGGAATATCATCACGGGTGAGGCGTATGATTTCTTCGCCAAACCCCAGGTCCCTGGCTGGACGATTTAGCCCGCAAAACACGCTAAAGCTGGAATAGTAAAGGTCTGCTTCGCGGAGCTTCGCCAGAAATTTTTCAGGTACACTATGGGTGGGAAGCATGCGTTCATAGAGTTGTTCCACGTCGCATGCCGCCACGACCCATTTTGCATGTATTACCGTGCCGTTGGATAACTTCACACCACTTGCGTTACCTTTTGTATCGGTAAGAACCTTATGAACCGGTATTCCAAGATTTACTTGCGCTCCAAGCTGATCCAATGCTTCCATAAGCCATGTGACAAATGCCTGGCTGCCTCCTTGGGGTGCCGAGTAAAAGTCACCTTCATAAGCCCATGCCAATGGCACCATAAGCGCGGAAAGTTTTTCTTCTGCACAAAAAATATTGGAGATGGCAGGATCCCTTACGTACCTAGCTAGACCTTTTTCCAGGGAATCCCGAAGAATATGTCGTACGGGCAGATACCATGCGAGCATTTTCAGACCGAAGAGGGATTTTTCAGCAATGGACATGGAATCCGGGCAACGCATTCGGAAGTTCAACGAGCGCATGCGTTCACCCAGCGCTTTTGCATGAGCGAAAAGGCGCTCCAGGCCCTTGGCTTCGCCTGGAAAATCCATGATGAGCGAATCACGCAGATCGTCAGGGTGATTCGTCAGGAGATAGTCAAAAGAATCACCCTTGAATCGCCAGATTCTTTCAAGGGGTTTGCATTCAGGATGCGAAGGAGCAATCTCACGAAACATCCTGGATACGAATCCACCAGGACCCACGTTGTTTAGCCACATCACGGCCGAGTCGAATCTAAACCCCTTGCGCGAAAAGCCCTGTATGTATCCGCCCGGCCTGGGTTGTGCTTCTATTACATTTACCGACAGGCCATGACGGGCAAGAAGTCCAGCAGTGCAAAGACCCGAAAGTCCGGCTCCGATCACTATCACGTCAGCACGGGCAAGACCGCGAGTCCCCATTTCTGTCTCTCTTTCAAATGCAGGATGTTGCCCTTTTGTTCGTAATCCTGGATGCACTCACTATCTGGAATGACAACCTAATCGACCCTGCTTGAGCAATCAACAAAAATTCATGGGAAGCACAGTGCCATTGTTTTGAACCAGTGCATCACGTCGGACAATTGAATGATCTCCACAATGGGAGTGTGCCCAGTA
>CAYSLH010000379.1:0-3710 GCA_964431605.1 uncultured Myxococcales bacterium
CGGGTTGTCTTTTTTCAAATGGTGGAGGCGGCGGGAATCGAACCCGCGTCCGAAAATGACCCGACCAGAGCCACTACATGTTTATCCCGTGCTCAGTTCACCACGTGCCGCCCACGGGCAGGCGGTACGAGGAGGGTCCCTGTTTGGATTCGCACGAACGCAGGCTCAGGTACACCTACGCAAGGCTATCCTGGATAATGACGCCCGCACCGGCCTCCCAGGAAAAGGTCGGGCGAACGGGCGGCGCTAAGCCGCCAGAGGCATCTGCGAATCGGCAGATATAAGGTTTCCGGTTTTAGCGAGGTCCGGAGCCTCGACATGCGCCTCTGGCCATCGCATCCCCGTCGAAACCAGGTCGCCCCCATGATAGATAAAATACATGGGAATGATAGTTCGCTATAAGGAGCGAAAGCACATTCCAGTTGCCAATGAGCTACTCATATTATAAGGTCTCGAACCAAACGCGGCAAGGTCAACTTCAATAATTTTCCCCGGTCACCATTGCCGGGCGAAGCAGGAGGCCGATACGATGGGAGGGCCGGCAGATCGAAAAGTAGATTTCCTCAACAAGATCCTACCCATGATTCAGCCAGGGGACGTGATAAACTTCGATTCCACAACCGAATGGTACAACCTGCACATCAGGCTAGGCTACTGGGGAATACGACACAACCAGAAAAAGGTGTTCGGCGAGCTTTCGCGCTGGCGTGACACCCACACGATGTTGTACCTGGACGAAGAAAAGCTCCTGAGCGTGGAACCACCGAGGGCCAGGTGGGCGAAGCTGGAAGATCTCTACGATGACAAGATCAGCTTGTGGCGATACACCAAGCGTGAGTTCGATGACCCGGACATAGACGTGATGATGGATGCCGCCAGTGAGTTGATAGGCACGGTGTATGACGTGGGACAGTTGCTCGACATTATGATCAATCGACTAATGGGCTATCCTCACACAATCCAGTATCGTGTCTTTGATTTCTCCAAGCACTGCAAGGTCTGCTCGGTGGGCGCACGCGTTTGTTACGAAAAACTCCGAAAGCACCTGGAGCAAAACGGCGATGAGTCCATGAAGAGGCTGTTTTCCAAGTTCAAGTACGACACATGGAAAAGCCGCCCGGAGATAGTGGCTGCAAATACGGAGTTCCGTGGTGTGGACGTCGAGGCCACCTCGCCTGCACACTTTGCCAACTCCGAGTGGTTCGATGACGAGTTCGAGCTTATCGCAGAGTTCGATCACGGGCAGAAAACCTCGCCCATCCCACAGCAGGCTTCTTCATCCCAAGACACGACTTCAGACGACCAGGAACAATTGGACCATTGATGTTCATGGTCTTAGCGTTGCGACCTTTACTTCATGACCGGTAAAGATCAAATGGATAAAAATCTTCTGTCACCATCGGTGCAGAAGGAAGTTGGATTTTGGCAAGGACTGGGAGACGGGCCTGCTTCATTTTTTATTTTTTGGCGCTTGTTGGACAGACGAGCCTGGAGCATCTTTTTTTCATACCTCTTGGTTGCGGCTGGGGTGGTGACAGCTTTTGCCGTGGTGATGAAAACTCTCGGTCCGGAGGCCAAAGAGTCGTTACTGGAGTTCATATTCCCTGAAAATTGGCGCATGGCCGGCAAGCTGGTGTTCGATAAATTTTTCGGAAAACTCGGGAGCCAGGTCCTGGCAAATTTCATTGTAAACGGCTCTATGACCGTCATCAGTTTGAGCTGCTTTGTTTTCAAGGAGATGCTTTCGCGCCGGATAGAGCATCACAATCCCCTATTACCTTATGGGCATCAGCCATGGCCCTTGTGGCGCCAGGCCATAGAGGAAATAAAATACGCAATATTGTGGGCTGCGGCATATAGCGTCATCTTCTGGGTGTCTTATCCTCCATTTGCCGGGACAAGGTTGCTGGGGAAGGTCCTGTCCTACCTGGTGCTGTTTGTCTTCTTCGATATAATTTTTTTGTGCCCGCTTTTTTTACGCCATCGCGTGGGGTACGGACGCATGGTACGAACTTTTTTTGTCCGACCACTGGCTTCCTTTGGTTTTGCCGCGTTTTTCCTGGCACCGAGCATCATTGCGTCGAACCTGTTGAAGGGCCAGCCGATGAACTTGGTGGTCCCAGTGCTTTTGGCAATACACGTGTTGACAGTTGCTCCAGCCGCTTCAGCCGGCACTTGGTTGGCTGCCAGGTTGCTGCCCACCGCAAAAAAAATGACACCATCTCCTTTGTCCTTTCGGCTGTTGGGAGTTGTCATGATTTTGGCAATCCTAGGCGCCAGTGGCTACGTGTTTGGACAATTGGCTGGTTCCATCAGCGCCAAGACCCAGATTCTCAAGTGTAAGTACTCGGTTGACTGGGGATCGTTCAGCATTGATCCCCCAAGCTTTTCCGACCTGTCAGTGGGGCTCTCCGTGGACGTGGAAATTACCAACCCGACAGAGCTGGATGTGCTCATCGAGCACTCACGGCTGGAAGTGCAAAACAATGAAAAACCCTTTGGAACGGTTTTCCTGGACAGAATAGAAGTCCCGGCAGGACAGACAAGACGGCAGAACATCAACCTTAGGATAAAAATCACCCTGGCAAGGCTCCTGGAATACAAGGATCTGCTTCACAAGCCCTGGGAGTTTACCCTGTGGGTCGAGGTAAACGATTCTTTCGAGTTTCCCGTGTATTTTCGTTAGATCTCCTTCCATGGTCGCGTATGGGCGAAAGCTTTTTTGTCCCTATGGGATCTTTTTGGTAACACACTGATAATCCATCACAAACCGGATTCATTGACGAATTATTGGTCAAAAACTTGATCCATGTCTCAGTACAGAGTATGTATTTTATTGACTAAAATTATGCATACAAATGCCAAGAATAACTATATCCATCCCGGACGATCTCAAGCGTCAACTTTCGGACGTGCGGGTTCGCAAGGCGCTGAATGTCTCCAGGGTTTGCCAGGAGGCCTTGAGACGAGAAGTTCGGAGAATGTTGAACCTGCCCCTGGAACTGGAGCGAATGGAGGCGCTCCTTGCAAGACTGCGTTTGGATTTTCAGGACAGAGAGGAACACTGGTTTTCCACTGGCTCTGCGAACGCAAAAGATTGGATAGAGCACGAGGCGAGTCTGGAGAGGTTGCGCGACCTTGGCGACTTGCCTGCAGACAAGAGGCTGGAGAGATTGAGACACCAGCCCCCGGCCCGTCTTGCCGAACTGATCAGTCAGTTGGAGGATGCGCCGGATTTCGACCTGGAGTCACTACTGAAGGGCTGGGCCGCCACCCTGGGCCTGATGTGGGCTGTGATAAAACAAAACCTTTGACGGAGGGGAGACATGAGCGCCACGGAAAAAACCGCCGATTTTGAAGGAAGCTACCTCTTGGGTGAAGCAGATGGAGACATGTGGATTGTCGATGCTCATCCCAACGACGCACAAAGTCTTGCCATGCTCGGGCCTGATGACATTGGGCAGAGAGACATGTTCGGGCATCGGTCTGCAACCTGGCTGATGGAAAGAGCTGAATCATACACCCAGCAAGACGAAAGGTTCGATTCATACTCATACTACGAAGGATTTCTTGCCTCGGTCAGGAGGGCCAGGCAGGCCAGGGCTTTTGCCACTGCGGGATCGAGGAGATCCTGGTAAATAGCACCACTGTAGTCCGACGTGGCTCGCAGCTACGGGCAGCTACGCCTGTCGCGGACCTACGAAAGTTCT
>CAYSLH010000380.1:0-3701 GCA_964431605.1 uncultured Myxococcales bacterium
CCTGATAAGAAAATTCGCTTTGT
Source organism: uncultured Myxococcales bacterium (assembly GCA_964431605.1). GTDB lineage: Bacteria > Myxococcota > B64-G9 > B64-G9 > B64-G9 > JALVPF01. The sequence goes on from CAYSLH010000380.1 coordinate 24, forward strand.
GTTGAAAGAATGCAAATCAACTGTTGCCAGGACCCTCCCACTGGTCTAGATTTGCTCCATACTTTGGATAGTTACACCAAGGCCCAAGGAGCTGATTTGAACCCTGAAGGCAGAAAAGGAAAAGCTGAGCTGGTGCGAATTGCAAGATGGATCATCAGAGCCTCGGTGAGCATCGCGCTCATCGTCTTGTTATTGATGCACACGGACATCCATCGTATATCCCAATGGCTCGGCAAAATGGACCTGAGCTGGATTGCTTTTGCCGTGCTGATCAAGGGCATTGGAATAGGTGCGGGCATCGTAAGGTGGAAGGTACTACTGGATGGCCAAGACTTGAAAATGCCCACCCAGGATTTAGCTGGAGCGTATCTCATAGGAAGGTTCCTTGGCTCGTTTCTGCCTTCCACGATTGGACTGGATGCGTATCGCACCTACTACGCTTCTGTCAGAACCCGTCAGGTTGCCAAGTGTTTCGCAGTAACCCTGGTGGAGAAGGTGATCGGCCTGTTCGCCCTGTCCACCCTGGCCATGATTGCCCTTCCATTTGGAATGAGATTATTGCCACACAAAGCCCTGTGGTTTATCGCCGCAGTAATGTGCATACCCATAGCCATATCGGCCTTGATGCTGGTCTGGCCTGGATTGTTTTTGGGCGTGGGACGACGTTTGCGAAAACGTGGTAGAAAAATTTCCCTGGCCCTTGCCAGGATGGCACAAGTGGTAGGTGAATTTGGACGACAGAAGGGACGGTTGGCCCTTGCTGTGTTGCTTGGACTCATCGTACACGGCGCCACCGCAAGCATGTACGTAGCCACGGCTAGAGCGGTTGGTGTTGACATACCTGCCAGCGAAATCCTTTTCATAGGTCCCCTTATGATTGCGGCGACCCTGGTTCCCCTGTCAATAGCTGGAATAGGTGTCAGGGAAGGTACTTACGTTTTTTTCCTCTCGGCGGTGGGAGTAGATGCGGGACAGGCCGCCATTTTAGGATTCCTTGGATTTTTGGCAGGAGAAATTTACAGTCTCTTGGGAGGGGCTGTGTGGATTGTCAAACCGGCATCCAGACCTGAACAAGACGACAGCCTCTTTGCCGTAGTCAAAAGAGCTGCGGCCTGGGTAAAGTCACGCCCGGACGCAGCTACAGGTCGCAGGCAAGTGCAAGGGGGAGCAGAGTAATGAAAGACCTGAGAACTTCCACTACATCCCAGTTACTTCTCGCTCCTGCTGCTTCAGCTGGCGTGTGTCTCGCATTCCTGGGACTTGTGGAATCATTCTATGTTGCTCCCTTTCACCTGCCCTCCATAATATACGCGACAGGTCTGTATGGCCTGGTGGGGATTGGAACCGGGTTTTTATGGGGACTGTTTTTTGGAGGAAAAGCAAGGCGAAAAGACTTCGGAATACTATCCCTTGTCTCCAGTGCCTGCATATGGCCGACATTCATCCTTTCGTCCGGTATTGCTGGATTTTTGATTTGGCGTGACTTGTGGGCCGAGTCTATCGGATCTGCTGGAGTAGCCGGCTGGGCGGCAATGATCGGCATGCCGGTGCTCACCCTCATCCTCTCCCAACTAGGGGGGCTTGTGGGAAGATCCATGGTGGACAGTCACAAAAAGTGGCTCATGATAACGTTGGTGCTCTATGCAGTTGGACTACTGTCAGGCAGGGCCATGGAAGTCACCTCGAAAGCCTTACCTGAGGTGCAAAAAGGCACAGGCAAGGACAATAGGACCCCAGTCATCATCATAGTATCGGATGCTCTGAGGGCTGATGCGCTTGGCACCTATGGTAACAGTCCCAAGGCGAGCCCCAATTTTGACGAGTTCGCAAAACATGCCACAGTCTTTTCTGAAGCATGGTCCGCATCTACCTGGACCAGACCATCTGTGGCTTCAATCCTGACGGGTCAACCAGCTGATGTTCATAAAACCATGCACAAGTCAGATCGTCTCCCTGAAAATCTTCCGACCTTGGCCGGCATGCTGCGATCACGTGGATACATCACCGTGGCATCGGTAACCAACGTAAATCTCGCACCCGCATTCGGTCTTGGAAGGGGATTCGATGTTTGGGGTTACCTGGCTCCAAGACCGTACTTGATGGCACCAGTGTCGGCGCGCAGGTTATTCCTGGTGGAATTATGGAGATTATTCAGGCTGAGGTTCTTCCCCGGACACAGGCAGGTGTCTTCTTACTATGCTGAAGGATACAGGGTTACACAACAAGCCGAGGATCTCCTTCAACCCCTGGAAAAAGCCGGTCGACCATTTTTTGCCTACATTCACTACATGGAGACACACGATCCTTACTTCGCACACCCATACGATGGAACTGCCGTGGCCAGGGTGGAAAACCCGAACCCACCCATCGAAAAAGCAAAAGAGTATCGAAAGCTATACCAACAGGAAGTCTCGCATTGGGACACCCTCTTGGGCAAACTCATAAAATGGCTCAAGACACAAGGAATATACGACAAGGCGCTCATTGTCATAACGGCAGACCATGGAGAGGAGTTCGCCGATCACGGACACTTCTGGCACGGAACGAGCATTTACCGCGAGCTGGTCAGGGTGCCTCTAGTGGTGCATTTTCCCGAGGGAAAACATTCCGGCATCAAGGTCACCACCCCCGTGTCTCTCATAGACCTGGCACCCACTATTTTGAAGCAAGCTGGGGTAAAAAACACCGAAAACCTGCCTGGAATAAATCTGGAGTCAGCCATGACATTAGCCGACCGGCCGGTGTTCGCATCGGTGGATCATCAAGGCAGCAAACTCCACGCGGTGCGTCTTGGCAATTGGAAACTTGTGATCGCAAACAAAGACAACCACAGGGGATTGGCTCCACTGGAACTATTTGACTTGAGCAACGATCCTGGGGAAAAGAAAAATCTATCCACCACGAACCAGGACATGGTCGGGAGGCTGCAGGAATTAATCGAGAAAGGACCACAGGCCAAAGCTCCGTCACCAGATGTTGTTCCAGCACACGTAGAGGTGGATCAGGCCACGGAGGAACAGCTGCGTTCCCTTGGATACACTCAGTGAAGCTCATGTGACCTTTTTTGCTTTGCAACAATGCTCGTAAATATCCGACCGCACCTTCCTGGTTGTTGCGTTACAATGACGTGGAGGAACACTTGAAGGCAAGTAAGTTGCTCGTGGTAGGATGGGATGGCGCAGAACCGTCCATCGTTGAGCGTATGCTCGCACAGGGCAAGCTCCCGAACCTTGCCAGGATAAAAGCCGATGGCGCCTTCGGACGGGTTCATACCACCACTCCGGATACTTCGATGGCAGCATGGACCTCGGCTCTCACAGGCCTGAACCCGGGTCGGCACGGCATGGTGAATTTCGTAAGAAGGCCTCCCGGTAAGTATGCACTTCGCTTAGTGGACGCCACAGACAGGCTGGTCCCCACTGTCTTTTCGCAAGCGCACATGGAAGGATATTCTGTTGCATCCTTTGGAGTGCCTGGGACCTGGCCGGCAGAGCAAGAAGTGGACATCTGTATATCAGGGTTCGATTCTCCACTGGCCACAGAAGCACCTCGACGCGCTTTTAAACCCAGGTCCATCTATGAACAGATCCAAGGGATGGGTCTTGGCTGGCCATACGGGAGTGTTGATGAGTTGAGTATGGACCCGCACTGGCATATAAGGGCCCACGCCCGACTGAT
>CAYSLH010000381.1:0-3694 GCA_964431605.1 uncultured Myxococcales bacterium
CGAGACAGAACTCTATGGCCTGCATGGGTAGCTCATCCGAGTTGTCGATCAAGGCGAGCTTGCCGTGACGAAAACGGTTGAACCTTTCCTCTTCCGCCATGGCCACAATCTTGTCATCCATGATGATGCATGCGGCCGGTTCGTGATATGCACTGTTGATACCAAGAAAAACGCCTGACATTACTGGGCCTCCACAGATAGACGAAGTTGACGAAATCTCTGTAATAGGGCGGCACGGGCTTCAGGGGATCCAATGCCATCACGGAATTTTTCCGGTAGAAAGTTCTTGTCCGTGCATTCGATCACTGCTGCAAAAATCTGTAGCTTTTTTTCATCGCCTTCGGCCGAAGGCATGAAATCATCCAAGGCTTTCTGCAGATGACTCTTGTCCACATTGTCAGCGCCGCTTATGAGAGCAAGCCTGTGGGCCCTTGTGACAATTCCCTCTATGTCGGCACCGGACAACTCCATTGACTCAGGCAAGTCGGGCACTTCGTCCGGGGACACGTCGATGTTGTTTTTCTTTCCCAGCACCACGAACATCTTGGATACCTCTTGGGCGTCTCTTGGATAGAACAGTGGGACGTGTACTTCGCACCTTCCCTGACGTTTGATGTCGATAGGCAACAGGTCGGGCCGACAGGTAAGAAGAAACCAGATTATTTTTCCACGGTACTGAGTGTTTCCCATCTGGGCTGCGAATTGACCAAAAACCCTGGACGAGGTGCCGCTGTCTCCACCTTGAGCCCTGTCTCCCAACATCGCATCGGCTTCGTCGATCACCACTGCCACAGGCCCCATGACCCTGAGGACCTTGAGTATCTTTTCCAGGTTTCCTTCCGTCTCGCCCACGTACTTGGAGCGAAAGTTCAGAAGCTTTACGCATGGTATACCCACAGAGCCTGCGTAGCATTCGGCCAGGAAAGTCTTTCCTGTTCCCACCGGTCCGCAAAAAAGATACCCCATGGGCACCGCATCCAGTTTTCCCTGCTTGATGAGTTCAGCGTCTTCGCGCAATCGCGTTTTGGCTGCAACGTGTCCCACCACCATGTCCAGGTTGTGGGGAGGTTCTATGAATTCCACAAGGCCCTGACACTGACCTTCGATCATACGCTTTTTGAAAACCTTCAGGTCTCCTAACGTGACCTGCTTTCCAGTTCGGACTGCTCGCTGCATAAGACCCTGAAGATGAACCAGGGTAAGCCCAGCGGTCATATCAGCGAGCAACTCGGCGTTCACTTCACATAGCTTTGAAAAATCCCTGCCTGCAGCGGCCCAAAGTATGTACTCCAAGCGCTGCTGTCGTACTGGGTAGGAAATTTCCACTTTGGTGGTGTGGGCGTTTTGAACGAGTGAAGCATGGAGATCACTCAATCTTTCCGATATGAGGCAGAAGGCAAAGGGAACTTGTTTGAAATACGGACTCTTTGCCCAGTTGAGCAAGGTGGCCAAGTTTGAAGCAAGCTCCCTGGATGTGTGAGATACAGATGTGGACGGACACAGAAAGTGTGCATATTCCATGATCAGGGCCACGGAAGGTCTGGGCCCTTGACGGAGCAGGACCAGTTCCAGGTACCTGTTTAGAACCGAAAGAACCTGGTCGGGTTTTCTCAGCTTACGGAGTTGTTCCGTGTCACCTATGAATCGCTCTATGTGGGAGTTGATCTTATCGAGCCTGGAAGCGCTCGATGCCAGAGCTCGTGGTCCGTGTACCTGGTCATAGTCTATGACCGCATCCCATGTTCCAAATACTTGCCCGGCAAGAAACTCCGGAAGCATGGAGTAGCTCACCGTACCGTTTGAGTTTTCCACCCTGATAAGGTCATCTACGTTACCGTGCAGGATGAAGGTCTGAGAGACGCCTGAGGAATGGGCTTGTGCAAGCTGATGCGTCCATGCTGGGTACCAGCCTTGCAACCCGGTGTGTTTTTCATCTGTCAAAATTCAGCCTCCCCGATGGTGGTTGGGCTGTGGGTTTTGAATAAGCCCTAATCCAGTATTTGTGAAAGCCCGGTCTCTTTGAGAAGATCTGGGGCTCCTTCTTCCTGGCTGCCCAGACCGGTGAGAAAATCCAGTTCTCCCATGGCCTTTTCCGTCTGCTCCACTGAGGCCGATACCGCATCCACCTCCTGGGTGATGTAGTTGGGATCCTGTCGGTTTATACTCATCTCGCCCAATCCGGAGATCTTCGTGTAAAGACGGTCGAGCTCCAGCTCGATAAAATCATGGTTATCCTGGGCGCGTTTATAGTTTTCAAGCCTCGCTTTGGATGTGTCGAGGGTATCCTGCAAGGATTTACGTTTTTTTGCCTTGCCGGGGGCCTCGTCAGGTGTGGCAGGACCCAGAGCTTTCAATCTTTTTTGAGCCTTTTGAATCGCGTTTTTGATCTCACCTTCATCGATGGTGGCAAAAAACTTCTCAAGGGCATTTTTAGAATAGAGCAGCTTCAGGTATATCCACAACAGCCGGTTGATACTTCCCATCTGTAGATCGTCGATAATACTCCCATCGTTCGTTGTTTGTCCTTTTACCCCTTGCGCGATGGTCCTGAGCTGATTGCAAAGGGTGCGCAGGTGCTTGAAAGATTTTCGATCTTCTTCGGAAAGGGAGTGCAAGATAATCTCGGCCTTTTCCGTGGTTTTGGCCGACTGTTCAATCCTTTCCGACTTGTGTTCTTGTGCGTCCATGGCAGCCTGGAACTTGGGATGCGAGGAGAGTCCCGCAAGGTAGGCCAACTCTCCTGCCGCTGCTAAGGGTATGACCACATCCGGCTGGCCCGATATTATCGCGACGGCCGCTGCTGTCGCAACAGCGAGCAGGTTCCAGTTGACCAAAAAGGCGCGTTTTACGTATTTGAAAAAGCCTCCCTTTTGCGCCATGGTCAGTCCTTTCCTTCTTCCAGTTCTTGAATGATATCCCTCAATTCATAGACAGTGTCCTGAAATTCTTTTTCACGTTGCATAACCTCTGCAGGCCTGTCCGGCCTGGGAACCTCGATTTGCTTCAGCAAGGTTCCTGGCGCACTGGACATCACGAAGCACCTGTCGCCAAGGTACACCGCCTCGGTGATGTCGTGAGTTACGAAAAACACCGTGGCCTCCACATCGCGCCAAAGACCGATGAGCAGGTCCTGCATGTGTAGCCTGGTTGTCGGATCCAGGGCGCCAAAGGGTTCATCCATGAGGATGATCCTGGGTTTCAAAATCAAGGTGCGTGCTATGGCCACCCTCTGTCTCATTCCACCCGACAGTTCGTGGGGATACTTGTACTGATCCGATTCGACGTTGAGGCCGACTCTTTGTATCATCTGCCTTGCCTGATCGTAGCGCTCTTTCTTCTTGACTCCGAGACATTCGAGACCAAAAGAGACATTGTCCAGCACTGTTCGGTTGTCAAAGGAAGTGTAGGACTGGAAAACCATTCCTCGGTCGGATCCTGGCCCTGTCACCGGTTGGCCAAATACCTTTACCTCTCCCTTGGTGGGTGGATGTTGAGGGCTAAGCCCGGCGATTAGGCGCAGCACCGTGGATTTGCCACAGCCAGACGGGCCTACCACTGTTACGAATTCTCCCATGTCGGGTATGTCATCCACGATGAATGTTACATCTTTGATCGCAGTGTAGGAGTTTTTTCTTCCTGGATTGTATGTCTTCGTTACATCCTTGAACTCCACGACTGCCGGGCGCGGCTCGGG
>CAYSLH010000382.1:0-3614 GCA_964431605.1 uncultured Myxococcales bacterium
GTTTCGAATATTTGCAATCATATGGTACCGGAAGAGCAAGGTCGGAACAGATTTAGACTTGGGTGGCGGATTCAGGAAAAACCCAGATCTTTGTCTCGTGCGTTGAACTCATCTTTGGAAATGACCCATTTTTTTCCGCATCTGGGGCAGGTCGCATCGATCTTTTCTGCGTCGGCGAACAGATCCAATGGATTATTCTTAAACATTCCTTTTAAGACGGAGAGGATTTTTTCGGCATTGCATCCACAATTGAATTTGTATTTCCTCTCCTCTATGGATTCCATCTCGTTTTGCTCAATGTGTTTGGAAACAGAGTTTTTGTCCAGTGATTCCATCCAGGCTCTGTCGACTCTTGGCATGCCTTGTGCCATCAGAAAATCATCCGGGGCCAACTCGAAAAACCTGGTTGGTATCTGAACCGACCTGATGAAATATTCTTCCATGGTTTTGAGAATATCAAGACCGTGAAAATCCAGCATGCTGCGACTTGGTTCATGTTTGGGACGCTGTGTTTCCACGTACAATCTGTTTATGGGTGTGTCTTTTACGTTTTCGTTATATACCCTGCCGGTAATCTGGAACTGGTTATTATCGCCAGCGAGGAAAACATTCAGCCTTGGTTGTGACAGATTGATGGTCCAGGCCACGAACTGGTCCGGAGGCAGCAATGCCAACTGCAAAGTTGCGCAGGCGAGGGTCTTGCGCATTATCTCCAGTCCCAATTCTTCAGGTAAAGGGCCAAGGGATTTTGCGTGAAGCAGATAAGCGTTGAATAGTTTTTCAATGTTGCCTCTGGCGAAAACGACGTCTTTTTTACGGTGTAGAAAAGTTCGGATATTGGCTGTGGCCTTAGGGGATTTGTTTTGTTGCGCTTGTGACAAGGGAATGTCTCCGGCGTATGCGAAACAAAGGCCGGCGCCAATGTTTGGTGCCGGCCTGTAATTTTTTGTTGCTGGTGATTAGGCTGCAGGTGCTGCTGGGGCAGGTGCTGCGCCACCAGCCTCTTTTTTGATTGCCATGGCAGCGAAAAATGCCAGTATTCCGGCTACCAGACCGATGATGTTGGCCAGCCCGAAGCTCGTCAGGACCACGCCACCAATTTCAGCAGCTATACTGAGCAAAGCCACGATGAGAATGAACATAGCGCCTTTTTTCACGAAGCACATGATGCCGCCCACCAATTGCATCACGAACATGGCCAGCAGGAAAAAGCCGAAGTACTTGAGGCCGGATGTCGCATTGCTAAGGTTTCCCATGGCTTTGTCCATTTCTTTCTTGCTGTTTTCATCCATGGCTGCACCATTGGCGTTAGCTTGATCTGCTGCTGCTGACACGATACCGCCTGCTGCATCGCCCACAGCTCCTGCAAGGGCATAACCAGAACCTGCGATAACGTTCATGATGGCTGCGATAATGAGTAATACTCCGGCTGCGATTTTCATATTTCCTCCTGTTTTTAATTGCCAGGATCTGTCGGGTCAGATGCCTGAGCTGGCTGTTACATCAATTAACGAATATGTTGCGTATCATCTGAATCGTTATTAAGTCAACTCAAATAGTGAAGACCTCCTTTCGGCTATTTGCGTCAGCGTTCTTTTCATACGGATGAATTTACAAGTTTGACAGAAAAATAAATTCGTGAATAGTTATCCCTATACCGAATCCAGCGTGGTGTCAGAACGTCAAACCATGAAACACGCAGGAGGTAGTCATGAACCAATCCAGAAATCTTATACTTTTGGCTCTTTTTGCTTTTGTCGTGGTTGTTCCTGGAAAGCTTTACGCTCAGGCGGTTCCCAGGCAACTAAGGGGCAAAATCATCACCAGTTACAAGCCTATTGACATTCCAAGCGCGGTAAAGGGGTTTGTGGGCAAGCTGAAAAAACAGGACAAGAAGGTAATTCGTAAGCAGGAAGGTGGAACCTGGGTGATTTACTTTGTAGCCTTTTTCAAAAAACCTCTGCCCTCTGATTCCATGGGAGTGGTGGTTCTCGATGGAAAGGGAGAACCTGTGGCAGTGGCGGATGTGGGCGGGCAAAAGGGACAGACAACCCTTGCTTCCCAGGTCACTGTGGATACCACGGAGTTTCCAGGTAAAAAGCACACTCTCCAGGTTTATTACGCCAAGGGGAAAAAGCCCGTTATTTTGGCAAAGAAACAGGTGATTTTGAAAAAATGACGAAATCCTTTTTTTAGTCTATCCACCAAAAGCAGGAAGAATGACTTCTATCACATCGTCTTGTTTCAAATAGGTTTGCGATATAAATTCCCTTCGAACCAGGCGATGGTTGAGTTCCACCAATCCAACCTGATACGGCTCTTTCATTGACTCCAGGAAGTCTCGCAGATTGATTTTATTATGGGTGGATATCGTTCGGCCATTTAGAATAACGGTTATGGCCATTTTTTTGCTACCCCCTGTTAGATCACTGTTTGTTCTTGGCCCTCAGTGCCATCACAATCTGTTCTGGAGTCACGGGGAGTTTTTCGAACCTGATGCCGGTGGCGTCGTATAGGGCGTTGAGCAGCGCTGGGATGGTGGGCATGATGGCTCCTTCTCCCACTTCCTTGGCTCCGAAAGGTCCATTGGGTTCATGGGTTTCTACTACCACGCAACTAGTGGGAGGCATGTCCATGGCAGTTGGAATTTTGTAATCTGAGAAATTGGGATTCAGGAGGCGTCCGTTGGAATCAAATTGTACTTGCTCGAAAAGAGCCTCTCCCAGTCCCATGGACACAGATCCCTGCATTTGACCCTCTACCGAGGTAAGGTTTATGGCCTGTCCGCAGTCGTGGGCATCTGCGATGGCATCCACTGAAATCTGGCCTGTTTCCATGTCCACTTTTACTTCTGCTACTTGGGCCGAGCATCCATAGGCAGGTGAAGTGCCAACTGCGGCACCCTTGTATGAACCACCAAGCTTGGGTGGTTTGTACTTTCCCAGGCCCACGATGGTGCCTCGTTCCAGGTAGGCCATTCGAGAAGCTTCCCTGAAAGAGAAAGGTCCCTGTTCGGGATTGTCTATCCATCCTCTGTGTTCCTTGATGTACCTTGTTCGTAGATCTGCATAATTGATTTCGGCACCGGATTTGCTCAACATTATTCCATCGGAAAAATCCAGGTCGGTCGGATCGTGATGTAGCAATTGCGCCACCACTGCTATGACCTGCTGCTTTGCGTCTTCTGCCGCCTGCTTTACCGCATGGCCTGTCATCAGGGTCTGGCGGGACGAATAAGCGCCCAAGTCTATACCCAGATCAGTATCGCCTGACACGACCCGTATTTTCTCCAGGGGTACGCCCAGAGCTTCAGCACAGATCATGGCCATGGCTGTATCCGAGCCCTGGCCGATCTCGGCGGAAGCTGTCTCCAGCAACGCGCCTCCCCCGTCTTCTTGAAGCTTTACCTGTACGGTGCAATGGTAGGTATCGGAGCGATAGATGGGATAGCCGGCGCCGGATACGAAAAATCCGCAGGCCATACCAATACCCTGGCCCTTGGGTAGTTTTTTTGTTTTGCTCTTCCAGTCCGAACCGTCGCGTACGGCTTCGATACATTCTCTCATGCCAAGGCTGGACATATTCAAATCGTTGCACGTCACGTCGCCTGCCTC
>CAYSLH010000383.1:0-3614 GCA_964431605.1 uncultured Myxococcales bacterium
TGAGCCAGCATCCAAAGATGATCTCCGCTATGAACCATGCCCTGGAAACAGCAGGCGCTGGAAGTGGGGCAAGCAGGCTTATTTCCGGATCTTTAGACGGGCATCACGAGTTGGAGCGAACTATTGCTTGGTTTAAGCAAACAGATGGAGCACTGTTTTTCCCCACTGGTTACATGGCCAACCTGGCTGTAATTTCAGGGCTTGCGCAATCCGGCGATCTGGTGCTTAGCGACGAGTTGAACCATGCAAGCATCATCGATGCTTGCAGGTTGTCCAAGGCCGAGGTCAAGGTATATCGTCATGGAGAAGTTGAACATGTGGCGTCACTTCTGGCAAAGTCCAATGCACCTGTGAAATTGACCGTTACAGATGGTGTGTTTTCCATGGACGGAGACATGGCGCCGTTGGTGGACCTTTCTGAGCTTGCTCAAAAGCTTGGTGCATTGCTCGTGGTGGATGATGCTCATGGTACAGGTGTTTGGGGCACGTCGGGAAGGGGAAGCATTGAGCATTTGGGCGTGGAAACGAATCCAAACCTGGTCATGGTTGGAACCTTTTCAAAGGCGCTGGGTTCGATGGGAGGCTTTGTTGCTGCATCAAAGATTGTTATTGACACACTTGTCAATCGTTCAAGGCCTTTTCTGTACAGCACGGCACCTCCGCCTGTACAGGTAGCCGGAGCTATGAAAGGTTTGGAATTGGTGGATGAGGAGCCTTGGCTCAGGGATGAATTGACCCGTTTAGCCGATAGGCTCAGGGTCAATCTACTCCAAATGGGGCTTAGTGTCTTGTCTCCGTCTGGTCCAATCATTCCGGTCTTGGTGGGTGACATTCAAAGAACCTTGAATCTTTCAAACGAATTGTTTTCCAGGGGAGTATTCGTCCCTGCCATAAGGCCTCCAACTGTGGCTCCAGGCTCTTGCAGGCTTCGTTTTACTGTCAGCGCCGCGCACAATGATGATGATATCAACTTTGTTATCAATGCTCTTCGCTCTGTCATGGAAGAGGCCGGATAGTGAAAATGGGTGTATCGTTACATGGGGGGCTGTTCATTGCCGGCACCGGGACCGATGTGGGGAAAACTATAGCAAGTGGTGCTTTGCTCTCCTGGCTGAAATCAAAATCCATCAATGCATCCTATCTGAAACCAGTGTCAACTGACGGAAAACAGGTCGGGGATAGATTGGTGAGTCCGGATGCAATATGGGTAAGGAAGTCGTGCGGCCTTGAATCGCAAGTTGAAGAGTTGAACCCTGTTTGCTGGACCTATCCTTTGAGTCCTTTGGCTTCAGCCCGCCTGGAGCGTGGTGAAGTTACGTGGGATACAATACTTCAAAGGGTGGAGAATAGTCTTAATGGACAGGCTTTTACGGTATGTGAAGGAGCAGGGGGAGTATTGGTCCCTTTGTGCCAGGGCAAAACCATATTGGATCTGATGGTCTCGCTCGACTTTCCCGTGTTGCTCGTGGCACGGCCAGACCTGGGAACTATAAACCACACTCTTTTGTCCATTCAGGCCATTGTCTCCAGGGGGCTTGAGATTGTCGGTTTTGTTTTTTCCGGTATGCAAATGGAATTTGGGCCAAACCAATTGTCGTCGACAAACAGTCACCTGATAGAAGAATATTCCGGGGTCTCCTTTTTGGGACAGTTGCCTTGGATGGATGAACTGGATGCAGACACAATGGCACACGCGGTGGACGAGCATTTTGATCACGAATTTCTCTCCCATATTATTACTATTGGACAAGTGGAAAATATACCTTCACTTGGATGATTGAGAACCACAATATTTTTGTTTCTGGTTGACTGGTATCTGGATGGTTTATAAGGTCACGTGGATTTGATAATGATTTATGATGACTGATTCTTAGAAAAACGGAGGTATTCGAAATGACGGAAAATCCAGCCATGGATAACAATGGGATGCTCACGGAACAAGCGCAACCAGGTTTCGTAAAAACCTGGTGGGTTGCCATGAGGCCTTTTGCCTTGCCTGCTTCTACTATGCCGGTGGTTTTCGGAACTGTTGTAGCCATTACTCTCGGGGGGGCTGAGTTTTCCTTGCCGGCTTTTTTGGGAGCCTTTTTTGGTATGGCGTTTTTGCACACGGGAGCAAATCTACTCAACGATGTATATGACTACAAAAAAGGCTTAGACTCCAGGGTAAACCCTGTCTCAGGAGCAGTGGTACGTGGTTGGGTGAGTCCTGGCCAAGCCTTATTGGCGGGCTGGTTGTTTTTGGGGCTTGGTTCTGCCATCGGTGGATTGCTGGTTGCGTATGTTGGATTATCCATTCTGTGGATTGGCATCGCTGGTGTGGCAATCGGCGTGTTTTACAGTTTTGGTCCATTCGAATTGAAGTTCCATGCCTTGGGTGATCTGGCCGTGTTTGGAAATTTCGCTATTCTCGGTTCATTGGGTGCCTGGACGGTTCAGACAGGGTATGTCTCGTGGGTTCCAGCTGTCTGGGCCGTCCCAATGGGGCTGTTGGTGGCGGCTATCCTGCATGCAAACAATTGGCGTGATATCAAAAGTGACAAGAGCGGGGGAGTCAGCACAGTGGCAGGGTTACTGGGAGACAGGGGATCGCTTTATTATTACGGATTTTTATTGTTTGCTCCCTATGCCTTCGTGTGTGTATGGACGATGATTTCGTTTTTTAGTAGTGGCTCAGTTTTCATGCCTATTGAATCGCTCTTGGTGTTGATATCTTTTCCTCTGGCCGTAAAGCTGTTCAAAAAGGGGGTCCAAAGAAAAAACTCAACCAACCCCCTTGATTTTTTAGCTTTAGATGGTGCCACGGCACAACTCAACATGGTGTTTGGAGTTTTGTACACTGCTTCGTTCGGGCTTGATTCGTTGGTTCGTTGGCTGGTCGCTTGAAAAGAGTATCTATGCTGTTTACCTGGTCCTTGGCTCTTGTAGCCATGGGTATGTTTGTTCCCCTGTTTGCGACCGGAGGTGTGCCTGGATTTGATTTTTGGTGGTGGATGTCGGTAAACGGTGCAGTGTTGAGTGTTATCGTGGTTTTGATCGATGCGGAATGGAGGAAGTCTTTTCAGGAAGATATACGAGGGAAGCCAGGGAAGAAAGCTGCGCTGGGTTTGCTTGCTGCAGTATTTTTATATGGAGTTTTTTTTGTTGGCAACTTGGCAAGCCGATACATTTTCAGTTTTGCCTCATCCGAAATCGAAGCGGTTTATAATTTAAAAAACGGGGTATCGTTACTGCGCGTGGGGTTGCTAATTGGTTTGGTCATAGGACCGGCCGAGGAATGGTTCTGGAGGGGCTTTGTGCAGCGGCGAATGTCTGAGCATTACGGAAAGTGGATGGGGTTTGTTTTGGCAACTGCTTTGTATACAGGTATGCACTTTTCAAGTGCAAATCCCATGCTGGTGTTGGCAGCTGCGGTGTGTGGAGCTTTTTGGGGATTTTTGTATTTGTTCAGAGGTTCACTGCTGTTATGTACGGTGTCCCATGTCGCTTGGGATCTGGCAGTGTTCGTATTCTTTCCACTCTCCCGGTAGGGACGGAGGCAATTTTTCATCATTTTCACCCCATTGCGCTTTTCCCGACTGGTCATGGTCGTCATTTATCAAAAATAAACGCTT
>CAYSLH010000384.1:0-3596 GCA_964431605.1 uncultured Myxococcales bacterium
TTTGCTGCTATTTCCTTATGGCTCAATCCGACTTTGTAAGAAAGAGCCCAGATTGCGAATCGCCTGGCAGGGTTCGCTCCAGGCCCCTTGGTCACAGTCAGGATCTGCTGCATATTGGCACCGGAAATACTCATGACTCTTTCGAGAACGACATCGCTATTCGAAAAACGGGATGTGTCAGGAGAAGAGGCCGGCTTTGGTTTTTGATTGTAGCGCATGATTTGCTTTGCGATGGCTTTTCGTCTGAATAACCCGGTATCGGGATTGAAGTCGTCCGGGTACTCTATGGCCTTGGTGTAGACCGAACGCACAAAGGCGTGCAGAGCGTCAGAGCCACCGAACAGCCTGGTCATGAACTGGGTATTTAACCACTCGGGTGCTGAATCCTTGCCTAGATAGGCCCGGTGGCTCGTCCAGGCATCAGAGTCCAGGCGTTTGACCAATCTGGCTTGTAGAGGATTCAAATGGATGTAGGCCATGAGCAGTCGGAGGTAGTCTTCTTCCTCCACCAGTTGGCTTTTGTATCTACCGCGAAATAGCGGGCCGTCCCACTTTTTTACGAAATTGAGCCATTGGGTATAGACGCCGTTTACGTGTCGCATGGCAGCAGAAAGATTGCCCTCGGGAGTTCGAACGAGCAGATGATAATGGTTGGGCATCAACGAGTATGCATGAATCTCGATACCGAACCTTTCGACAGCCTCGCCCACAATATCCAAAAACTTCAAGCAATGTTTGTCTTCGAGAAAAATCTTCCGGTGGCGGGCACCTCGGTTCATAACGTGGTGCCAGGAGTTGGGGTAGTCGTGTCTTTTTGCTCGTGGCATGCTTGTAAAATATGCTCGATTTCTAATAAGTGTCAAGTGACCAGACCCGACCCCAGTTGTTTGTGTTTGGATTGATAGGGTGGTATAAATACCGGGGAGAAAGGGCAATGACGAAATACACTTTGAGCTGGGTCGGCACTGTGATGGCTGCGTTTTTCCTTGTCGGTATCAACAGTGCCATAGCAGCGGACTACCAAGCCGACCCATCGAACTACATCGACAGGCTCGCCCAACTACAGCAGGGCGACACCCTGCATCTTGCGGCTGGGACCTACGAGCAGTTGCTTAACATCACCAATTTGAATGGTACTCAGGATGATTGGATTACGATCACCGGCCCGGAGTCGGGTGATCCAGCGGTCTTTGTCGCAGATCCTGGGCCCTGCTGCAACACGATAGAGATCACCAATTCCAGCTACGTGGCCATCCAACACATTACTGTCGATGGAAATCACGTGTCCGGAGCTTTCGGGCTCAGTGCCAAAAATGGAACATCGAACCTCGTACACCACATCCGCGTTGCATACTGTACTTTTATCAACCACGACGCATCCCAGCAGACAGTAGCCATCTCCACCAAAGCCCCCACCTGGGGATGGGTTATCGACCACAACCACATCGTGGACGCAGGCACCGGCCTCTATCTTGGAAACTCCAACGGTACCATGCCGTTCGTGGCAGGCATCATCGAATATAACCTCATCGAAAACACTGTGGGCTACAACATGGAGATCAAGTGGCAAAAACCCAGACCACAGGTCGAGGGCATGCCCACCTTGCCCCAAAGCACGATTATCAGGCACAATGTGTTTATCAAAAACGACAGGCCCAGCCCGGATGGTGACCGACCCAACCTGCTCGTGGGAGGTTTTCCTGATTCGGGTCCAGGCTCTGATGACCTTTACGTGATCTACGGAAACTTCTTCTACCACAATCCGAGAGAATCACTCATCCAAGCATCCGGCAGGGTTTCGATCCATGATAACGTGTTCGTAAACGTCCCTGGTACGGCCATCCTGCTGCGAAATCACGACCTTCCTCTCAAACTGGCTCTTGTCTACAACAATACCATATATGCTGCAGGCAGGGGTATCGCTTTGTCCAGCACAGCAGTGGAAGATGCCAGGATTGTGGGTAACCTGGTGTTTTCAGACAATCCCATCAGCGGCTATGACGATTGGGAATCGACTAACATCGGTGACAGTCCCGCCTCTGCGTCCAACTACGTAAGCAATCCTTCCGAGACCCTTGGGAACATGGATTTTTATCCCCTTTCGAACGGCTCTTGCACCGGTCTTCCTCTTCCCTTGAGGGACTTCGTACTCGATGACAGAGACCATGAGTGGGACCTTGATTTCAACGGCACGAACAAGGGCGATTTGCTTTACCGTGGTGCATACTCCAAAGATGGAACCAATCCGGGATGGGCCCTGGATAGGGGAATAAAGGACGAGCCTGACGATTCCCAGCCCAACCCTGATGGAGGCACGTCCGATGCTGGCACGTCCGATGCTGGCACGTCCGATGCTGGCACGTTTGATGCTGGCACGTCCGATGCTGGCACGTCTGATGCTGGCACGTCTGATGCTGGCACGTCTGATGCTGGCACGTCCGATGCTGGCCTATCAGATGGTGGTTCGAACCAAGAGGATTCAGACATAGGGGGAGACAGTTCCCCGTCGAATTCAGACGCTGGCTCCGGCAGCAAGGGAATCTCGGGTGGCTGTGGTTGCCACACCGAGTCCAGGACTTTCCCTGTCAACGGCTTGCTTTGGATTTTGCTGCTTGCCTTTACCCTTATGATCCGGACTAAGTGCCGCACATACCCATAGAGCTCGTCTCATTGTTTCATGCGCGACTCGCTCCGCTGCCTTTAGTGTCCTAAATATCTGCCAGGTTCCAGCCTCGTGGATGAGGCTCGTGAGCAAAATGCTCAAACCTCCGAGTGACCCTTAATAAGTGTCAAGTGGCCAGGAGCTGTTTTGTTGGCCTGTACATAGTGGCTAATAGCTGGTATTCTTGTTTTGTAATCTAACCCGGTAGGGAGAGTTTGATGTGGAACAGATTGCAATTGAAAAACTCATAAAAGTTTGCCGGGCCCACGGGACACGAAAAGTTGCTCTATTCGGCTCAGTTGTGCGTGGTGATGCTGGTCCAGAGAGCGATATTGATGTGCTCGTGGAATTCGGCAGTCCGGCAGGTCTCTTAGCCCTTGTAAAACTCGAGCGAGAGTTGTCGGAGGCCATAGGGCGCCACGTCGATCTTTTGACTGAAGATGCAATCAGTCCTCATCTTAGAGACGAAATTTTAAGCACCCAGCAGGTGATTTATGAAGCTGCGGGATAATCGTTTATATCTAAGGCATATGGTTGAAGCAATTGGCACCGTCGAAGAGTATTTGGCAAATGTAGATGAAGGACAGTTTAAGGCGACAGGCTTGCTTCAAGACGGGGTTATCCGACAAATACAAATTATAGGTGAGGCAGCAAAACTCATATCATCACAAATCCGTGCTCAATACCCGGGAATTCCTTGGCGAGATATTGCAGGGATGCGCGACAAGCTCGTTCATGACTATTTCGGCGTGGATGTAGGTATGGTTTGGATAACAGCAGTTCAAGATTTGCCGGCGTTGAAGGCCGGTCTTGTGGAAATACTTGAACAACTTTAGCAGGAAATTTCAGCCAAGTGGGGCAGTGGGAAGGCTTGATCCGTCTTTTTGTTTCGATACGCGGGGTTACACGATGCATTGGCCATCGCTGGGGATTT
>CAYSLH010000385.1:0-3577 GCA_964431605.1 uncultured Myxococcales bacterium
TCCGACGCCCTTCTGAAAAAACTGGCGAATACCTTACGCAATAGCCTGGATGAACATCCTTCAGACTCGGTATGCTCCTTGAGCTTGGCCTCTATCGATCTTCGTTTGAAAGAGCCTTCAGAAGCCTTGAAGGTAGTAAAAAAGGCACTCTCCTGGGGCAGACCCACCTGGGAGCTATTGTTTCTCAAGGCTGCTGCTTATGAGCAAATGGGACAGAAAATTCACGTGACACAAGCGTTGGCAGATCTCAAAGACCTTCACGTGGATCCGAGTATGGCATTCAGTTATTGGGCCAAGAGCATATTCGCTGGTTTACTTGGCGGGAGTCAGTTGAACCTGGCAGCTGGCGAGTTGGCCAAGGTATTGCGCGAACCGGTCGGGTCATATTTTTCCTGGCGACTTTTTCAGGAAGCAGGTGATACAAAACAGGCAAAAACTGCATATGAATCATTTTTAGCATATCTCGACTCACAATATTCAAAGGACCAATTCGTTGATATTCCCGGCTCTGAGCCACTGGAACATTCACCAAGGACCATTAAGGAGTTCCGTGGAGAGGTTAGGGCAAGGTTGAATAAAGTCACACCGGCATTGTGGCAATGTGATGTGCCCAGGAGGAAAATGCGTGCGAATCCATCCGGCAGGTTGAAGCTTCGTATGGAGTTGGGAAGAGATGGACACTTGGAACAGGTTGCAATCGTCGCCAACTCGACAAATGATCCCGTAATGGCCTATTGCGTTGTGAGGAAACTTCTCTCTGTCCGTTTTCCCAAACCGCTATTGGGTATGGAACGTTTTGAACACACCTTGATGTTCGGACCCGAGGTGGATGACCTTTTGAACAAGGCGCTTGAAAAATGATCTAATCCGGGAGGTGGTACATATGACCAGGCGTCAGGAAGTATCCCAGCAGGAACTCGAGTTGTTGTATGACCTGTTGAGGGACGCAACCAAACGAAGTGATCTCAAGGGAATTTTTCATGTGCTCTTCCGCGGAGGAAAACAGGGCATGGGAGCCAGCGAGGGACTGGTGGTTCAGCACAATCCCGAGAAGTCATCGCTGGAGATCAAGGTCAGGACCCAGGGGCGACTCAAGGATATTCCGAATCTTCTCTCCGATGAACGCTCTTATATACGAGAGTTGAACAACATCAAAGAGGTTCGTCTAAGCGACAATCAGGATGAAATGTTCTTCTCTCGGACAGTCTCCCAGATCGTTGCGCCCATTCCAGTTGGGGCAAGGTCCAACGGGTTGCTTGTGTTGGAATCAACAGATGGACCAACCTTCGCTTCTGACCGGCTCGCTTTTTTGCAAACTCTTTTGGAACAGACTGCAGTTCTGATTAGGTCCCACGGAAAGATGGAATCCTCCAAAAGGGAGCTTGCGGCCTGGTGGGATGTGAATCGGCGTATGGTCAGTCCCTCGGAACTAGACGTGTCCGAAATGGACACCTTGCTGGGCAAGGTACTTCAACTAGCCCTGGCCCGTACGAAAACATCCAACGGTATAATTTTCATGGCTGATGAAAAGACCGGGGAACTGGTGACCCACAGTCATGCTGTCATGGGCAACCTGATCTCGCAAGTGCCTGAAAAGCTCAGGAGACGTCAAAGGGGAAAGGCTTCTGGAATAGTTTTCCAGGTCCTCGACAGTAACAAGCCATACCTGAGTAATAATATCGAAAAGGACCCCAACTACATTCCTCTTTTTCAGGGCATCAGGAGCCATCTCTCGGTCCCCATTTCCTTCCAGGGGCGATGCATAGGGGTCATAGTGGTAGAAAGTTCGTCTTCCAACGCTTTTACCCTCGATGACCAGCAGACGCTGCAGGAGCTTTCAAAGAGTGTCGTGACTCTGGTCAGACGCGCACAGTTATACGAGGCCACGAGGGATGGGGCTCTTGGGGGGCGCGGGATAATGATCCGTGGTTTGAGCCCTGAATGGGATGAGGTGGAGAGAAGGGTGGAAAAGGCGGCCGGTACAAACGCCTCGGTGATTTTGCGTGGTGAAAGTGGAACGGGAAAAGAACTGGTCGCCCATGCTATCCATTTCAACTCAAAGCGCTGGGACAAAAGATTAGTGGTTGTCAATTCGGCTGCCATTCCCGACCAACTCCTGGAATCCACCCTGTTCGGTCATGTAAAGGGTGCTTTTACAGGTGCATCCTATGACAGGGTTGGGGAGTTTGAAAAAGCCAACAAAGGCACCATATTCCTGGACGAGATAGGAGAACTGGGACTGCCTTTGCAGGCCAAACTGCTAAGAGTGTTGCAGGATGGAGAGATCCAAAAAGTCGGATCGAATGATGCGACCACAAGGGTGGATGTACGGGTTATAGCTGCGACCTCGAGAAATCTGGAAGAGATGATGAAAGAGGGTTCATTCAGGGAAGATCTCTATTACAGGTTACACGTGGTTCCCATGTGGCTTCCCCCCTTGCGTCAATATAAAAAATCCATTCCTGGCATGGTAAAGGCTTTTGTTGAGGAAATCGCGCGAGAGCACGGCATGTCCGTATCCGGCATCACCAAGGAAGCCATGGATGTACTCATGTCGCATGATTACCCCGGCAATGTCAGGGAGTTGAAAAACACCATTGAACAAGCAGTGATAATGGCCGATACAGACACTATCTCTGTGGAGGACCTTCCGCGACGATTGAGGGAACAGATATCGAATGTCGCTCCGGAACAAGGCTCATCACTGGATTTCAAGGCGATGAAGAAAAAAGTCTTGGAGGATTTCGAGCGCCAATACCTGGAAAGATTGCTTACCCAGGTGTCGGGAAACATATCTAAGGCATCTGAACTATCTGGCATCAATAGGGTAAATTTCTATAAACTCCTCAAGCGCCACGATATCGACACTGCTTCCTATCGTTGAGTCCATACCATTTGGTGTCTGTCATTCAAGAGTATTTATGATAACGATATGAGATTTAGCTTTTTACGTGTTTCTATTTTTGTGGTATTGCTGTAATATTAATAGATATTACTATGAGTTACCTTGATGAGGTGCTTTTCTAGGCGGAGGAAGTGTATGAAAAATCTCAGTCTGTTTATTGAATCGAGTCTTTTTGGCTTGGCGTTGATGGTAGGCGCTTGCTCCGGTAGTACGACTCCAGGCGAGGATGCTGGTGTAATACTGTGTACTTCTGATGAGCAATGTCCTGATGGCCTTTTTTGTAACGCCGGACTGTGCGAGCAGCTAACGGACGGTGGTGCTGGTTGTGTGGCAGATGATGATTGTCCTGCCAACAAACACTGTGACCTGATTACTGGTAAATGTGTAGATGATTCTCAGGATGGAGGATTGGACGGAGCGGATAATGGCGCCGATTCGGGTGGTGACGGTGGAGAATCTGAGCCACCTGTATGTGATGAAGGAGAAATTCGTGATTGTGGTCCGTCCACAAAGGTTGGGGAGTGTGATTTTGGAATTGAAAAATGCATAGATGGTCAGTGGTCAGGGGTTTGCGAAGGTGCTGTATATCCAGAGGACGAAAGGTGCGACGGCCTGGACAAGGATTGCGATGGACAGGTTCCGACAGACGAGCTGGACCAGGACGAATATGGC
>CAYSLH010000386.1:0-3570 GCA_964431605.1 uncultured Myxococcales bacterium
ATCGAGCATCTTTCTAATGGCCGCGCCCATCCCCAAGGCAGCCCATCCGAGGTGAGTCTCCAGAATCTGACCCACGTTCATACGGGAAGGTACACCAAGAGGATTGAGCACCACGTCCACCGGTGTGCCATCCGGCAGGTAGGGCATATCCTCTTCCGGCAAAATACGAGATATGACACCCTTGTTTCCATGGCGTCCGGCCATCTTGTCGCCTACAGAGAGCTTTCTCTTGATCGCGATGAAAACCTTGACCATCTTGATGACACCGGGAGGAAGCTCATCGCCCTTTTTCATTCGACTGATCTTGTCACCGAAGACCATCTTGACCAACTCGATCTGATCGGTGTAGTCCCTAATCACCTTGTCAATTTTCTCGTTGGTTTTCGCATCGGTGGTCTGCAAATCCCTCCATGCCGTATCGGGCAGTTCATCCAGTACTTCCTCGGTAAAAGGCTTTCCACGCGAGATAATGGTCCTACTCTTGGCATCGACCATTCTGGCTGCGGAGTTTTTGCCCTTGAGGAGACGATGGATCTTTTTTCTCGCAGAATCAGTAATGATCTTAATCTCGTCGTTCTGGTCCTTGAGCAAGCGGGCTTCTTCGCTATCCTCGATCTCCCTGGTGCGCTCGTCTTTGTCCACACCTTTCCTGGAAAATACCCTTGCGTTGACAACTACCCCGGAAATACCGGGAGGAACCTTCAATGACGTGTCGCGTACGTCCCCTGCCTTTTCTCCGAAAATGGCCCGAAGGAGTTTCTCCTCTGGGCTAAGTTGGGTCTCTCCCTTTGGAGTAATCTTTCCGACCAGGATATCTCCGGGTTTTATCTCGGCCCCTATTCGAATGATTCCACTTTCATCCAGGTCCTTGAGAGCCTCTTCACCCACGTTTGGAATATCGCGCGTAATCTCCTCTCGTCCCAGCTTGGTGTCACGGGCGATACAATCCACTTCTTCAATGTGAATGGAAGTAAAGCTGTCATCTTTTACCACACGTTCGCTGATGAGAATGGAATCCTCGTAATTGTAACCTCCCCAAGACATGAAAGCCACAGTCATGTTTTGTCCCAGCGCCAACTCTCCCGTATCCGTTGCAGGTCCGTCAGCAAGAACCTCTCCGGCTTTTATGCGGTCACCTTTTTGGACGATGGGCTTTTGGTTCAAACATGTATTCTGGTTCGAGCGGCTGAACTTCAGAAGGTTATATATATCCACCTCGCTGCCTATATCCTGGTTCCTGTCAGAGGTGGCCTTTACCACGATTCGAGTGGAGTCGACCGAATCCACCACTCCGTCTCTTTTGGCCACCACACAAACACCGCTGTCCCTTGCGACAATGGCCTCCATGCCGGTTCCGATCAAAGGTGAAGATGTCTTGATCAGGGGCACGGCCTGGCGCTGCATGTTGGAACCCATCAGAGCCCGGTTAGCATCATCGTTTTCAAGGAACGGAATCAGGCCTGCCGCCACAGAGACCAACTGGTTCGGAGATACGTCCATCAGGTCGACTTCATCCGGTGGGATCATGACGAACTCACCACTGTGACGGGCGGAAATCCTCTCACCTACCAATCGACCCTTTTTATCCAACAGGGCATTTGCCTGGGCTATGACGTGACCTTCCTCCTCCAGGGCTGACAGATAATTGACTTCCCCTGTGAGCTTGCCGTTTTTCACCGTTTGGTATGGTGTCTCAACGAAACCGAACTCGTTCACCCTGGCATAGGTCGAAAGGGAGGCAATAAGCCCGATGTTCGGACCTTCTGGGGTCTCGATAGGACAAATTCGACCATAATGGGTATTGTGAACGTCACGAACCTCGAACCCGGCCCGCTCTCTGGTCAGGCCACCTGGGCCCAGAGCGCTCAATCTCCTCTTATGGGTGACTTCGCTAAGGGGATTTGTCTGGTCCATGAACTGCGAAAGCTGGCTCGATCCGAAAAACTCCTTTATCACCGCGCTGACCGGCTTTGCATTTATCAGGTCATGGGGCATGAGGGTCTCGATTTCCTGCAGGCTCATGCGCTCCTTGATGGCCCTCTCCATCCTGACCAATCCTATACGGTACTGGTTCTCCAGAAGCTCACCAACGGATCTCACTCTTCGATTTCCCAGATGGTCGATATCGTCCACAGTTCCACGCCCATCGCGAAGATTGAGTAGGTACCTGACAGTCTCCAGGATATCCTTGCGGGTCAGGACAATCTTGTCCAGGTCTTCGGTCAAACCAAACTTATAGTTCAGCTTCAAACGCCCAACCCGGCTGAGATCGTATCGTTCTTCGTTGAAGAAAAGATTGAAAAACAACTTTTGGGCTGATTCCAAAGTCGGGGGATCGCCAGGTCGCATACGTGAGTATATCTCTACTACCGCTTCCTCCGGCGTGTTGACCTTGTCATCCAACAGAGTATCACGCAACCACGGCCCCACGTTCAGACCGTCGATATGCAAAACGTCCAGCTCCGCCACACCGTGTTTGCGCAGCAGGGCAAGCTTTGATTCTGTAAGCTCCTCGTTACACTCCATGAGGACTTCGCCAGTCTCCTCATCTATGACGTCGTGAGCTGCGACCTTGCCAATGAGTTCTTCCTTCTGAATGGGCAAAGCATCCAGCCCAAGCTCCTTGAATCTCTCTATGGCTCGCCTGGTGAACTTTCTGTTTTTGGGCACCAGGATACGATTGTTTTCAGGATCACGAATATTCCGAACTGCTCTCTCGTCCGCAAGACGATCGTAATTTATACTCCTGGTGAACTTTCCACCCTTTTCAAACTTTATGACATCGGTCTCGTAGTAATAGTTCAGTAACTCTTCCGCCGAGTAACCCAATGCCCGCAGAAGAATGGTAGCAGGAAGTTTTCGCCTTCTGTCAATACGCACGAAAAGCTTATCCCTTACATCGAACTCGAAATCCAACCAAGAACCCCGGTAGGGGATCACGCGAGCCGAATAGAGGAGCTTTCCCGAAGAATGGGTCTTGCCGTGATCATGGTCAAAAAATACGCCGGGTGAACGGTGCAACTGGCTCACCACGACCCTCTCGGTTACATTGACGATGAAGGTGCCGTAATCGGTCA
Organism: uncultured Myxococcales bacterium; assembly: GCA_964431605.1. GTDB lineage: Bacteria > Myxococcota > B64-G9 > B64-G9 > B64-G9 > JALVPF01. The sequence continues at coordinate 3,078 of CAYSLH010000386.1, forward strand.
TCAATGGAATCTCTCCGAAATAGACCTCCTGCTCCTTGACGTCACGAATGGAACGAGCACCAGTTTCCTCGTCCTTGTCCCACACGACGAGGCGTATGATCACCTTTACGGGAGCAGCATAGGTCATGCCCCGCTGGTGACATTCGTCAACATCATATTTGGGTTTTTCAAGGACGTAATTTACGAACTCCAGAGAGGAGGTCTCATTGAAATCCTTGATTGGAAATACGCTCTTGAACACGCCTTGCAGGCCGACATCTTCCCTTTGATCAGGGGGGATATCGTTTTGCAGAAACTTCCTATAGGATTGCTTCTGCACATCGATAAGATTTGGAATATCGATAATCTGCCTGATTGAGGCAAAGCTCTTGCGGAGCCGAAAATTATTCTGAATGACCGCAGCCATGCGCCGCTCCCGGTACGATGGGTGGACCGATATGGACTCGGGTTAAACCGCCCCCGGTCAAGCTTTATGCTTGCCGGGGGCAACCTG
>CAYSLH010000387.1:0-3567 GCA_964431605.1 uncultured Myxococcales bacterium
CGACCTGCTGATTACAAATCAGCTGCTCTACCAACTGAGCTACGCCAGCAACATATAATCAAAAATCAAAGATCAACAACCACAGGAGACTATAATCCTGTGGTTGGAGCGCGATTATTTAAGGGAATCTGATGGGGATGTCAAGTAAATTCCTACAGCCTGGATTTCCTATTTTTACAATGATCTGCGCACCCTGGCCATAAATAATTTCCAGAGACGCAGACCTCCATGGAAAAACAATCAATATCCTTTAGTTACAGTAAGTTCGCTCCTCTTTGAGATTCACCCTCCCCTGGGTCTGCACAGCCACTCGTACATGAAAAGTGCGCCTGCCACAGAAACGTTCAAAGATTCGGAAACGGGATTCATGGGAATTTTCACCGTGAAGTCCAGTTTTTCTTCAATGGACCTTCGCAATCCTTTTCCCTCGGATCCCAACACCAATGCGACTTTTTCTCCAGGATCGATCTCCCACGGTGCCTGGCCTCCGTCCGATGCTGCTCCAACCGTCCAAAAGCCCATTTTTTTCAAATCGTCCAGGGCCCTGCCTAAGTTCTTGACCCTGGCCACAGGCAAGTGACACAAAGCACCGGCAGATGCCTTGATGGCTCCGGGGGAACTTCTTGCGGATCTTCTCGACGGAATGACTATCCCCACCGCACCAAAAGCCAAAGCACTCCTTGCCAATGCTCCCAGATTATGTGGGTCCTGAACCTCGTCCAGACACACGATGACCGTTCGATTTCCCATGGCGGGTTCGCGTGAGGCCAACTCATCCAGGTCCAAGGGAGCCGGGGCACCCCAAATAGCGACCACGCCCTGGTGCACCCCATCTTTTGATAATCTATCCAACTCCTTTTTGGGAGTTTTGAAAACCCTCACACCGTGTTTTCTTGCCAGCCTCTCGATCTCTCTACGGGTAGTGACATTCATCCCAGTTGAGACCTGTATGGATTCCAGGGTGGCGCCCGAATTCAATGCCTCAATCACTGAGTTTATACCAAAAATAACGTCCTGCTGAGCCATCGCAAAAACCTCCCATAGCACTCAAAAACCTTGGCAGTGTATCTCGATCTCTTTGAATTTGAAACAATGCCCATTGGCATATAGACTCGTGGCCCTTGAAGCAGGCTGAAATTTCTCCGGAGGCGAAAATTGTCAAGCTACGAACTTGTGATCATCGGAGCAGGACCAGGAGGATACGTGGCTGCCATTCGTGCTGCCCAGTTGGGAATCAAGACAGCCCTGGTGGAAAAACATGACACCCTGGGCGGCACATGCCTGAACGTGGGATGTATCCCCTCAAAGGCCCTGTTGGAATCCAGTCACATCTATTGGCTGTCTCGTCAAAAAGACATCCTGGAAAAACACGGAATCATTCTTTCCGCTCAACCAGAACTCGACCTGAAATCACTCATGAAGAGAAAACAATCAGTGGTGGACGAACTGACGGGCGGCATCGCAGGATTGATGAAAAAAAACAAGGTTGACGTTTTTTACGGCCATGCAGAATTCCTTGAACCAGGCATGATCTCCATAAAAAGACAGGAAGAGACACATCGACTCGAAGCGGAAAACATCATAATAGCAACTGGGGCCAAAACAATCGAAATTCCACAACTTCCCTTTGACGGTGACCTGATCGTATCCTCCACCGAAGCCCTGGAGTTTTCACGCGTACCACGGAGCCTTGTCATAGTTGGAGGAGGCGCAATCGGCCTGGAGCTTGGGCAAGTGTGGAGCCGCCTGGGCGCAAAGGTTACAATAATCGAAATGCTCAAACACATCGCCCCCTTTGCAGACAGGCTGCCTGCAAGAATCCTTACCAAGTCCCTCCAAAACCAGGGCTTGGACATCCGTACTGGCTGCCGTGTTACAAAAGCCGAAAAGTCAAAAAACGGCTTGACCATCACCATGGAGGATTCGAAGGGACAAAGACAGCTTATGGAATGCGACAAGCTCCTGGTGTCGGTGGGACGACGGCCGAATACCGACGGTCTCGGCATCGATAAAGCCGGCGTGGCACTGGATGAAAAGGGTTTCGTGAAGGTGGACGAACAGCTTCGCACCACCACTCCTGGAATTTGGGCCATCGGGGACGTGGTTCCGGGTCCCATGCTGGCCCACAAGGCAGAAGAAGAAGGCGTTATCGTGGCGCAACGCATAGCAGGAATACAAGGACACATGGATTACGAAACCATACCAGCCGTGGTTTATACTCATCCCGAGTTCGCCATGGCGGGACTTACCGAAAAAATCTGCAAAAAGCGTGATATAAAGACAAAAGCCGGAAGATTTTACTTCATGGCAAACGGACGTGCGGTGGCCTCAGACCAAACCGAGGGAGTGGCGCAAGTACTGTGCGAAGCAGGCAGCGGAAAAATCCTGGGCGTGCAGATTGTGGGACCTGGAGCATCGGAGATAATCGCCGAAGCAGTCCTTGCACTGAAACAGGGTATGACAGCAAAGCAGTTGGGCAACACAGTCCATGCCCATCCCACGTTCTCAGAAGCACTCAAGGAAGCGGCCCTTGCCGCAGCCGACCGCTCCATTCACTCTTGATTCAATACGCACAGGCCAGATTGTCCGAAATTCGTACAATGTGTACAAGATTCTTGTACACCCCTGCGCTGGAACCGAACCGAGCACCAGCGGGGCATCACCAGATACCTCCAATTTTTCAATAGCATAAGTGGCATCATAAAGACTGGCCCTGTTTTTGCTTCCTTGTTTTGTGTTTACGGAAGCGAACAAGAGGCTTTTGAGCCGGAGGGCTGATAGATGACAGGAATCATTTCGTTCAAGGGGAAAGAATACGGGAGAACACAAAGAGCGCGGTTTTTTTTACTTGTGATTTGTTTTGCCATGATTGCGGCCTGCTCGGCAAATAACGAAAACTCCGCAGCACTGGATATCCCGCCGGATCCGACCGATATTGCAGATCCGGCCCATATTGCTTCTGCGATTGATCCTACAATAGCCACACAGTTGGCTGATTCGGTACGGTTCCTATACTCAGGCGAGCACCCAATCCAGCAAGGAGTCGATCCAAGGGACATGGATGCTAAGAGAATTTCAGTGCTCCGGGGCCGGGTAGTGGATGCAGACGGAGAGTCTGTGAAGGGTGCGCTGGTGAAAATCGTAGACCACCCGGAGTTTGGCTGGACCTATAGCCGGTCCGATGGCAGGTATGATCTCGTGGTCAACGCAGGAGCCCATCTCGTAGTACGCATAGAAATGCCAGCTTATCTGCCATCGCAGCGAAAGCTGTTCGTGCCATGGAACCAATACGTGCACATACCCTGCATCAGGCTATTGGCTCCGGACAAGCAAGTGACCAACATTGCCCTGGGCTCTGGCGCAAAAATGGCACGAGGCTCGGTAATTTCCGACCAGGACGGTGATAGGCAGGCTTCGGTGCTGGTGCCAAGGGGACTTGGCGCCAAGTTGATAAAACCGGACGGAAGCATACAGCAACTGTCGAGCCTGTCCATCAGGGCTACAGAGTATACCGTCTCAGACCATGGGCCAGAGCGCATGTGCGCCACTCTGCCTGCAAACTCGGCC
>CAYSLH010000388.1:0-3551 GCA_964431605.1 uncultured Myxococcales bacterium
GGAGTCGTCATGGAAGAACCAAAATACTGCGTATCCTGCGGAGAAGAAATTCCACCTGCCAGGCTAAAAGCCGTACCTGGCACAACCACTTGTGTCAAGTGCGCGAGCGTACCGCGAAAAAAGAGATCTGATCTTCCCGGCCAGGCCTTCATGCAACACTCTGGTGGATTACACGAAAAATACCTTCACGAAGAAGATGCAGAGATGGATCGAAAGCACGGGAGCGAAGAATGAAAACCATCAAGTGCACCGCTGCGATACTCCTGGCTCTGTGTCTGTCCAGCCAGGCCAAAGCGGACCAGATAGTCAGTGTAAGTCTGGCAGGCAAGGTCCTGCCGGGCCACATGCCATCAATCAGCGTCTCGGTGTTCCAGGACATAAAGTCCCTGACCCTTAGTCTTACCAGGGATGACGGAAAAAAGATCAGGCAGACCAAAAACAATATTCCCAGGGGATCCAAGAGAACCTTCGAGCTACCCCAGGCAAGGGGAACCCACACCTACCGAGGAACCCTCGAAGCCGAGCTGTACAATGCCCCCAAGGGGACCATGAACCTAAACTTCTCGGCCACAGTGATGCAATCCATGAAGCTAGAGGTCAGCGCCAAAGACCTGGATTTAAATGAACACCTGTTGCGAATCAGGGCGGCTCGTCCCATGACTGAGGTGGACTACGAGATTACTTCGGACTCAAACCAAACCCTGGCCCTGGACACCTACAAGGCTCCAAGGGCATCTTCAGTCTTGGAGTTTCACTGGAAACAAGCATCCGGAAAAAAAAACCAGGGCAAGGTGATGAAGATTCACCTGGTGGCACATGACGAAAACGGGTTTACCGAGGAGATGGATCTCTACCCATGGAGTTGGTCCATACCCCACGAGGAGGTGGTGTTCGATACGGGTAAATGGGAAATCCTACCGGACCAAGCGCCAAAGCTCGACGAGTCTTACAAGTTGTTGAAGGAGGGATTGCAGAAATACGGATCCATGTTGCCCATAAAGCTATACATAGCGGGTTTTACCGACACAGTGTCAGATGCACAATACAATCTTCGCCTCAGTGAAAAACGCGCCATAGCCATAGCGCGCTACTTCAGAAAGAAAGGATTCAAGTATCCCATTTATTACCATGGATTCGGCGAAAGGGGTCTGAAGGTCCCAACGCCGGACAATACCGATGAACCGAAAAACAGGAGAGCGGAATACGTCCTTGCAGCCCAGCCCCCGACCGTAAATATCGAAGGCACCTCTTGCCGATGGAAAAAACTTTAGGAACATCCTTGATATTATATCCCCTTGCTCGGCAACCTCGAAAAACACGTGGTAAGTTTTTAGAAAGCCATCACCCTTCGTGGTATGATTTTCAAAGGAACGAAAGGTGAACCAATGGCTAAAAAAATCGGTCAACTCCTTCTCGATGCCGGTGTTATTTCCTCCGACCAGCTAGAAGCAGCCCTGGGCCGACAGCGTCGTTTCAGCGGCAAGCTTGGTACCAATATTCTGACCCTGGGATACGCGGATGAAAAAACCCTTGCGTTGTTTTTATCCATGCAAAAAGGTGTTCCTTTCGTGGTGATGTCGCGAAGCGCGATTCCGCTCGAGATTCTGAAATCCGTTCCAAGGGAAATCGCTATCAAACACACGGCTCTTGCGGTCCACAAGGATGGACGGGAACTGTTCGTAGCCATGGCCGATCCTCTGAGCATCCAAGCGCTGGACGAACTACGCTTTGTAACAGGAGCAAGGGTGCTGGAACATGGAGCAGTGAACGGTCCGCTCGCTGAAGCCATCACAGAAGCATATGAGCAGTTGTCCCCTGGAGGCTCCACTTTTTGGAAAGGAGCGGACTTGGATCCATCTGTGAATCTGGAAGTTGACATGGGCCACGTGGAGATCGTTGTGGGCAGGACTCAAGACACCTTGGTCGATGATACTGATGCGAATCCGTCCATCGTCAGGGATTCGAACAATGATCAGCTCTCAGATCACGAATGGGTGGAAGATCTACGGGTGGGTGGGATTTTTTCAGACGAACGATCCACGAATCAGAAAAAAAAATCCACGGCAATGAATGCCGCCTCAGATGGAAGAGATAAAGCCACTGTCCTCGTTGTGGATGACGAAGCTGAGCTGCGTAACATGTTGCGGCTATTTTTGGAAAAGTCAGGATACTCTGTTCAGCAAGCACCAGACGGAACCAAGGCACTTGAGATCATGAAAGCGCATCTGCCGGATGCAATAATACTCGACGCCATGTTACCGGGGATACATGGGTTTGACATATGCTATAGGATCAAAAACTCCGAGGCCACCAGGCATATCCCGGTAATAATGATCAGCGCCGTATACCGAGGCTGGCGCTACTCAAAAGATGTCAAGGCGCTCTATGGAGCAGACGAGTTCCTTGAAAAACCGCTCCGGCTCGAAGACCTGAAGCATATCTTGCAAACGGCCCTGGAGAAAAAAGGCGAGGCAGCACCGGCAGAGCAACTTACTGCCAGTGCCCAAAAGGACCTTTATGATGCAGCTGTCGCATATAAAAACGGAGACATGATGGGTGCAGCCCATTTCATGAAAAAGGCTGTTGCAGCAGCCCCCTTCAGTGCACAGTTGCATCACAGGTTGGGATTGCTCTACGAAAAACTTGGCGAAAAATATAGAGCTATCGCCATGTTTGAAAGGGCCTCGGAGTTGGAACCGACCTATGACAGGATTCTCAAACTGGCCCGGTTGTATGAAAAAAGCGGGTTCATCCATAAGGCCTATGAGTCATGGGAGAGATGCATCAGGCTTTGCGAAGATGACAAACAGACGAGTACCATCAAGCAACACATGGACAGGCTTCTGGGTTGAGCAACAACTAGTGACCCGTTGACTTGCCCTTTGGTGTAACGTTCCATAAAAATGACATAATCACAGCACCGATCACTGCGAATGGAATTGGCCACAGTTTCCACCACTGCCAGCCGTTGTCCAGGCTCGAGATCCAGCCCACGGCAGTACCGGTGAAAGCCGCTGCAAGATACTGCATCCCATCGATGAGCCCAGCCGCGGTCGCGGCAGCCTTTTTACCACCGAAGTCCATGGATGCCGCTCCTCCGATTATTCCGTGGGCTCCATTTACGAAAAACGAAAGCAGCAATATGGAGCACACCGCTCCATATGTTCCCAAGGATACGGCGTCAGAAAGCCAAAAAAGGCCCATGCTGATGCCCATCCCGATAAAACCGAAAACCACCACCGGTGCCCTGCGACCATGGTAGACGCGATCGGACATGATTCCCAAGGCAAACCCACCGGCAATTCCCAACAGTGCAATTCCCCAGGCTGCCAACTGGTAGACGAAATCCGTCTTGCCAACATGGTAGACATCGGAAAAATACAACGGCCACCATGCGTCCACTATGCTTCGCCTGATGAGGCCGATCATCATGGATGCAATGGCGATCATCCACATGGAACGGGAAGCAAAGACTTTTTTCAGAACCATGATGGTGGTAACCTTTTCGTTTCCGTCACCCATGGATGCATCACCAGTGTCCATGGTCTGGA
>CAYSLH010000389.1:0-1829 GCA_964431605.1 uncultured Myxococcales bacterium
GGCGCCACTTGCCCATTTTCTTTCCTGCCCGTAAACTCATGATGGATCTTTGATGTTCCCCTGCCGCGATGAACACATCTGCTCCATCGTCCTGCCGACGTGTAACAATGGACACCACCAGAGAGTGGGCGTTGGCCCCATATAGTGCCGATCCAGGCCCTCTGATTACCTCAATTTTCTCTATATCGTCCAGACCAACCGGAAGCGCTCTCCAAAAAGGCATTCCGAATGCCTCTACGTTTACCTCACGGCCATCCACCAGGACCTGGACCTTGTCGTTCATGGCAGTCACAATACCCCTCGAATTGAGCACATGGTTCAAGGGCCTGAGGCGAGATACCTGAAGTTCCGGAACCCCGCGTAAGAGGCAAATAAAAGTCAGACAGTGGGTGTTTTCGATTTCCCTGCGAGTGATCACCGTAACGGAACAAGGCGAATCAGAAATAGGCTGTATATGCTTGGCCGGCCCGTAGACCATGGACTCCTCTTCGAGTAGCGCAAACTCATCATCCAAAGATTCATCACCTTCCACCACGTCCTGCGAACTCTCATCATCTTTTACTGCCTGAGCTTTTTCTCCATCCTGCTCCTGAGCGTCCTGAGCTTTTAGTTTGTCCGTCCCCGAAGCATCATCCGCCAGGCAGGCCGACTCCATGGCAAAGATCGACAAAAGCGCAGAGAATAGAAGAAAAATACTGGAGTCAGCTCTCTGTGTCATGAAATCAATGGTAAACCATTTTGAGCTAACCGGACAATGTTTCTAATACATTTTCTATGATTTCAATTTTCTTTTTTCGCAAGAAGCATCCAGGTTCTCGACTCCAATTTCTCGCAAGACAGTGGAACAAAACCTGCGGTTTTGAACCATTCATTGATTTCTTCCGCTGTGTAGGTTCTCCCCCGAGGTGTTACAGCCAGCATATTTACCGCGAACATCGCTCCTTGCTTCGGGTGGGTGCGATCTCCTTCCACCAGGTTCTCCACCACTGCCACGGTAGCGCCTTTTCGCATAATGGCATAAACCTTATTAAACAGTTCCCTGTTTTCACGTGGCCCCTCTGCATGGATGACATTCGAGATAAGCACCACGTCCGCAGGCTCTTGTAATGAGATTTCGTCTTCGGAAAAAAAATCACACACCAAAGTCTGAACGCGGTCAGACAACCCATGTTTTTCTACCTGTTCGCGGGCGATATCTATGGTCATGGGCAAATCCACCAGCGTGGCTTTCAACCCAGGAAATCGTTTACACGCTTCGCAAACGTATTGAGCAGGCCCACCCCCCACATCCACGAAATGGAAACCGTCTTCGAGGGGCAATCGATCCAAAATCGGCCCAAGGCGACCCTTGCTCACCTCTGCCATGCCCATGATGAAATTTCTATTTGATTCGCGATTACGGAGACTGTCGAGATTCTCCTCCTGAACCGGTTGGCCGGTCCGAATGGTCTCATCGAGTCTCGCCCATTTTTTGAACATATTTGCACGGTGACCCAATATGTACGCATGAGAACCATCACGCCCCCTGACCAGGTATGGTTCCAACTCAGATACGTTCCTGTACTGTCCGTCCTTTTTCTCTAGATACCCGTGAGCCACGAGAGCATCCGATAAGATCCTCACGCCACGTACAGAAAGGCCAAGCTCCCGGGCAATCTCTTCTGCACCATGCGCTGCCCTGGCAAGCAAATCGAACACACCCAACTCCACTCCGGCGATCAATATTCTTGCTTCCATGAAACCATTTGAAGCTCTTGTAATTTTCGCCACGATTTCGTTTTTCACACAAACCTCCTGAAACGATTCTATTTGAGACAGGATACTAGTTA
>CAYSLH010000389.1:1929-3516 GCA_964431605.1 uncultured Myxococcales bacterium
AGGATACTAGTTAATTGACAAATTGTCACCATGAGAAGACAACCATGAACTCTCTTGTCAATTTGTCCATAAAGTGAAATTGGTCCATTCTGCCCATCCATAGTCCCTCTAACTTGTCATTTCTTTTCCAATAGTTACAAAAGCATCCAACACTAACCATAAAAATTCAATCTGGCACGGGGATTGCTTGCTTTTCAATTCGGACAATTTTTCCGGCTTTGTACATAGGCCTTAGCGCGGCGGAGGTCGTGAATGGATGCAGTGCTGAAAAAGTATTACTGGTTATTGAACCTTGTATTTATCGCGGCTGGAGCTTTCCTGTTGTCCGGTTCCATCAATGGCGTCATAGCTCACAAGCTCCGCCAAATTCCATCTCTCTCCAGGTCAATGAACTCCATCCACCATGGTCTTGGGAGTCACAAACAGTCTATAAATTACCAGGAGATAGTAGATCGAAACTTCTTCCAGTCCGCCATGTCACTTCCGGTGGAGACAGTGGAAAACGGTCCTGGAATCGATGAAAAATCAGGGCAGGAACTGTTGGATTCAGATGCGGTGCAGAGTTCTTTGCGGGCTTCGTTGGTAGGAACGATAGTTGCCGACGATCCCGCTTGGTCATTGGCCATGATAACAGACCAGACTAATTCCGAGACGGGAGCTTACAGGGTCGACGACCGTCTCATGGGAGAAGCGACCATAGTTGCCATACTTACTCAGAGGGTGGTTTTGAATCATAACGGCTCCAAGGAGTATCTCGAACTACAGGAAGAGGCCAACAAGAAAAAGAGTTCTTTCAAACCGAAATTCAACAGGCATACCAACAAGGGCCGCAAGGACGAGCTGGGCAAAGGCATCAAGAAGACAGGGGAAAACACCTGGTCCATCGAAAGAGGCGAGATAGACAAGACATTGTCGAACCTCAACTCCATCGCCATGCAGGCAAGGATTGTTCCTTCTTTCAAGAATGGAGAGGCTAACGGATTCAAGCTCTTTGCCATAAGGCCCGGATCTCTCTATAGCAAGATCGGCATACAAAACGGAGATATCATTCACAAGATAAACGGCTTTTCCATAAACAGCCCGGATAAGGCATTAGAGGTATACCAAAAACTCAAAACCGCCCATTCCATCGACGTGGAACTTACGCGTCGCGGCCAGACGAAAAAACTTTCTTACAACATAGAATGACCCAAGGACCATACATGCTCAAGACAGCCAGCAAAATTCAACTCTTACCAGGAAACAACTGTTTTTCATCATGCGTTGGGAGTCGCCAGTCATGACAAGTCTCTTGCTTATTACCTTCTTTTCTTCAACAGCCATGTTGTCCATGCCGAATTACAACACAACCAATGCGGCCATGGATCGGAGGCAAAATACAGATGTAAATCTGTTATTGGCACAACAAAAGCCATCCACGGCCCGCCCGCCTATCCCAAGCATAAAGGCGCTCAAGACCATAAACAGGAGACCTGGCAATACGCTCTCCAGGACGGGAGGAAGGGTAAACCCCACCAAGCCCACATTGCGGCCCAAGGTCGGCCAAAGGGCCCCCTTGTTCGACAGAAAGAAAATTCGAGGTGGTTC
>CAYSLH010000390.1:0-3504 GCA_964431605.1 uncultured Myxococcales bacterium
TGAGGTCTATCGTCCAAAGCCACTGGATAGACAACTGGAAACGCAGGTCGAGCGAATGCTCGGCAATCCCGATAAGGGGCTCTCGGTCGAACCAAACACACGGCAACTCAAACTCAGCAAAATTTTCCAGTGGTTCGAAAAAGATTTTGGCGGTACAACCGGAGTTATTGGTTTTATTGGCCAAAGGGCAAAAGCCCTTTCGCTCCCCAGCGGTTGGCGTAACTTCAAAGTTGAATTCCTCAACTACAACTGGAATCTGAACAAGCTCTGAGATTCAAGGATCTGTCCTGCTGACATGACGGATTGCTCCAGTCGATCAAGGTGCTACAACAACTATTGTCCAACCGCACTTTATTGCTATACTTGCCCAAGCTCCCATGAGATTCCAACCAACAGGAGGCGACATGGGTAACACAAAAAAAATTCTCGTATATCTTCTTGTCACTTTCCTTCCATTACTTTCATTCGGATGCCGCGGAACGATCGCGCAATGTTCGCCAACACAAAAAAGGCTATGTAGAAATGGAAAGGTATACATTATCGACAGCTGCGGCAACCAGACCGATATCATCGAGCTGTGCTCCTGCGGTTGTGCTCCAGACGGAATCAGCTGCGAGACAGCCTGTTTGGATGACTGCGAAGGCATAACGTGTAATACCCCACCGGCTCCAGTCTGCCTCGACGAAAACACGAAAAGAACCTGGTCCCCTCAAGGCACATGCTCCCATGGCCAATGCTCTTATGAACCTTCCGACGAACCATGTGAACACGATTGCCAAGATGGAGTTTGCACTCAAGACCCATGTGCTGACATAACCTGCGATCAACCGCCAGGACCTCTGTGCGTAAATGAAGGTATCATTCGAACTTATGAACATGAAGGCCAATGCGAACAAGGAATTTGCACATATCCACACCAAGATGAACAATGTACAGAGTGTTGTTACGGAGCTGAGATCAACCCCACAGGCAATCCCATCGGGGGTGGCCCAGGCTACCAAGATATACTACAACCGACAGACGCAGATTGGGTTGTAAATGACGCACAGGACCTATTGACAGCGATCGAGTCTGCATCGAATGGTCAAATCATTTATATCCAAGACGATGCGACCATCGACATGACAGGATACGACGACATCCAAGTCCCTCCAGGAATCACCATAGCCAGCGGGCGTGGTCGACAGGGCTCCCTGGGCGCGGTTGTCTACACGGAACAGTTCGACACTTTTCCCCTGTTTTTCGCCGGAGGTGCGAACGTTCGCTTTTCCGGCCTCCGTATCTTTGGCCCTGATTTCAGTGTAGGAGACCACGACTATTACAACCCGGTACTTAGCAACGGAATCCAGACTGCCAGTCAGGATCTCGAAATAGACAATTGTGAGGTGGCAGGGTTTGGTCATGGGGCCATTGTAGTCTACGGTCAAGATGCTTCTGCGCACGTCCATCACAATTATATACACAACAACACAAGGGCAGGTCTTGGTTACGGAGTTGTCCTAGACAGGTCTACTTGCCTTATCGAGGCAAACCTATTCGATTCCAACCGGCATTCCATTGCAGGCAGCGGTCGACCTGGAACGAGTTACGAAGCCCGCTACAATATCGTTCAATCCCATGCCACTAGCCACTACTTCGACATGCACGGAGCAGCTGATTTCGACAAACGAATCTCCAGCGCTATTTGGCGTTTCAATGAAGGTACCGGCGAACATGCAAGGGATACATCGGTTTATCATTCAAACGACTGCACGCTGAAATCCATGGACCTGGATACATGCTGGGTTGCTGGAAAAATCGAAACAGGAATTGTGTTCGACGGCATAGACGATCACCTAGACTGCGGTTCCGACCCAAGTCTTGTATCTAGCACGGGCTCCATCGAGTTCTGGTTGCGACCAGACAGGTTGGATCAACAACAGGAGCTTATGGACCTTTTCGAAGATGCCGGTAATTTTCTCTCTGTCTACCTCACGACATCCAACGATCTTGGGATACTGATCTCGGATGATGATTTACCATTGGTTGACCTCATGTCTGACCAACCACTGTCAGAAGGAGAACTCAAGCACATTATCATCACTCAGGACGGAACAGGTGTCCGCATGTTTATAGATGCACAGGAATCATCCACAACCGGTACTAACTCCGGAGCCTGGAGCGAACACCTGAACCTGACAGAGCTGTTGATCGGATCCGGACACAGAAGTTCTTTCCAAGGTCTTCTTGACGAGGTACGCTTATACAGTCGAGCACTCGAGCAGGAAGAGATCACCCGGCATTTTTTAGGTCAGGCTGATATTTCCGGCGGCTCTATTGCCATTCATCACAACACATTCCAGAACTCAGACATGCCATCAGTAGTAATACGGGGAGTCCCAGCCCTACCCTCTCACATCCACCACAACTGGTTCTACGACACCAATCCAGATCATGCCATACGGCAGACCAACGCCCAGGGCAACCTGGAAATAGCCACCAATCACTTCGGTCCAACTGTGCCTGAAGGTATACGACTGCCAGTTGCCGTAGCCAAGGCTTTGCCAGAATCCGGCACAGCGCCCCTGGAAATCAGTCTAGATGCTTCTGCTAGTTACATCCAACCGGACGGATCAGCCATCGTCGACTGGCGTTGGGATTTCGGCGACGGTCAAAGCTCCTGGGCCGAGACGGTCGATCACACCTATACAAAAGCTGGTCGTTACGGAGTGGATCTCACGGTCTTCGACACCAAGGGTTCTATTGCCAAAGCATTCATCCCAGTGGTGGTATCTCCTGGTCCAGGGTACTATCTGGACTTCTGGGTCAAAGACAGCTACAGGGGAGACTTGAGCGGATATTTCGTGGTTCAGGCACTGGTGGACGGTCAAGTCGTCTGGCAAGACGACGTCTCCGGAGACAAGGGCTGGCAGCATGTGTCAATAAAGATCGACAACATCGGACAACTCCAACAGACCGCAGAAGTATCATTCAAGGTCCTGAACCAAACGGCTGTCATGAACACAGAGTTCATTGAACTTAGCGTCTACTTAGACGATGTATTCCTTTTCGGCGGGGACAACCAAGACGGCGATTTCGAAGGAGGTGCCTCTAACTGGACTTACAGCGAGTCCGTGCCGGATTGGTCTGGCTCCATTCACACCGAAGAAGCCCGCAGCGGCCAGCGATCTTACAGGATTCACTATCCCTATCTCCATGACTGCCCGCAAGGAGCCAACGCATCCATTACCAAGACCGTCCGACTGCTTTCTCAACACATGCTTGCTCAATGGTACCTGGATGACGCACATGGGACTGTGGCAAAAGATCGATCGCTATTTGGCCATGACGGAAGGCTTGTCAACATGGGTGGTGCGAGTTGGACAACCGGTATAATTGCCGGTGCCCTCGAGTTTGACGGATTAGACGATCGAGTGGAAATAGCCTCATGGCAATCCCTTGAGTCCACACAAGGTACTGTTTATTTTTGGCTACGGGCAAAACATGGAGGGCACGGCACAATAT
>CAYSLH010000391.1:0-3475 GCA_964431605.1 uncultured Myxococcales bacterium
CGGTCTTGTTTGCCATCCAGGAGTTCTGAGTATCATACATGACTGGTATGAGATCCGGGTTGGTGCCAATCTGGTATATGAACCAGGTATGTCCGGTAAACCCGTACACAAGCCCTGAGAAGGCGTCCCAGCGCATGTCGGATTCTGTCAGCGGATCATCTCCGCTACCGTTGTAATAGCTTTTCATGTAGCGCCAATATGGCAAACCATGCCGCAGGCCGGCCTGCCTTAGTTGCTCCAGGTTTTCATATGAGTTTTTGCCCTGATCGTAATAGTCATAGGAGAGTATATCCGCCCCCATCTGTGAGGCGGCATAGTCAATCATCTCGACTACATTTTGTCCGGCATCTGTAAAGTTCACTATGATCAGTCCACCGGGGTCTACAGAGCGCACGGCGTTGATACCTGTCTGGTACGACAGAAGCTCTGTCATGTTGTCCGGCTCATCGCCAATTTGATAGCCTATGCGGCCGGGCGCCAATGGGTACATGCCCCCAATGACCTGGCCATTGGCCATGCTGGTCCCGTCAGGATTCAGCCAGGCGATCCATCGGAAGTCAGGATATCCTGAAGCAGCCCAAGCGTTGATGCGATCCGGTAGTCCCGCGGACCAGAGGTGGACAGAACTTGCATGAAAAGTGTCGAAATACTCCGTGACCACGTCGGCCCAGGGAGCATCCTGTACCACCACCAGGGCTGAGATAAACATGGGGTTGGCGCGTACCCACGCAAGGCCTCGGCTCAGCTCCGGACCCTGGTCTCCACCATCGTCCAAAGTGTCGCCACTGTCGGTAATCTCGTCACCACCTGTGTCTGCAGGGGCCCCGTCCTCACTGCTGCCGTCGATAACCTGATCACCCCCTGCATCCTGGGCATCCGGTATATCATCGCTGTCACTAAAACCTCCATCTTGACCGGCGTCTTGCTCCGCACCGTCATCATCTGCTCCGCCGTCGTCGACTTCACCTCCGTCTACATCTGCAGCACCAGCATCGCCATCTTCATTGGTAGCACCATCGTCAACGGCATTGGTCCCATCTGCGTATGTAACTCCATCGCCCCCATCAAGGCCAGGAGCAGATCCCGAGCCGCAGCCAAAGTGAAAGAAAAAGGCCATGGCCAGCATGAAAAATACTTGGAGCTTCATCTTTCCTCCTGCAAGGTGCTTCATTGTTTCACAGCAGTGAAGTCAGAATCGTAGCCGCCAGAGACATCAGCAAATCCAAACATGGTACAAGGTCCCGTGAGTGTGGCGTCCATAAGTACAGTTCCAGTTTGGGCAAAGGATACAGTGAAAAATACCTCGTGGCCGTCTATCTGTCCATCACTAATCTAAGCTTGATAGAGCAGGTGAATTTTATCGTGCCTGAGATAGTCAAAAACGACTACAAGTATTTGGTCTTGACACAAAGGTCGTATTTTTACCAATTTGTCTACTTGATAGTTTTTCTGGAATACTTTTGTTGGCTGACTAGGCAGACCATTTCAGTGGAGTGGAGAAAAAAATGAAATCAAAGAAACTCCGGTCAATTTTCTTCCTGCTGAGTCTTTTTATGCTTTCGGGCGCTTGCGTGCGCTATTACAAAACTTCTGATATTCGAAAATCCCTCAACTCTGCCCGATCGAAAACCAGGAGCCTGGTCTTCAAGGCGCAAAAACACATGAGAACTACAAAAACCACCCTAGGGAAGCTAGAGGAGGCTTTGCCTCATATGCCTGCTGCCACCAGGGACAAGCTCAAGCACCTACTGGACGAAGCTGAGAAATACCTGGAACCGATCAAGGCCGGAAGCAAGGAGGCGGACAATCTCGTTAGGCGCTTTGCTGTTATTGCAAAAAACACAAAGACCATTCGATCGGACCGACCGGAGTGGGACAAGGTGCAAAAGATAAAAGTAGATCTGGAGGCTGTTGGAGACAGAATCAACAAGGCCGTTGATGCATACAACGCCAAACTTGAAGAAATCAAAAAGGTCATCAATGGGCTCAGGACTCTTAGCACAATGCACTGACTGTAGTCATTTATTCAAGATATCCGAAAGAGATCGTCAACTGTACAAGCTGAAGGACATTGAGCTTGCCCTGGGTACATGCTAGGGCTTCCACACCTTCCAGACCTTGCCCACCAGATCAGGGCCAACCTTGAGGGTTGGTGAGCCTGGCTCCCAACCGGCTGGGCAGGCTTCAGCGCCCTTGGTCTCACGCACTTTCTGGAATGCCTGGACCTGTCGGATGGCCTCGTCGACCTTGCGGCCCACAGGGGGAGTGAGGATTTCGATGGCCTGTACCACTCCGTCCGGGTCGATGATGAATCGACCTCGTACGTTTACGCCACCGTCTTCGTCGTATACTCCGTACACGGTGCCTATCTTTCCACCAGCGTCGGACAGCATGGGGAAAGGAAAGCCACCGTCGACCATTTTCGATAGCTCTTCTTCCTGCCATATCTTGTGAACGAAGCGGCTATCGGTGCTGCATGCCAGAACCTGGACTCCCAGCTTTTTGAATTCATCTGCCTTGTCGGCGACCGCCGACAGCTCGGTGGGTCATACGAAGGTAAAGTCACCTGGATAGAAACACAAAAACACCCACTTACCCTTGTAGTCTGAGAGCTTGACGTTCTTGAACCCGTCCCCGTCAAAGGCCGAAGCCTCAAAGTCCGGTGCTTGCTTGCCAATGGATACCTGCATTTTGGTCTCCTCCCCATCATGGTCTGATTGTTTTGATTCCGCCTTGCTCTTTGGAAGCAGAGGCCCCTTGGCAGGTGAGACACAACCCTGCACTTTCTTGACTTTGCCCATGTCACCTCCTTTGTAGAAACAGTATGGTAGCATAAAGTTACTTTTTTCCGATGGATTACTTTGTTATCTTTTGTGACCTGTTATGATTTTGTATCGCATTGATGAAATAAACTGTTAGGAACATCATGGATAATGATTGTGCAAATTGCCCGAATGTGAGGTTATGGGAATGAAGGTCGGTGAACCGCACCAGTTCAAGTGGCTCGTAGGGGTGATCGTAACGGTTTTCGTACTGAATGTCGTGGATGGTGTACTGACCATTCTTTGGGTGTCCACCAAGCAAGCACGCGAGGCAAATCCGTTACTAGCCCGGGCACTGGGGTTACACCCGGTTTTGTTCATCGTGATCAAGATCGCTTTGGTTGGCATGGGTTCGTATTTATTGTGGCGCCATCGCAAGAGGGCCGTTGCTGTGGTCGGAATATTCGTGGCTTTTATTGCATACTACTGGGTGATGGTCATGCATGTGTCGGTTATGAATGTTGGACTGATTAGGGCGTGGTTTGGGCGATAAAGCGGTAAGGCGGGGACGGAGGCAGGACAGGTGTCCGGTAAGGCGGGGACGGAGGCAGGACAGGTGTCCGAAATTCGTACACGAAGGCGGGGACGGAGGCAGGACAGGTGTCCGAAATTCGTACACGAGTGACCGAAATCTGTACACACTCTTGAATTAT
>CAYSLH010000392.1:0-3449 GCA_964431605.1 uncultured Myxococcales bacterium
CTTTAGCTCGGTGCAGATACCAGACGACGACCGACCATACACGGAGCTACTGACCGAAGCACTGGGAAAGCTAAACAACAGGGCCGAATCAGACTTATCTGCAACCGCGCTCCCTGGTGACGTTGCAACGGTCAGGACTCTCAAGCTCCCCTTTGTGGACAACAAACGAATCCAGCAGACTGCTGGATTTGAAATTGAAGCTCAGATCCCGTTCAGCCTGGACGAAGTGGTCTTTGACTACATGAAACTGGTAAGGGAACAAGATGGCACACGGCTTTTGGCTGCATTATGCCGAAAGGACCAATTGGAACAATGGCTCAACTCATTCCAGTCCTCCGGGCTGGACCCGCGCCTGGTGGGGGCCGACTGCCTGGCCTATGCCAGCCTTGCAGACTACCTTCTGTTCCATGATTCTGAACAAGATCTCGATTCTTCAGAGACAACAGACGAACAGAGCACGAATCAACAATCAGAACAAGACCAGGCCATGGCCATAGTGGACATAGGCCACAAGAGAACTTCGGTATGCATAATCGGTCCGGAAGGAGTTGAATTCGGAAGAACCTTGTCGGGAGGAGGTGGTCAGATTACCTCGAGGCTTGCACAGGAATTCAACCTGGACCAACAACAGGCGAGGCAGGGAAAACACAGGGCTGCATTCATAGAGACTCGGGATATAACCGCCGAAGACTCACAACAGGCAAAGGTGTCCGATGCAGTGCGAAAATTCGCGGACCAGTTGGTGCGGGACTTGAGACAGACATTTACTACTCACCAGTCTATTTCTCAAAATCGCACAAAAAAAGTCTGGCTTTGCGGAGGCGGTGCTTCAGTGGAGAACCTGGACATCTACCTTTCGGAAAAGCTGGAACTGGATGTACAATTTCTTCGCCCTAAACACTTCAACCTGGACGGGATAGAAAAGCTACAGGAAGCGACCGGTGAACAACTTTCACTCACCTGGGTCAAGGCCCTTGGATTGGCGCTGCACGCACACCTGGGCGGACGCCATGGATGGCTGAACCTTCGCAAGGGAGAGTTTGCCTTCAAGGGTGACTTTACAGCCATGCGGGGCAAAATCATCCAGCTGGTGGCATCAGTGCTCATACTTGCTTTACTGGCCATCGGCAGCGCCATGGTTCACTACTTCAGTCTGAAGTCAGCAAACAAAGCGCTGGATACAAAAATTCGGGAGACGACCAAAGCTATCCTGGGTAAACCTTACGACAACCTGGAGACCGCCCTTGCCATAATCGATGAAAAAATCGGCCCCTCCGGTGCAGGGGTACTACCCAGAATGACGGCTTTGGACATTCTCTATGAAGTCCACCACCGAATTCCAAAAGATTTGAACATACGTCTCAAAGACATCAACATAAGCCCCACCAGGATAAGGCTGGATGGATTCACAGATTCATTCGAATCCGTGGAAAAGGTCAAAACCTCGTTGGAAAAGAGCAAATGCTTCAGTGAGGTAAAGACCGGAAAAACCAGAAAGACCAAGAAGGGAGAAGAGGTGGAGTTCGAAATCACCATTGTCAACAACGGTAAAGACTGCTGAGCAGCGACAAGGGGATCTGGATGGCTAAGGTATCTATAACAGGAAATTTGATGATCGCCATGGAACGCCTCTCCAGGAGAGAGCGTTATATGGTGATCGCTGTGTCCATGACATTTGTAGTTTTCGTGTCAATCATGCTTGGATGGTGGATCTCCTCATCCCTGCATTCCATGGAAAACCGTATTGAGACAAAAACGAAAAAACTCCAAACACTCATCGACAAGCGCCGGGAGTTCGAAGAAGCGAAGCGCAAGCTCAAAAGTGCCGAGCGTATCATACGCCAGGGCAGGAATATCCAACTCATGGGAACAGTGGAAGATTTTGCCACCAGGTTGGGTGTAGCCATCGAGGACATGCAGCCCAGGACTGCCTCGGTGAACGTCGAGGCCAACGTTCGTGAAGAAAAAGTGGAGGTGAATATCAAGCTGATCACCATCGACCGACTGGTGGACTTCCTTCGTCAAATCGAACGAAAATCTAAAACCATTGCCATCAGGAAATTGCATATCAAGCAAAGCTTTCAGCAGCCGGACCAGCTAGAGGTTGGGTTCACTGTGTCTAATTTCAAGCTCTTGGAGGAAAAAAAACCCGGAGGCAACTTAGACCACGGTATAAATAAGCCTAAAAACAAGCACGGGGCCAGGGGATAGGAACAAACACCATGAACAATGGAATAGTAAGAGCCACTGTTTACACAGTATTTTTCTTTGTTTGCCTGGTATTTTTCACCTACCGCGGTTTTCCCTTGGGTCTTGTTCAGAGCCGCATCGAACGCGAAGTTCACCGCCGAACCGGCATGAAAATGACAGCCGGCCAAATGAACCTTCTGTTTCCCAATGGCATAGAAGCAAAGACCGTCAGGCTGATGAAAGAATCCGATCAACCTGACAAACCAGGTATAGTAATTCTCTTACCGGAAATATCCGCACGCATATCACCTCTTTCACTGTTTGGCAGTTCAAAAGATTTTTCCTTCTCAGGGCAATTGCTGACCGGAAAAGTTGAGGGAGATATACATCTATCCAAGGGCTCCATAAAGCTCAAGACATCTCTGCACTCAGTCGACCTTGGAAGGCTTCCTTTCTGGAAGGATTTGCTGGGAATGGCCTTTGCAGGAAAACTCACTGCCAAGGGAGACCTTTCATTAAACCCCAAGGACATCAAGACAACCAAGGGAACGCTTGAGTTATCTCTTGTACAAGGCAGCATAGGACAGGGAACCATCAAGGGACTGAGTACTCCATCCATCAATCTGGGTAAAACCGTGGCAAACCTGGAAATAGACAAGGGCAAGATCAACATCAAGAGTTTCAACGTGCACTCAGATGACCTAGAAGCGAGCATGGAAGGATACTTCCTTCTGCAAAAACAGCTGAGTCAGCTAAGTGCAAGGTGCAAGCTCCGTGTCAAGCCCTCCGCCGATTTCCTGGGCCGAAATCCCAAGTTCAAAGACATAATAAATCTCAGCGGAATGAATCGAGCGAAGGACAAGGACGGATTTTTCTCATATTCCATGTATGGACGTTTGACCCATCCCCAGTTCAGAGCAGCCAAGTGAGCAGTGTGGACAAAGAGATCGTAAGCGAGGTGGAAAATATGATTTTTCAGATCGCTTTCGAGGTCGAGGAGACACAAGAAAGGGACCGGAGTCATATGTTTTATATGTCGAGGACCGCTTTCGCAGTGTCGACAAAGAGATCGTAAGCGAGGTGGAAAATATCAACGGGTCATAAACTTAAACTTCTCATCACAAATAAAAAACTCATCCCCATCCCTGATCTTCATCTTCTCTATTCGTTCGCCCTTGTACCATGTCCCATTGGCAGAGCCCAGATCCTCGATGAAGAACTCTCCGCGTTCCCGGGTGATAATGGCATGTTCTCTAGAT
>CAYSLH010000393.1:0-3436 GCA_964431605.1 uncultured Myxococcales bacterium
TGTGCTTTCGAAGGATCGTTCGCAACCGTTCCAGGCGAGGTGCATCTATATCATTGGCAGGAAGGCGAAAATGCACCTGGCTGGTTTTTTGTTTGCTGGCGTCTTTGAGCGCACTCACCTCCCGGATCACTATTCGCGGTCTGGCTCCTTCGTCATCATCGAGTGTTGCGTTGCAAGAAAGCAGAAGAGGACGTTGCGAACGAAGCAACTCTTCGGCCTCGGCAAACTCCTTGGTGAACACCACGGCTTCGCATCGACCTGATAGATCTTCCAAACCCACGATGGCCATTCTCCCACCGGTTTTTGTAGGTTTGTCTCTCATGGTCACCACGAGAGCTGCAAGACTGACATCTTTGGGACGTGCTCCAGGCTCTAAGCAAGACTGCAGATTATCAATGGGGGTGGTCTTCAATCGCCTCAGTACCCGCTCGTACCTGTCTAGCGGATGGCCGGAAATATAGAACCCGAGAGACTCCCTCTCCTTGTTGAGTCTCTCTCTCTCCGGCCATTCGTCCACTGACACCAATGGTGGATGGTCCTCTTGTGGTTCGTCATCACATGAATCAGATGCTGTCATCAAATCCAACAGAGATCTCTGACCGGAAGCCTTTTCTTTCTGTCGCTTTTGAGCCCAGTCGAACACCATCTCCATGGAGGCAGCCATGGATGCGCGATTGTGCCCCATTCCATCCAGTCCCCCGCTCTTTATCAATGCATCTACCAGTTTCTTGTTGACCTTCCTCGAGTCCAGCCTGCTTGCAAAATCGAACATGGAGCAAAAGGGACCATCTTTTCTGGCTTCCACAATGGCGTCGATGGCAGAATCTCCCACTCCCTTTACTGCGCCAAGTCCGAACAGGATCTTCCCATCAGCGACACTGAATGATCGCTCGGAACGATTCACATCCGGAGGCAGCACATCTATTCCCATGCGACGAACTTTCCCAATGTGTTTTACCAACTTGTCCGTATCCGACATTTCGCTGGACAAGAGGGCAGCCATGAACTCAGCAGGATAATGAGCCTTGAGGAAAGCCGTCTGGTAAGATATGAGAGCATAAGCAGCAGAGTGAGATTTATTGAAAGCGTATTCGGCAAACTTTTCGATCTTTTCAAACAATTCCCTGCTGACCTTTTCGTCAACCTGGTTGTGCTCCATGGCTCCTGAGATGAATTGCTCCTTTAATTTTGCCAGTAAATCGGCCTTCTTCTTTCCCATGGCCTTGCGCAACGTATCAGCCTGTCCCATGGTGAACCCGCTAAGGTCCACGGCGATGCGCATGACCTGCTCCTGATAGATGATAACGCCGTATGTGGAGTTGAGAATTGGCTCCAAGACTGGATTGATGTATGTAATCTTGGAACGGCCATGTTTCCTGTCGATGTAGTCGTCCACCATTCCGGCGCCCAAGGGCCCGGGCCGATACAAAGCCACTGCGGCCACGATATCCTCGAAGCGGTCCGGCTTGAGTTTTTTCATCAGCTCCTTGAACCCATCCGACTCCACCTGGAACACTCCGTCCGTCTCACCGGAGGTCAGGAGCCTGTACACATCAGGATCGTCCAACGGGATGGTGCGTATATCCAATTCACCATGATTTGCCTTGATCATTCTCAGTGCATGGGCGATCACCGTGAGGGTCTTGAGACCCAGAAAATCAAACTTTACGAGTCCTGCTGCCTCCACCTCGTCTTTGGCAAACTGGGTAATGAGAACATCACCGTCGCCCTTGAGAACAGGAACGTGTTCCCAGAGGGGTTTTTGAGCGATAACGACACCGGCTGCGTGCATTCCCCACTGGCGATTCAGTCCTTCCAATGACTTTGCAACCTCTATCAATTGGCGATATTCGTCTTTCTCTCGCTGGATCTCTGTCAGACGAGGCTCTTCAGCAAGGGCCTTCTCGAGTGTCACCTTTGGGCCGGGAGGCACAAGCTTTGAGATACGATCTGTTTCCTGGAAAGACAGACCCATTACCCTGCCCACGTCTTTGATAGCAGAACGCGCTTTGAGTTGGCCGAACGTTGCGATCTGCCCGACCCTGTCCCTGCCATATTTCTCGCTCACGTACTGGATAACCTCTCCCCGCCGGTCCTGGCAGAAATCGATATCGAAGTCAGGCATGCTGATCCGCTCTGGGTTCAGAAAGCGTTCGAAAATCAAATCGTACGGTAATGGATCCAGATCGGTTATGCCCAGGCAAAAAGCGACTAAAGAACCAGCGCCAGAACCACGACCAGGTCCGACCGGGATTCCGTGTTCCTTGGCATACTTGATGAAGTCCCACACTATCAGGAAGTAACCTGAAAATCCCATTGAATGGATTACTCCGATTTCATACTCCAGTCTCTTGCGATAGAAATCGTGCTTTTCGGGAGGAACTCTTTTCAGATGTCTCTCCAATCCGGCCCAGGCGCGATCTGAAAGATAAGAATTCCTATCGAATCCATCCGGAACCTCGAAGGCGGGAAGATAATTATTGCCTAGATCCAGCTCCACGTTACACGATTCGGCTATTCGGACAGTATTTTCCAATGCTTCAGGAGTATCGTCAAAAAGCCTTGCCATCTCTTCGGCAGATCGAAGGTACAGAGTGTCCGTATCGTGCCTCATCCTGTTGGGATCATCCAGGGTCTTGTTGGTGGAGATACACAAAAGCACATCATGGGCAAATGCGTCCTTTTCACTCAGGTAGTGACAGTCGTTGGTAGCCACCAGGGGCAGGCCCTCGTCTTCGGCGATCTGCTTGATAAGCTCGTTTGCGAGCTCCTGTTCTTCGAGCCCGTTGTGCTGAAGCTCCAAGAAAAATTGCCCTGGTTCGAATATCTGAGCGTACTCCTGCGCCGCGTGCCTGGCCTCGTCGGGCTGGTTTTTCTTGGCGTGATAGGCGACCTCTCCGCTGAGACACGCAGACAGGCCAATCAAGCCGGCAGAGTGCTTGCGGAGAATATTCTTGTCGATACGAGGATGGTAGTAGTAGCCTTCTAAAAACCCCTTGCTGATGAGATAGGTCAAATTCTGGTAGCCCTCGTTGTTCTTCGCCAGCAAAACGAGGTGGTAGGACTCGCGCACTGTTCGATCCCGCATTCCCCTGGAGCCTGCCACATATGCCTCGCAGCCAATGATCGGTTTGATATCGGCCTTCTTGGCATGCTGGTAGAAGTCCACTGCTCCGAACATGTTTCCATGATCAGTCAGGGCAACGGAATTCATGCCTAGTTCGTGCAGCCTGGGGAAAAGGCGATCTAGACGAATGGCTCCATCGAGCAGACTGTATTGAGAGTGAAGATGTAGATGGGTAAAATCAGACATGATTACTACCTTTCAGTTAGGGCCAATAGTAAATCAGTCGAATCGAAAAAAAACAACCCCCTTCAGTTGGGGACGGAGGCACAAAAGGTGTCCGAAATTCGTACACGAGTGACCGAAATCTGT
>CAYSLH010000394.1:0-3423 GCA_964431605.1 uncultured Myxococcales bacterium
GGAGTTCAGATGGAATCATATAAAATTCCATGCCCCTACTGTGGCGAACTGAATATAAAGGGTAGCAACATATGCGCAAGATGTCTGCGCGACATCAGGCACATCGCCAATCCTGAAGCAGAGGATTCCATCAACACAGTGACCACACCTGCACCAAAAATCAGTCTCTCTAGAAAATTCAAACGTTGGATCAAAAGAATCAAGTTTTGGAGGTGACAGAATCATGTCGGAAAAGACCACCCGGGTCGACAGGCTCATCAACTGCCATGGCTGTTGGTTGGAACAAACATGTATGGTGGAGTTTTCTTATACGGAAGCGGGTAAAATATGCGATGCAAAGGTCGTCGAACTGCCCCAGGGCTGGCAATATAAACCACTTGGAGACACGGGAGGACGAGCTCCATACTGTACATCTTGTCTGCAATCAATGCCCTGAGACAGTCCATAAACTCCCACCCAATATGATTGGGATTTCTCAGACTTCCCATGGACAGGCCCATCACTACAACAAATAAAGCCCACAAGAAATCACCTTGTGGGCTCAAATAAAGTGCCGGCGGACGGAGTCGAACCGTCACGGGGTCTCCCCCACTGGATTTTGAATCCAGCGCGTCTACCAATTCCACCACGCCGGCTTTTCAAAGAACCAAAACAACAATGGGACAGAATTTATAAGTCCTTTGAGTACCCCAGGTCAAGTATTTTGAACAGCCCATTTCCCATGTTGTCCTTAATTGAAAAAATCTAAAGAACGATAGTTGGCAAAAGTTGGTTTGCCCACTAGTTAGTTTAGCATCTTGACCATTGCAGGTCATAGACGTTAGAATTTCTTATACATAAGTCAAAGTGGAGAAAAGTAATGAGTTCACGAATGATATTTTTCAAATGCATAATCACCATTATGGCAGTGCTTGTGTCCGGCTGTGGTAGCGTGGATATAACTCAACAGGGACCGGAACCTTTGTCGCTCCTCGAGTTATCACCCCTTGACAACGAAATGAACGTAGCCCCGATCGTGGATGTTGTTGCCGTGTTCTCTGCTCCCGTTACATTGGCAGAGGGGGATTCTAACCTGAATGAGCAGACATTTTTCGTGCGTTTGGACGGGGGGGACAAACTCGATAGCGTGGTGACTCTTTCAACACCGAGTGATGATGAGAACTCTGACATGGGAAACACTGCCGTCATTCGGCTCAAAGATCTGCAGCCAGGTACTTCTTATTCCATATTCGTATCGGGAAAACTAACGGGAAAGAACACGGGTCCACTGGGGGTCGATGTTCACTCTCTTTTCACCGTAACGCAGTGAGGGTACAATGAAAATCCTCTTCAGGTTTTTAATGTTCTCCATCATGTCGGTACCGCTGACTTCTTCTTGCGGCAACCCAGAGGTGAGTCTTCCAGATACCCTTTCTGTTGTCTTCATGCCCCTGGATGGTGCGGTGGACGTGGAGCCTGATGTTTCCATCAAGATCTATTTCAATGGCGACGTGGCAAAAGCTTCGGTGACCAAGGACACGGTGTTTTTGGAAAAAGCACCATTCGATGAAACGTCGTGTGGAACATGGGAGTTGACAGACATGGAGCCCAAAGTCGACAGTGATGACCCGCGCATAGTTATAATCGGCTCACAGGGCAACAACGCTCTGGAACTCCACACTTGTTACAGGATTACATGCACCACCGATGTCAGGGGAGTTGAGCTGGGAGCATTGGTGGACCAGGGATTAGCGGCAAAAGAAGGAGGAAGGAAGGGCATAGGCGCTGAGGCGGTTTTCAGAACCAGGCCTTAAATTGATACAAATTGGTTAATTCCCTGTTTTTAGTGTTTGGTTCTACTTTTGTCAGTGTTCTAAGCATGCCCTAGCTTACGGCGTCAGGATGATATTTCCTGAATCGTCATCTCCATTGTCTTCATCCTTGTCGTCATCCATATCATCGGCCTTGCTCATGGCTGATGCGATCTGATGCGCGGGAGGAAAGATTTTTCTCACCATCTTGCCGAAAAATACGCTCGATGTGGGTTCAAATTCTTCCTCGAGCAATTGCCAGGCAGCGGTAGCGACAATTTTGGCTTCTTCTTCTCTTTCCTTGAGCCATAAGAACTTGGCATTTGACATCAGCCGATCGTGCCACTGTTTTCGGGCATCCTCGTCTCCAAGCATTTCTTTCACACCGGTATCAAAAGCTCGTTCGATCTGGTCCAAGCGCTGTTGTTCGGTCACGATGATTTCGCTCTGCTCCACCTCGTCGAGCTTGCCCCTGACCAGGAGCATGATCTTTTCCGGAGGAATCCATTCTTCGAATTCATCCAACTCGAGTATACCTTCCGTTTTTGAAAGGAGGTTTTCTTCCAGCACCTGTATGCCAAGTTCCTCCGGAATAAGCTCCTGCTCGTTTTCTTGCTGTACTGGGCCCAAGTCGGACGAAGCATCCAGGTATTGTTCTGGAAGTGTTTTACCTTTTTCCCTGCTCTTGTCGGCTGCCTTGCTAATCAATGTCCGCGCACGGTCATAGGATACATCCAGCAACTTATCCTTCTCCTCATCGGAGATACTCTGATCGATTCTCCTGTATTGCTTTCGGCCTATGACTCCACCCTGGAATTCCATCAGACCGTCTTCATCATTTATGACAGCCTGATAGATCGCGACGCCACCTCTGGTGTACTTGGCGAGAAGAACCACCATTGTGCCATCGGATGCCACGGGAGAAATCTGGCAGGTAAGAGGCTTTTGTTCTTCTTCCACCATGCGGTCCAGGATCGAGCCGCCAGAAGAAGGCATGCTGACATCCATTCCCCTGGAACGCATTTTATGAAGGGCTCTCTTTGCTTCTTTTTTGACTGGTTTATCTTTGGAAATCTCAAGTATATCAACGATTAATTCATCATCATCATTTTTTTCCGCAAATAGAATGAAGACCATTTGAAATACAGAAGGTAATTTAGCAATTTGTCGTGGATCGGGTCCTTTTTCCATGAGTTGACGGGCTGAGGAAAAAGACTGCTGAATTTCATCCGGTGCAAGCCCCAGTTTCGAGCCAATTTCCTGTAGCTCATCGGTATTGCCAGACTCGAGCAAATCCAGTAATTTGTTCAGTGCAACCACATCCACAACGGAGCTTTTTTTTGTCTTGTTCTTTTTCTTCTTTGCCATTGGGTTATCTCTCCATAAAAAATTATCTATGGCATTATTATCGACCATGGTTGTATGGGCAAATACTTTATGCCACGAGATGAAGAATTTCATAGAAACAATATGCTTTTCGTGACATGTGGGTTACTCTTGGAAATGGCTTCTGCAATAAATGCCACACAGGATGTTTTCCCATCGCGTGGTAAGTAAACAGGTCAAGGACTAGGGCCTAATGGGCAAAAAGCCTACGATGGCATAGTGATTGTCTCAATCGAAAAAATCTGTT
>CAYSLH010000395.1:0-3412 GCA_964431605.1 uncultured Myxococcales bacterium
TCGATTCACCTTTCATGGTTGTCATACTCTGGCCCTATGCCCACACACGGCCCTGAACTCGCACACGGCACATTTAGCTTTGCTCGGAGCAGGCACGAAATCTTCCTCGTATGCTAAATTCGTTTCTGCATCACGAAGTACCCCTCGGAGTTTTTGCACGCTGCTTTTTGCAAAGTCCAGCGCCTGGTGGATGTTTGCAGTTACCAAGGCATCGCCCCTAGATTGCAGGGAAGGAAGGTAGATCTCATAGAGTTCCGTGTTCTTTGAGTCTAAATCAAGGCCAAGTTTTTCCGCTGCCCAAATAGCGTATAGTCCCAGTTGCTCTGTTATGTAATCCTGCCCAACAGAAGGAGGATGGCCGGTTTTCCAGTCTATGATACAGGTGGTTCCGTCTCCATATTCCAGCACAAGGTCAGGCTGGGCAAAAATCCTGAAATTTCCAACCTCAGGTCTCACAATGGCCATGTTTTCAAAATCAGGATCTTGCGGGTTTTCGATGAAAACCAATCTTCCCGAGTTCCGCGCATCTTTGACATCCTGCAGATAGTCGCTGCTGCCGATGGATTCCAGACATGACAGGACATGCTCCCATCTCTGTCGAACCTCGTCGTCGTCAAGACGAGTGTGATAAAAATGTTCCAGAAGACCAAATCTTTTTGCCTGTCCCGGCTCTTGCCAAACTCTGGACATGGAACAACGAAATTGTGTTCTCATACGTTCGTGGGTTTGTTCAATGACTTGGTCCATGGGCAAGGCGGATCTCAGGTAGGTAGCGATTGCCCTGTGGACCTCCTGGCCCGACCAACTCGCCAATGAAACACGTCGCGACAACAGGTAGCACAAACGAGCCTTGTCACTGGCTGTTTTTTCCCATCCCCTCCACATGCCGTAATATTTGAAGTAATACTTTCTCGGACAAAATTCGAATACCTTGGCCCTTGATATGCTCCAGCCAAACTCGGGATTCGGTCCAATCGTCATAAATCATGGATATCCCCACCCGGCGGCAAAAGCAACTCCTGAAATTTGCTGGACTATAAGCAAGATTCATGGATGATCATATGTTCAAAGGTCCAAGGGAGTTTTGAATTGGGAAAAAGCCGGATGGAAAATCTGGACGAACTATTACACGAATTGGAGAGAGATCCTCGGTATGTGAAGGTGGCGTCCCAAATCAGGGATCTGTTTTTGAAAGAAACAGACAATCCAGACCCGTTAGGTTTGAACATGGATCCTTCCTGCGATGGATTCGCCTTTGCGGCACGCCTGATCGAGACAGGAGTAATGACCGCTGCACTTTTTCACGAGATAAACCAGCCCCTGTTGGGCATCAAGGGATTCGCCGAACTAATCAGGGATAAGAGCAAGGAGCCTGCAGAGTCCAAGGTCAAAGACTGGGCTTTGGAAATTCGCAGACAGGTTGATAGAGTGCTCCAAATGCAGAAAAAGGTCTCTTCGTACCTCAAGCCTTCCGACTCTGAGGCCACGACGGCATCGCTGGAAAAATGCGTCGATGAAGCCATTGGTTTGTTCGAACACCGGCTGATAAAAAAACGAGTATCCATCCACTTAGACATCCCCAGCGACATGCCTGAGCTGCGACTACCTTCCATGCACCTGGTCCAGATACTGGTCAATCTGGTAGCCAATGCGCTGGATGCCCTCGATCAAGTCAAGGACCTTTCAGGTAGAAAACTCGGCATCATGGCAAGCCATCAGGGTCAACCATTGAGAACAATCCTGGTTGCAGACACAGGACCGGGAATTTCTCCTGAACAACTTCCGGAACTCTTCGTACCCTTCAAAACTACCAAAGGTGAACGAGGTTCCGGCCTTGGGCTCATCATATCGAGAAGACTGGCGCAGGCTTATGGTGGAGAATTGGATTTGCTGCCAATGTCTGACAAGTCACATCAAGGATGGCCAGGGGCGGTATTCGAACTGCGTCTCCCATTGGTCCATGTTCCAGCCTCAGTAGATCAAGGTTCTGACGGAGAGGCAGAAATCGAAGAAGTCAATGAGTTCAATACCGACACATCCAAAGAGCTTGCTCAGTTGGAACTGGATCTGATCAAGTTCGGTCGCGAACTTGAGATTACACAAAGAGTTCTATTAGCCTATGACAACGGCCCCGAACAACTAGACCTCCTGGAGGCTCTCGCCCAACATTCCATCCTGGCTGACGTGGTGGTCAACGCAGAGCAAGCCATGGAGAGACTCGCCAAAAGACCTTACGCAGTACTCATTACAGACATGCTCCTTGCCGATACGAGTGCTATAGACTTACTCAGCCGCGTTCGTAACAACAGCCCCAATACGCAGGTACTCGTTTGTACTGACACCCAGTCCATACAGAGCACCATAGATGCATTGGATAAAGGTGCATCAGACTACATACCCAAACCCTTTCCAAGCAGGCCCTTTCTCACGTGGAAGGTAAAAGCCGCTCAGGCAAGATACGATTTCGAGATGAGAACAAGTTCCGCCGTTGAATTTCTCAAAGACAGGAGTGAAAAACTCGCACTGCAAAAAGGAAAGGATGTTATCACATCTTGTGCCATTCCCCTGAAAAGGGCGCTGGATTCGTACCAGTCCACCGAAGACCATACGACCATAGGCGTTTTTGGCAACAGGGTGCTCGTGCAGTCCGCAGCGTCTTTGGGTTTCGACGTCATCCACCTGAAAGATGTGGCTTCGGCCATAGGGCACGTATCAAGCGAAAAAATACAGGTCCTGGTCCTGGTTGAAGACGAGGAACTGGACGCTGTTGACTTGATCTATCAAGTCAGGCAGTTAGAATGCGGTGTGGCAGTGTTTGTCATAGCGCAGGAAAAGCGCCTAGACGATCTGGTCCAGGCCATCGGAAATGCCGTGGGTGACTATCTCCTGCGTCCGTTGGAAGGTCGGGAGTTTTTCCCCTCAAAACTGAAAAAACTCGTTTCCAGGCGAGACAAACAATTGAGATACCTTAGGTTGCTCAAGGAACTCAAAGCACTCAATCTGGATCTCCAAAAGGCTATTGGATAAGACACGGAGATAACCAACAAGGACGAATCATGACAGATGACATTCTGGATTTCCGTTCGGACACGTTTACCAAACCCAGTCAAGGGATGAGAAAGGCCATGGCTGAAGCCGAAGTCGGCGACGACGTTTTTTCTGAAGACCCCACGGTAAATGCATTGGAAGAAAAAATAGCCGAACTTTTCGGCAGGCAGGCTGCGCTATTTGTCCCATCAGGGACCATGGCAAATCTCATAGGACTAGCCGTTCACTGCGCCAGGGGCGATGAGGTAATCATGGAGCGACGCACACACTCATTTGCCCATGAGGTGGGAGGTGGAGCTGCGCTTCTCGGAGTGCTTTTCAACACCGTAGACAGCACACCAGGATACATCCTTCCTGAGCACCT
>CAYSLH010000396.1:0-3394 GCA_964431605.1 uncultured Myxococcales bacterium
ATCTTGCGATGGAACCTGTATTCGGCGGCAGGATCGAAACCGGCACGGTATGCGTACAAAGCGCCGATTTGATCCGCTTCGAACTCCTGGCGTCTGCTGATTCCTTTCATGAGTGTCTGGAGACTTCTAACGTTGAAAGCCTTACCTGTCAGTAGTTGTTTTGCTCCACCTACCAGGTTCAACATGCCCAAGCTATGCCTCCTGTCCACATGAACCACCTCGTGAGCGATTATGGTTGCCAAGGCATCATCGGAATCTTGCATCTCGACGCGAACGAAATCCAGCAATCCCTTGTAAACATAGATCACACCACCGCTAAAGCTGAGCGCATTGATACCATCGATGTCCAGCACTTTGATCCTGTAAGGTAAAGATCCCGCCAGGCGTTCGGAGTGACGCGATATTTTCCGAAGAATCCGATCCAGCCTGGTTTGGGTTTTTTCATCGTGCATGACTCCAAACTGGTGTTCGATGCGTTGTGTGATTTTTCGCCCTAATTCTATTTCCGAAGAAGTGTCTATTACCTCGCTCTCGGATAGGAAGTTCAGCTGACCGGTCAGTAACTCGAGTTTGCTCGAAGCGTTTCGCGCCAAGGCGGTACCAGGAGCCAAGGCAGTGACTTTTGTCAGGGCATCTTTTGCATTGCTGAGGTGACCGGAAGAGTCCTGGTCATCTACCTCTTGAAGGTGAACGAGAGCCAACTGGTACCATGCCTGTGCAAATTTCGGATCCATCCTCACAGCTTTTTCCAGGTGTTCAAGGGCATCCACTGGTTCGTCATCCTCGTAGGCTGCAATACCAAGTTGCAGCCTGGCATTCTTGTCGTCAGGGGCTTTGCGCCATTGTGCCAGGGCTCCGTCCATGTCGTCGATAACAGGGCTGGCCAGGGCCATGCCCAAAAGGTAATGAGCCTGCTGAAGGTCAGGTTTGTCCTTCAGGATGGATTCTATGGTCCTTACTGCCAATCGGTACTTGCCCTTTGCAAGTTGGTGTTTTGCTTCCTGCATGCGCTTGCTTAGTTTGCCCAGTCGCAGATTTTCTATCCCCTCTGTGGCCTCGGCAGCCATGGGGCCGGAAGGGAAGAGATGCAGATATTTTTCGTAGAACCTGATGGCAATTTTATTTTCCTGTGCGTTGTGGGTCGAGTCGAACAGGGCGTGGTGACACTTGCCACACCCAAAAAGAGATGTTCCATCTCCCGGTTTTATTTTCAGGGCCTTGGAAAACCAATGACAAGCCTTTCGAGGATTTTTTGAATCCAGGAAAATTTTAGCTGTAAGAGTGTATGCCTCCGCCCAATTTGGATAACGTTTGTTCAACTGTCTGAGATGAAAGAGAGCCTTTTTCTTTTTGTCCAACCTGTATAGACCGCGAGCGAGTCTCAGGTGTATATTCCTATCTGGTTTGGCTTGCAGTGCTTTTTGGTAGTGCTTGACGGCTTTATCCCATTGTCCAAGGTCGGCCCAAGCGTCACCAGTCTCCTTTTCCGATTGTGAAATCTCTGATTTTGAATCAGTTTTTTGGTGAGTTGCTGCTGCCTTTGATGAAAAGAAAAGAAACATCAATGCGATTACGATTCGTTCAATGGTTCTTTTCAAGGTGAACCTCCTGTTGAAGCATGCTGGGCCAATAGGCTCATCAATGGTATTATACGGATAAAAATACGTGATTTCGACATATTCCGGTGGTATCTACGGAATGGGAGGTCATGGGACTAGCTTGGCAACCGAGTTTGGAAAATACACGATAAAAGAACGTCTTGGCGGTGGTGGAATGGCTGAAGTCTTTCGGGCGGTTTTGACAGGGCCAGGCGGGTTCGAAAAACATCTGGCGTTGAAGCTCATCCTTCCGCAGTTTTCAGACGATAACGAATTTGTAAATATGTTCATCCACGAGGCTACTTTAGCGGCGGTCCTGGACCATGCCAACATAGTCCGTATTCATGAATTCGATCAGATAGATGGCAGGTATTACATCGCCATGGAGTTGGTGGATGGAAAGGATCTGAGGGCGGTGTTGGCTCGGGCACGCAAGATTGGACGTCGATTGAAGATCTCAGAAGCAGCGCTTCTTTCCGAGGAAATAAGCAGGGGGCTTTCTTTTGCTCACGGAGAACTTACACCAGGTGCCCCGGTTGTCATACATAGAGATATCAGCCCGCATAACGTTATCCTGTCCAGGGCAGGGGAGGTGAAAATTACTGATTTTGGAATCGCCAAGCTATCCTCTTCGGCCAGCTTTACAAGAACAGGGGTCGTGAAGGGAAAGCTTGCCTACATGTCGCCCGAGCAGGCCTCTGGAGCCAAGCTGGACAAACGATCCGACCTGTTTTCTCTGGGGTGTGTAATGTGGGAATTACTCACAGGGCAGAGGCTGTTCAGGGCAAAAAATGACATGGAAGCATTGAATATGCTCAAGGAGGCTCCCATTTTGCCTCCATCGACCCACGATCCTGACATTCCTCCCGAACTGGACGAACTGGTGATGAGTTGTCTGGTGCGTGATAGAGACAAAAGGCGAGGTTCCTCATCCGAGGTCTGCAACGAGTTGGATGCCGTGTGCCGAAAACTGGTAATAGCCGATAGGGCTACGGCATTGGCTGGCTTGTTCAGGGAACTTTTCGGAGCTGCAACCGTTCGAAAGGCAACGGCAATCATGTCGGTTGCCGACATGGCTCCGTCTGCAATAGCCGATGACGATGATGATAACAAAGATGAAGATAATCGAATCATCGAGCCTGTTGCCGAAAAACTCCATGGTGATGTCGATCTGGTGGAGCCTGTTGGTCCTGAAAACGAGACTGTCATGGATTCGATACTGATTGGACAAATGCACAATAGTGACAGGCACGAGGTGGAGGTGGAGCAGAACCATGGGCAGTTGTCCGCGAGTGTATCTGGTTCGAAAAGAGGATTGGTGGCAGGCCTGGTGACTGGTATCGCCGTGGCTTGTGTGGTGGTTGTGGTGGTTTTTTTATGGGCTAGGTATGGGCAAAAGGGGGCAGTAGTTGCAGGCTACACTGAGAGTCTTGCCGCCAATGGTGCGGATGGAGCTTCAGAGAGGGTGGATTCGGAGAAGCGAGACGGAGGAATGACGCTCGGGCATGGTGGGTTGCCTGGTGATTTTGATGGTGATGGACAAGATGTCGAAACTGATGCAGGTGAGGCTTTAGATACGGACGCAAATATCATGACAGATACGATCGCTGTGGAAGGTGCAGTTCATGATGATGCCATGCATCTGAAGGCGTTTCAAAAATCAGCTAAAAAGAAACCTGTTGGATATTTGAACCTCAATGTTATTCCATGGGCCAAGGTCTACAAAGGAAGAAGGCTCCTTGGTGTAACTCCCCTGGAGCACGTGCCCCTCATTCCTGGCAAGCATAGGCTCACAT
>CAYSLH010000397.1:0-3335 GCA_964431605.1 uncultured Myxococcales bacterium
AACATCGGCATCGTGATACCGGCCGAGGTGGATTACTTTGGCACGAAAGCAAGATGCATGAATGCAGAGACAACAAACGAGGTTATACCCAAAAAAGCCTTCTTCAACAGGCCAATTTATGCTAGGCAAAGTCCTTTGAGTATATTTCGACGCATACAATACCTGGGACAGGTTTACCGAATGGAGGAATCATGGCACCAAGAGTAATTCTTGCAGGCCACAACATAGACACACAGGCCCTTGCCGGAAGACTCGCCGGAAAGGATGAATCGCAGGCAGGAGCTCTTTGCCCAGAGACCCTATCTGCGGCTTATGCTCGTATCAGCAGAGATCCCAGAGACGTTCCCGAGCTTCGTGCCGATTCAAGGCTGGAGGTGGAACGCGCCAGGAAATCAAATCGCGCAATAATATTCCAGATGGGTCACGCATCCGTTGCCGAACATTCCATTTTCAACCTGGATGTCATGGACTTGAGCAGGTTGGCAGTGGAAGCCATCGAGCACCACAGGCTCGCATCTTACACAGAAAAGTCCCAAAGATATATCAGGCTGGATGGTGACCACGTCATTCCAAAAGAAATCGTGGGAACCTCCCACGAAAAAGACTTCGTTGAATTGGTAGACAAGCTCGGAAAATTTTACAAAGAGCTTGCAGAACGACTGACAAAACAGGCCGAGAACGAAGCGAAGCCGGACGAAAAACGATCCGTCATCGAAGCGAGAGCAAACGAAGACGCCAGGTACGCTCTGCCCCTATGCGCCACGGCTCAACTAGGCATGACTGTAAACGCCCGCACCCTGGAGTTGATGATCGCACACACGGCTTCCAGCCCTTTGGATGAAGTACGGCAACTATCCAAAGCCCTCTATGATGCGGTTCGTGACATTGCCTCCTCCGTAGTCCGGTACACCGAACCCACTGAATATTTTCGAGATACCCCCAAAAACCTGACTCGCCTCGCAAATTCCTGCCTTCCGGACGAACATCCAAACGATTCCCAGGCTGTTACACTGCTGGAGCATACTCCAGAGCCGGACACCATGATCCGTACGGGACTATTGTCGGCCTTTGGTGACTGCAACTGGTCAACTAGCAGGCACACTTCGGTATCCATGAGTGAACATGATTCCCATGAGCTTTTCAAAGAAGTTTTCAGGCGTATGAACTTATGGGACGAACTGCCCCGTGCATTCGAGTTAGTGGATTTTACCTTCGAAGTGATACTGAGCGCTGCGTGTTTTGCCCAACTGAAGCGTCATCGCATGGCAACGTTGTTGTCCCAGCCATACTCACCGGAGCTTGGCGTAACCATACCCCCATCCGTAATCCGTGCCGACATGCAACAGGCATTTATCAAACACATGAAAATGGCAGAGAATCTCTACCACGAAATTTATAAACAAACACCACAAGCGGCTCCTTATGCTTTGACTAACGCACACCAGCGAAGGGTCGTATTCAAAATAAACGCACGCTCCTTGGGGCATTTTTGCAGATTGCGTTGCGATGCTGAAGCACAGTGGGATATCAGGAATGTGGCCAACGCCATGGTTGCAGAAGTAAAAAAGGTCATGCCAACGGCAGGCGCCTTCTATGGCGGCAAAGACCGGTTCAAAGACCTCATCGAAGAAGCTGGCATATAGACAAAGGGAGCATGTCGAAATGATAGAGAAAAACAACGCAGCCATGTTGATTTTTTCCATTTTCCTGGCTTTGGGATGTTCGGACGGCTTATCTGAACATGATGCTGGAATCGACGCGTCAACCGATGCAGGCGGAGATATGGAACCAGACGGGACTCCGGATGCAGGCGCTGACACAAACAAAGATGCGGGAACTTACGACGGCTCGGATTCCGGTCAGGATGAGATCTCAGACGCCACGCCAGGCGATACGGAAAACGATGCGGGCGACGATACTACCCAGTGCCAGGTTGCCATCGACCATACTCCCATCGAAAAAGCACAATTGGGAGACATACTCATTGAAGCGGATGTATCTGGTGCTGAGAATGTCACCCTTTATTACCGTCGTGCAGGACAAGTTGAGCTAAAAGCCATACCCATGGAACAAGGGCAACATTACACAGCAACCATTCCGGAAGCTGACGTAACATTCGCTCCCATGAAGTATCTCATCGAGGCAACAGACGGAGTATGCACTGTACGCCAACCACAGGACGACCTGTATAATATAAGGATATGGGGCACGAAGCGAATAACAACCGAAGCCGAGATCTATGACTACCTGCCATCGGTCTATGACAACCTGGTGGTATTCAGCAAGGAAAAAGCTGCAGGCACCGAGGACAATACCTGGATCTTCGACCTTCATAGCTTCGAGTTTACCCAGATAACCCACCTGGCAAAATCGCAAGGTGCCGCAGACATCTATGGACAGAACCTCGTATGGGTGGACAGCCGAAACGATGACAGTGAGCCAAATCCCGACATATACCTCTATGATCTGGAATCCGGCCAGGAGCACCAGGTAACCACCGACCCACTTGGCCAATACGGCGAGGTAATATTCGACCGCATAATAGCCTGGCGTGACGACCGTAACATGACAGGTCCCATAGATGGTGACATCTACCTCTACGACATGGGCCCGGATAAAAAATTCGGGACACAGGATGACATAGGTGAAATTCGCCTGACACCAAACCAGGCTGACCAAAGCGCTCCAGATGTTCACGTGGATCAGACAGGAAGGGTACGCATAGTCTGGTCGGATTTTCGTGACGATACGGACGGAGTCTGCGATGCCAACTGCAACTGGAATATCTATATGTACGATTTTGGCCCTGATGGATTGTACGGCACTGGAGATGACTCCGGGCCACACCAGGTGACATCCGACCCTCTGGAACAAACGAGCCCGGTAATATACGGTCACACAATAGCATGGCGCGATGCACGAGATGGAGATTGGCTCCATCCCGACATCTACTATTACGATCTTGGAGATGATGGTCAGTTCGGCACACAGGACGACAGTGGGGTCCGGAAACTACCGGTGGACGTCATAGAGGCCAATGATCTGGACATCTGGGAAAACCGGCTGGTCTATGATGATTATCGCAACTCCAGTTACGAAATTTACCTTTTCGATTTTTCCTCAAACAAAGAGACAGCAATAACATCCAGCCCCAGAGGGCAATTCTATCCGAAAATTTTCGGAAGAACCATCGTATGGCAGGACGCTCGCAACAACGATCCTGACGGAGAGCCGTTCGACGATATCTACGTCCACGTCCTGCCGTAGCAGCGATGTAAGCTCGAAGGCTTAGTCGGCCTGGATTTCAGGGTTCTGAAATAGTCAGTTCCCAGTGG
>CAYSLH010000398.1:0-3300 GCA_964431605.1 uncultured Myxococcales bacterium
GCGCCAGATCCAAGGCGGATGAGTCGACACCTTTGTCTGTTACCGGACTCCTATCTGAGACGGTTCTGAGAGATGTGCTTTCTTTGGCCGTCCGTGATGGTCAGCATATTTGGACAGGAGGAAGTGGACCGGATGGCCTCAACGTGATTGAGCCGGTTGAGCAGGGAACTTTGGTCAGTTTGTCATCAAGGGATGGATCAGTGCTGAGGCCCAATCCGGACGGTACCTGGTTGAGGGTATTGGCCGATGGACAGATGGAGTCATATGACAAAAGAGGATTGTTGCGCACCAGGGGTTTTCCAGGCAGGGCACCCTTGGAGTATGTCTACGAGGGAGATTGGGAAAAGCCATTGTCGGAGGAGGTATGTGGCTTGTCTTTGCATCCTCCGAGGTTGGAGCACATTGAGTTTGCCGGTGAGGTCTTATGGAGTTTCGAGTATCAAGATGGCTTGTTGCGATATGTTCACGATGCAGCATCGAGGAAAGTGGGAAGGGTGTCTTCTGTTGGAATGGATAGATTTGATTTTCCCGATAGTGTGACAGTGGAATTCAGGTATGACGATCAAGGCCGGGTAGTGGACCAACGAAAACCTGGTCCGGATGGATATACTGAGACGTGGATTTTTTCCTATGATGAAAATGGTCGCCTGTCATCAATGCAGCAACCAGGACAAGCCGAGGTGCTTTTCGTGTCGGCTCAAGGTGATGTAGCCATAGACGAGTCCGATGCGGATGGTGCCGGAGTGGTGGAAAAAGCTATTGCGAAAATTCCAACGGCCCGATTGCCCACCAGTACCGGTAAGGTCTCCAAGGTGGTCATGGAAACAGGTGGTCTGAAAGTGACGAGTCCGGCAGGGGACTCTACCGAGTTGGAGTCTGATGAGTTTGGGCGATTGCTCAGGGTTCGTCATCCGGATGGGTCCATGTTGCGCCTGGGACGTGATGAGGCAGGACGATTGACCTCTGTATGTAATGAGATCACTGGCGATTGTTACAGCTACAGCTATAGTGGGGTGGTCATTGGCCAGGGGACAGATCCCTATCTGGGCCAGCGTATGGTATACAGGGTTGATCCCGCAGGAAGGGTCACGTGGTTTAACTACGACGATGACGGAACTCTTTTATCCAGGCAAGATGCGAATGGTGGAATAGTAAGATTCGAAAGCGTCACAGTGGGCGCGTCCAGAGGTTTATACCGCGCCATTACTGATTCGCAAGGCAGGCGGACACAGATTGAATACGACCAACATGGTAATGTCGTACGCATGACACAGCAGGGCAATGATGGCGGCGAAACAGACACCTTGGAGACAGTCATAAAGAGAGATCAAGCCGGATTCATCACGCAGATGACAGAACCTTCCGGAAGACAGCTTAGCTTTTCCGTGGGCTCTTGGGGAGAGGTGCAACAGCGCGTGGTTGGAGATTCCGGCGAGGGAAGTACATTGACTATCGAACGTCGGCCCAGTGCTGTGTGGTGCGGTGGTCCTTGTGACATCGGTCCCGCACCGGTAATGAACCTGGTGGATGGTGAAAACCATGAATGGACAATTTCATATGGTGGTGGTTGGCGTCAGGTGAAGCTACACAGTCCTGTGGCAGGTGATGAGTTACGCGAGTATGATATACAGGGGAATCTAACAAGGCGTATTTTTGCTGATGGAAGCCAAGAAAACATTACACTGGATGAATCCGGCCGTATTTCAAAGCGTTTATTTGCAGGACCTGCATTGGGAGCAAGTGTCGAGTTTGGATATGACGAATTGGGGCGGGTCGCAAGTATAAGGGATCCCATTTTACAAGAGGATCGCATCTTTACTGCCGGACTTGGGTGGGAGCGAATTGAGGTCTCGGCCAGGGACTCCGCTCCGAATGCGTCTTTTGTTCTAAAACGGTCATACCGGAGTTTTGATGTAACAGAGCAGACTTTGGGACTGAGTCGGTTCGTGGTTTATCGAGGGTTTGATGGAAAGGTACGACGGGTGGAGCATGAGTGGACAGACGATGCCCAAAGTCTCAGAGAGTCGCTCCTGGTGGAAAGAGACCTTTCGGGCAGGCTGACGAAGGTGACCCGTGCCAATGGTGCCGAATCACGTATTTTTTACGATGCTCTGGGCAGGCCTATTCGTCAGGAGGAGAAGAACTTGACAGGCACTACGGTAATCGAGTGGTCCTGGCATGGAGATCGCCCTGTCCGGAGGGTATTGGATGGGACAGAAAGGAACATTTCATGGGATAAGGCAGGGAGGCTTGCCGGATGTTCAGATACTGGAGAGACATACACATGGAACCAGGCAGATGAGAGGTCTTCGGCTTTCGGCGATACCTATGAACGCGATGCATCTGGAAAACTGCTGTTCGATGGTACTTATCAATACAGTTACGACGTTTTGGGACGTCGGACTTTACGGGTAAGCAGAACAGACCCATCTGATAGGACCGTTTTCGAATGGGGTCCAGGGGGGCGTTTGAGTAGTGTTTTGAAAGGCCCATCCGGGGCGGAGACAGAGTTGGTTCACTTGCAATATGATGGTTTGGGAAGGTTGGTGGAACGAGAAAACTCTGACGGTATTACTCGGTTTGGCTATTTGCCGGATAGTGATCGACCGGTCCGGATATGGACACCGGATTCCTCTGAATGGCATTTGTTACATGCTTTTGCTGCAGCCGGGTATTCCGTGGCAATTTCGGATGACGGCCGGGCGCGGTATTTGCATATAGACCCCTTCGACAGGGTCATGGGAGTATCGGATGAGAATGGAAACTTGATCTTCATAGGGGATGATTGTTTTGGTTCCCGTTTATCCGATCCCGATGTTGGATTCGTGGATTTCGGCTTCCACGGTATGTTTTTCGATAAATACACCGGTTTGTATTTTGCTGGTGCAAGGGTCTACGATCCAAGTGTCGGTGAGTTCCTTTCGCCCGATCCGAAAGGATTGGAGGCTGCGCCATCGATATATTCATACGCAGGAGGAGACCCGATTTTGAAACAGGATCCCGGGGGAAGGCTTCTGGGCATAGCTGTAGGCGCTTTGTTGGTAGGTACAATTATTTTGAACGAGATTCGCAAGCTGGCACAGAACGATGATGTAAAGCGGACACGACAGAGCTACGATAGAATTTCAGACGTTGCGGATGATGACGATGCCCTGGGCGAATCGGAGCTTGCACACAAGAACCTCTCCCGTGCAGCCAAGCAAGGTGGAAAGACCGCTTTGAAGTCGAGCAAGAACCTTCTTGATGAAGTGACAAATCCAGCAGAAAGCGCCAAGGATCTTTACGACGGAGCAAAGGATC
>CAYSLH010000399.1:0-3295 GCA_964431605.1 uncultured Myxococcales bacterium
GGTACAATCCGGGTTTTCAAACACAGTGGCCTCGAAAGTATCTATGGCAAAGTAGGTGCCATCGCGACGCTGCACCTTTACCATGATACCCCCTGGCTCGTCTGCTATACCGCTGCAGTTGTTGTCCACACCATCATGAGCTTGGGCTCCTGACTCGGGTACTTGCACGACCTCGGCGTCTTCGTCCGTCATGCCATCACAGTCTTCGTCGAGCTGATCGCAGTTTTCGTCCAGGTCCTGTCGATAGGATTGGCCGTAATCGCATTCGGTCCATTTTCCATTCTCGCATCTTTGAGCTGTTCCCTGGCAAACTCCCTGGGTGAGGGGACATGGACGTGCTTGGGCGTCTTCATCGGTCTGCCCGTCACAATCGCTGTCGATGCCATCGCAGGAACTGTCATCTTGGGAAGGCATCATCCCGTTGCAAACCATTTGATTACCATCATCCGAGCAAACAAAGATACCAGGGGGGCATTGGGCGTTGGAGCACTCTTTACCCAGTTCTGGAAAATCTTCGTCTGTTTTTCCATCGCAATCGTTGTCCACACCATCGCACGCTTCTAAGCCGTTGTTTGTCTTTGCACATCCTCTTTCGCATCGTCCTTTCGTGGAACAGTGGAATCCTTCAGGGCACTGGCTATCAAAGGTACAGTCGAAAATGCAATCACCTGTCAGGCAATACCTGCCGCTGGGACAATCGGAGTCAGTTGTGCATTGAAAAGAGCCCTTGTCGGCGCATCCTGCAGCGAGCCACACCATCAAAAGAGCGGAAAGAGAAAACATCTGCATGATTCTATCCATTGTTTCTCCCAAATTGTTTTTCCCATTCTGCCATAAAAAGCTTCTCCTGTGGTGCTTGTTTTTTTTGGGACAGGCTTCCATTTCAATTGGCTTTACACTTGATTAGAGATAATTTTACATACTAAGGCATAGATCTGACATTGATCAAGATGCATCAACACCGAAAGGAGGACGAAGAAGCGAGCTAGTCTTAGCATAGCTCTTCATGGTAGGTCATATTGAATGAGCTTTTGCTGACACTGCGGAATGCTCAGCTGTCTCTTTACTTGTATTAGGTGTACTTTTGGTATCAAATGTATTTCCACCGATGAATAATTGTGATTGGAGGTAGATTTCGGTGGCTATGCTCAAGGTTTTTTGAGTTAGCCGGATCGATGCAGGAATTCTAAGTATGTTTACGATGTGGAGGCTGCACCATGGGAACTTCTTTAGACCGGTTGACAATTAGGGGTTTTAAGTCAATCAAGTCTCTTGAAGATTTTGAACTCAAGAACCTCAATATATTTATCGGTGCCAATGGAGCCGGGAAAACCAATCTGATAGACTTTTTCCGAATGCTTCGTGCCTTTATGGATGGAAATCTCGAAAAATATATTAGGGAAAATGGTGGAATTAGTGATTGTTTGTTCAATGGACGAAAAGGGACAAAACAAATTGAGTTTTCAGTCCGGTTTGGACAGTGTGGTTACCGTTTTAACATTGTTCCAGGTGCAAAAGAGGATTTTTTTGTCACTAATGAGGCTCGCTATTATCAACCTAGCAGGTCTGGTTGGTGGAACTTGGGTAATAGTTCCGATGGCACATCTCTTTTGGCCAAAGAGGTCAAGGACAAGACTTCTGACTATAAATATGGCCTGCCGGTTTTTAATGCCATAGCCTCGTGGCAGGTATATCATTTTCATGATACGAGCCCATCTTCATCAATGCGACATCATGAAATTGTTCAGGACAACAGCAAACTTCGTTTTGATGGTGCCAATATTGCACCATATCTGTTGATGTTGAAGAATAGACATCCTGGAGAATACGCTGAAATAACAGAAGCAGTGAGACTGGTAGCACCCTTTTTCGAAGACTTCATTCTGGGTGTCGAAGAGTTTGGTCAAAAGAAAAAAGTGAACCTTTCATGGAGACAAAAGGGATCAGACTACCCGATGCAGCCATATCATTTTTCGGATGGTTCCATCAGGTTTATTTGTCTTGCAACCGCCTTGCTTCAACCTCAACCACCTTCGACAATTGTCATAGATGAGCCTGAGTTGGGTTTGCACCCTCATGCCATTGGCATTTTGGCTGAGTTAGCTCAGTCTGCTGCCAAAAATACACAGCTGATCATTTCAACACAGTCACCAACTTTCATCGATCATTTCTCTATCGAAGATATTGTTGTTGTAAATCGTCGACATGGTGCTTCAAGCTTTGAAAGACTGGAGGAAAAGGAATTTGAGGTATGGTTAGAGGACTATTCAGTTGGTGAACTCTGGAAAAAAAATGTGATATCCGGGGGCGCTGTCTATGAGTGACTGGTTCACCATAGTTGCGATTGTAGAAGGCCGGACAGAAGAGATTTTTATTAAGAATATTTTAGCTCCATATCTGGTTCAATATAATATTGTGCTTACGCCGATTATCATTTCGAAACCTGGTCAGAAAGGAGGAGACGTAAGGTTCTCTCGTGTGAAGAAGGATATTGAAAAGCATTTGAAACAACGGAAAGATACTTACCTGACGCTATTTGTCGACTACTATGGAATCAAAAAAGATTGGCCAGGACTCGCTGATGCAAAAAAAGCAAATTCACCCAAGGAAAAAGCATCGCTGATAAATCAGGCAACTAAAAAAAAGCTGATTGAATTGTTTCCAACTTGTCATCCCCAGAAGCGCTTCATCCCCTATGTGTCCATGCATGAGTTTGAGGCACTTTTATTTAGTTCTCCATCGGTTCTTGCTAAAAAACTAAATATTGCTGAATCAGAGGTGAATTCAATTATATCTGAATGTGGTGAGCCTGAAAATATAGATGATTCAAAACTTTCAGCACCTTCGAAACGTTTGGAGTCCCTATCTAGACGTTTCAAAAAAACTACAACTGGAATAGCCATTGCAGAAAAGATTGGCCTTGTGGAAATTCGGAAAAAATGTCCCATTTTTGATGGTTGGTTGAAAACGCTGGAGAGCCTGAATCAATAGACGATTAGTCTCCATGCCGGCCTGGCTTGTTCGCGATATGCAAGGAATCGTCTCGTCCAATGCAGATAGGTTTTCTCCGTGCTTTTGGCGTAGTGGCGCAGGCGAATGATCTCTTGCATCCCTGTGAGAAGGCCATCCTCATTGCCGGTCCACGTTTTCTGTGGTTTCACCTCCCCTGGTTCACCCGACT
Organism: uncultured Myxococcales bacterium; assembly: GCA_964431605.1. GTDB lineage: Bacteria > Myxococcota > B64-G9 > B64-G9 > B64-G9 > JALVPF01. The sequence goes on from CAYSLH010000399.1 coordinate 3,182, forward strand.
CAGCTCGATACTGATAGCGATAGATGCGGACGGCATCCATTGCGTGCCGGATTTGCCGGGGCTTGATGCCGGTTCGTTCTCCCAGGGTATTCAGGAACATCTCCAGTGTTTGCT
>CAYSLH010000400.1:0-3244 GCA_964431605.1 uncultured Myxococcales bacterium
GGAAATTCTTCTTTCGATTTCTCTTCATCCGACTTTCCTTCAACGGCAGGCTCATGTTGTGACTCATCAGAGTCATCTTCTTTCATCTCGATGAGTTCCACCGCGGCGTTCCAACGAGTTGCCACATCGAGAATTTGTTCTACTGACTCGCTCTGCGGATCGAATTTTCCCTGAATCCACAAAACATTGGTTGAAGCCATGGTGCATAGGACTTCCTTGATTCCAGGTATTTCAGAGACGATCTGCGGAATCAACCCAGCCTTTTCCTGGTGACGCGGCAAATAGGTGACAGAAACTATGCCTCCATCGGATCTCACCTTTACATCCATTTCCCGGGTCTTGGCATTTGAACCAATGGCCAACCTACAGCGTGAGGCAAGAAGGAGATCGTTTATCTTCTGCACGGTAGAAGGAGTAGCCTGGAACTCAGGCAATTGCGCCATGCTCACCAATCCCATGGCAGCATTTTCAACGCTAAGATGCGATAGGTTTATAACAAGGTCATAGGAAGTTGGATCCTTCCAGTCGGCGTTGTACACAGTGCGTACCCACCTGTGACGGTCTTCATCCACGTCGTTTACGTACCTCTGAGCCTTTTCCCTCGATAGCCTCAATCTATCCATGGCCGACAATATGCGTTGCTCCGGATCCAAAATAGCGCGCAAACGCATCACGTGAGTGACACCAGGCAGAACCAGGTGCCCGGTTCGACCATGGTAAACCAGACCTTTGTTCATGGCCCTTTCACACAGTACGGAAGTAACAAAAGCCTTGTACCTTTCGCGTTCGATGAGCATTTGTTCTGTAAGGGGACGACGACGAACAACCGTCATCTCCAGTTTTCCCACCGGGATTCCCTCGGCTGTAGCCAAATCGGTCAGTTCTTCCCGGGCAAGGCAGTCAAATCCAAGTTTGTCGGCAAGAGCTTCGGCAAGCTTCTTGCCACCAGAAAAAGTACCCCTGGACAGGCAGATAATTTGCATCTCTGTACCTTCCTTCAAATGTCAATTTCAATACGATAATGGAAGCCAAACCAGGATTCAAGTAATTAGATAATCTGATAAGCAAACATCTTTACGATAAAATAAGTCTCTAGTTGTCCTTTATTTTTCCGGCCAAGTAGGCGATGGGATCGGTCAGCTAAAAAACCTTGGAAGATAATCCCTGTTGGCCAGAAGCATATCGTCCAAACACCTCTCGGCAGTTACCCTGTCTGGCACAACAGGATCCAGCAACAGAACCTGTAGGGCTTTGGCACGATCCCCATCCATTGCGGCCTTGGCGGTAAGGCTGTGAATTACTGTCTGAGGCATGCACCAGGCAGCCAAAATGTCAGGGAGTTTTACAACAGGGATGGGAGAGATCTCCTGGCCGCATATTTTGGCAGGCACTTCGACAATGCATCCAGGAGGTAAGTTGTTCACTAGACCATCGTTTGGGACATTGACCGCAGCAAATCGTGTTTCACGATGCTCCAAAACCGCAGTGATCACATCCGCCACGATCTCCCCTGAAGGGTGGGACAAAAACTCGTGTGGATCCAATCTTCCAGATCCCAGGTCGTCTACTCTATTGTCCAGCTTGCGGATCTCGTCTCTGTAAAACTGGAAAAAGTCCAGAGGCTCTATGTGTTCAGCCCACTTCGAACTCCACAGGTGTCCATCTCGAAGATACTCCCCCACATGGCTATCGCCCGTAATAGACACATAGCCAATGAGACGAGCCAGGTCTGCCACCAGCAAGCGATCCTTGTGAGGCTTTTCCTTCAGCCTCTTCAGAAGCTGAGGATAGAGATCTCGTCCGGTCTTATCTTGGACTTTCAAAAACCATGAAAAATGGTTCAGGCCTGCAGCGAGGAGATCCAGATTGTTTTCCTGTTCACCCAGGAGTTCACAAACAAAATCAGTTCCACCGGCGATCTCATGACACAATCCCAAAGCCCGAACATCCGTATAGTCCACTATTGCCTGCATGATCCGGCTCATTGGATTGGAGAGATTCATGACAAGAGCACCAGGACACAGCTCCTGCGCATCCAGCAATATCTCCACGATGGGAGGAATCTGCCTCAGGGAATGCAACAAGCCACCAGGACCGCCATTTTCACCAAGAGCCTGATGGATCCCGTATCTCTTGGGAATCGCACGGTCCATTTCCCAAGTGGGAAATCTATCCTGCTCCACGGAAATGATGAGAAAATCAGCCCCGGGTAGAGCTTCTGCTCTGTCAGAAGTACACTCCAGGACCATACCTGAATCCGAGGCATCGCAGAGTTTCTTTCCGAGCTTGAATACACGCTGAAGTTTTTTCTCGTGTTTATCCAGCAGTACAACCGTGGCGTGATCGAGCGCAGGCTCTGTGAGAAAATCCGAAAGGAGCAGCGGGGCAAACTGCGTTGACCCCCCTCCTACGAGAACGATTTTTGTCTCTTTGATCATGAGCCAATCAGCTATTGGTATAGTAAATAACTCCTGGAATCCAAATTAGCTGGAAAAAACTCCATCAACGCATTGGACCTTTCGAAAATGAGTGTACCGCATCCGATTCTTTGGACACAAATTATATTTATGCAGCTTCGGCCAGGTCGTGCTCACGGCGGCGCGAAGCGCCGTCTGCTGCATGCCGTTGTTAGTATCCACCAAGCAATAGGAGCTTGCCCAGAGCAATCCAAGCCACGAGCATACCGATGAAGATCGACAGTATGTTGTCGGTGAGCAAGACTTTGTAGGTCGCTCGCTCCTCCCCCTGCCAATGGTATATACAACACGGCACCCTTGAGGATAAATTGCTCCCGATGCTCACTCTCGGCCAGACGTGCAAGAAAACGTTCGACGGTATATCTAATCGTCAATTCCTGAAAATCTCTTCCAGCTGATCTCGCCAGATTCAACAGCCGAGCCCGAACTGAAGCACTTACATCTTTAACTGCTTTCTTCTTCATTGGACAAGCATCTCCACATAAGGCTGTATTATTTTCTGTACACGGCAAACTTTTACCGCAGCCCAAAGCTCATCCATGGTAAATAGCTTTGCCTTCCAGCCTTCCTGAAGGGCTTCGATTGCAACATCGAGTCCGATTTTGTTGCGGTATTTAAAACAGTCGGCAACTGTTTTGGCTGGTGTATAAATGCTCACTTCTGTTCCTTCAATAGTATGCTTTTCAATTCCAAAAGAAAATGCATCGCCTGTGCTATAGACAAAGCGAACCGGGAGACCTTTACTTGGTGCCACGTTTCGATCTTGT
>CAYSLH010000401.1:0-3243 GCA_964431605.1 uncultured Myxococcales bacterium
CTTGGGATTGAAAAGCTCCTTTCCCAGCAGGGGAGCTTTACCGTGCATTACCTTTGAGTGAATTCTGTCGTCGTCATCTATGTGTCCCAGGTAATCCACCTGGAGTCCGAGAAATCGTTTTGTGACGCCGGCAAGTGTCGCAAATGTTCTTCTGGCGTCCTGGGATGATGCCATGTTGATCATGAGTTCCACACGGGACAGCCTTATGGTCCGGCGTATGAGGTCAGCCGTTCTGGGAGAGCGTTGTTGTGCAAGGGACATGAGTTCCTCTACGTTCAGATGAACCTCATCGCTTCGTGGGTCCCACAGGTGTTCTATGATTTGGCGTTCCTCGGAGCCTCGCTGTGTAGCCCGCCATACTTTTCTGAGTATGGCGGCTTTGATGAAACCGTAAACGTTTTGAACCGAAGTGGGCTCCGGGGTGCTGACGATCACGGCCACGTCCGCTTCGTTGAACATGTCCAACGTGTCGAGCCCGCTGTTTCCTCCAAGATCGCATATTACTATGTCAGCGGGCAATTTTCTGATGTGCCTTATGAGTTTTTGCTTTCTGAAAAAACCAGGTTGCACAACACCGGCAACTTCATCGCTTCCCGGAAGGAGGGAAAAGCCCAGGTCATCCAAAGGCATTAGGAGTTTGGACAGGTCTTGTATCTTTCCTCCGAGAAAGTCTCTGATGGTGGCCTTGGGTGAGTGTCTGCCCACAAGAGTGTGTAGGTTTGCACCACCCAAATCCATGTCCGCCAGCACCACCCTGTGGCCATCGTGTCCCAGGGCATGGGCGACATTCAAAGCAACTATGCTCTTGCCTACTCCGCCCTTGCCGCCGCCGATACAGCACAATTGGGGTGCATCGTCGTTTTTGTTCTGTTGGGTGTTTTGCCCACCCTCTGATGCAAGTGAATCCATCACAACAATGTATCGACCCAATGCATGCTTTCTTTAGCCGTTGATGTAAGACCCGAATTTAATTACTCCCAGCACCATGGTGCGTGGATGCTTTTGTCAAATGCCTGACTGCCGCAGGTGTCAAATGCTTGACCAGAAGGGGTTGTTCTTTTTTTGACACGACAATTGGCCGCGGAAATTACATTAGAATATCTAAGAGTTGTGTTTGCCCTGAGTGTTTTATCCAGTTGTGGCACATGGTTTGCACCACGGTTGTGGCGAAGGAGTCTAGTTCATGGGTTTGGCCGAAAACAGGCTACTGAGACACCTGTACTTATGGTTCGGGTTTAGTCTCTGCATATTGCCACAGGCAAGGGCTGAGAATTCCGTCACCTGGTTTGTTCGGATGCAACACTTGGTGGTTCCTTTGAGATCCAAGGTCGAACCTGAAGTCGTCTCGGATTACATGAACAGAACCGTAGAGTTGACATTCGCCAGGCTTAGAAAATCTGAAATACGTCACTTAGTTGCCCAGGTAAAAAGTGGGGCGGGAAAAGTGATATGGGTCCGAAACAGGGGGAGACGAACCAGGATACTGCTTAGATTCGATTTCAAGAATATGCTCGTGCTTCATTCGGTCGCATCGAAGCCGCGAAGGTTTGTTATGGACGTCGGAACATGCAGGTACATGCTTCCTGCAGCTCCATGGGCGGAATTTTCAAAACGAGTCCAAGATGAATCCTCACGTAAAATATTACTTTCCTCAGAGCGCCTGCTGAAGTCTGGTCACGCCCAGGACGCGGTGGCAGCACTGGAAAAGTTAGCCATGCATAGTGATGACAGTGGGCTGATGGCCTGTATTCGTCTGGCTGACATAGCCATGCTCGCGGCTCAACCTGCAAAGGCCGGACTTATGGCTGAAACATGTCTGCATCGGAGTAGAGTGCTCAACAGCCGGGTGGAATCATTGGCCATGCTCAGAGTGATCTCGTACAGAGGTTATTTGTTCAGTACGAACTTGGATCTTCAGTTAGCGGACTTGGAACCGGAACCAGGCTCCACCGATTGGATTACTCAGGAGTACTATTATCAACTTGCCCGGACCAGGTATGCACGAGGCGAGTTCGAAAAGTCTCTGTCAAGAGCCGTGATGTTGTCGAAAGCTTTCAAGGGCTCTAAACGGGCCGAGCAAATCAGTCCCATGGCCATAAATGCCATGGAGAGAATTGTGGAGCAGGGCAAAAAGGTGGGAAAATATGCCAGCATCTCAGAGGCGTTGCTGGATGGAGTAAGATGGATTCATCCCATTCCTGCCGGTCGTTTCGTACGCCTCGTTCGTATCACTGCTGATGCCCTGATCAAAGCAGGGGCGCCTCGAATGGCTGCTGATTTGTTGACTTGGTACTTGAGATCCGTGGCGGGAAAAAGGGTCGATGTGGGTGTATTGAAGGTCTTGAGCCTTGCATTTTTGAAAATCGGCGATTCATACCGCGCAGGCAGGACCCTGGATTTTCTCGTGGCTCAGCATCCTGGAAAAAATTCCAGTGCAGATGTCCTGGAGATTAGAGCAAAAGTTTTGAAGTCCGAGGGACGGCAACAGGATGCCACCGATACCCTGGTGGCTGCCTTGGGAGTGGCTACCGACCCGGTAATTATCAAGAGGGTGGCATTCAAGGTCGGGTACCTTTTCCAGGGCTCTGGTGATTTCAAAAGGGGGCTTGAACTGGTATCCGGGGCCATCGAGAAAGTAGAGAAGAAAAAGAAGGACTCGAAATTTTTCGATTTGCTGCTGCTGCAGGGCGATCTGGCCTATTCGCTTAAAAACAGTGAAGTTGCAACTCGAGCATATGAGGCATTTGTTCGATTGAATCCAAAAGACAGCAGGAGGCAAATGGTTCTCTACAGGTTGCAGCGGTTGGGGCGCAACGTAATCGAGTTCATGGATCCTGACGACCTGAAAGATACCTCGGTATGGAGCAAGGCGAATGACGTTCTGCGCCAGAGTGGGTTATTGGCAGGGAGTTTGCCGTGAGAGAACAACACACAGATCCAACGGTTGTTCCACTGGAAGGGTTCATACACAAGCTCAACAATCCCCTCGGGGCATTGATGCTCTGGGCCCAGGAGTTGGCAAAACCCCTGGAAGACGAGCGCAGGCAGGAAATAGCAGACTGCCTCCTGAGGGAAGTGAGGTCATTGAGCCGATTGCTCAAGAAGGTAGCTGCGGTAAATGGAGCGCAACAGCCCAGGTGGGCAAGGGTAAGGATGGACGCGGTGCTCAGGCAGGCAGTGGCTTCAGTTACAGTAGATCTGCCCGGTGCCGCAACGCCAAGCGTAACGGTCCCTCCCTCGGCG
>CAYSLH010000402.1:0-3235 GCA_964431605.1 uncultured Myxococcales bacterium
CTTTTTGCCGACGTTTTCGAAATGTCCAAAAGCGATGCTCGCCGGCTGATAAAGCAAGGAGGCGCTCGAGTTGGCGACATCAAGGTACCTGGTTTGGAATACAAGATCACTTTGGACAATCTGCAGGAAGGTACTACTTTGCTCAGGGCCGGAAAGAAGAGAATCCACCGAATCGCAACAAAGGACTGAGTCCATGAGGCAGGAACTGTACGGACTAGTGCTTTGCATTGTGGCAATGCTTGCAACCGCATGCCCCAAGGGAAATGAATCGATTCCTGAAAACCTGGATGAGATTCTTCGTGCACCCAAAGGAAATTCCGTGTTGGTGTTCAGCTTGAAGCATGTTGGAAAATCTGCACATTTTTCAGCAAAGGCAAACATGGTGAAGATGAGGCTGGAGGCGTTTGGAATACACCCGGTAGGGGTAAAGTCCCCACAGCATGGAGTCATAAGAGTCGAACTTCCAACCACGAAGGCAAATACCATCAAAAAGGCCGAACAGCTGATTACCAGGCCTTCGTCCATGGCCATTGCGCCAGTCATGCAAGGAAAAAAATTCTTCGAGGAATTAAGGTCCCGACTCGGTAAATACCCGGGCTTAAAAATTGCCTCCGATTATGTTGGCATAATGAGAAGCGACAGAAAAACCAAGGTAACGTTCCTGCTCTCTGATGATGAAAAGCAGCTCTTGCAAGCAATTGGCGAAATCAAGACCCCCAAAGGGAGCAGGCTTGTGCCAATGTACTCAACCTCTGGGGCCATGGCCTTTCTCATACCAGACCCTCCCAGCCTGCAAAACCCGATCCTGACCAACATACATCCTGTTATTCGCCCTCAATGGTCTGGTACCGGAATAGGCGCGAAACTGGCGAGACCTTACAGGGAGGCCTTCTCCGACCTGGTAAGGGCAAACCTCAACCGTCCTCTCGCTTTCATTGTAAACGGCCAAGTAGTGGCGGTGCCAGTGGTCAGTTCAAAAATCCGCAAGGGCTCCATTGAAATTGCTCCCAGCCCTACCATCGACTCAGAAGAATCTAAAACACAGGCAAAACGCCTGGCAGTGCAACTCAAATCCTGGCAACTGGTGGGTTCTTTCAAGCTGGTGGCAAAAAGAGTCTCCCTGAAAAGATAACTTGAAAAGATAAGTTGGATCGAGACTCAAGCTTGGAGCCAGGTGCGGAGCTTTTCTTCTATGGCCTCTTCGGTCATGCCCAGATGCTCTGCCACATCAGAAGCTGGCGCAGAGGCTCCAAACCTGTCGATACCCACCACCAGGCCGTCCTTGCCACAAATGCGATACCAACCAGGATCATGACTGGCTTCAACTACAGCCACAGACCAGTCTTTTGGTATGAGTAGGGCTTGCCGTTCTTCCGACATCTCCAGAAAAAGCTCCACGCTGGGCATGGACACACACCTTATGCCGAGTTTTCCAGCAGCCTTGGCTGCAGGGGCGACTTCTGAGCCGGTGGCCACTACCACGGCCTTTTTATCGGAGTCCTCCTGTACCACCACGTATGCTCCATCCATGGCTTTTTCAGGAGTAAATCCGGATGGACGTCGTAGCTCGGAAAGCTTTTGCCTGGTGAGCACAAGTGCCGTGGGACCATGTCTTCGCGATATGGCCAGGGCCCAGCCTGCCGCGGTCTCCAGGGCGTCTGCCGGTCTATATACCACGAGTCCCGGAATGCATCTCAGAGACGCAAGCTGTTCTATGGGCTGATGCGTGGGGCCGTCTTCTCCTACGAAAATACTGTCGTGGGTAAACACATAGATCGTCCCCAGCTCCATCAACGCGGCCATGCGAATGGCCGGACGCATGTAGTCGGCAAACACCAGGAATGTTCCACCGTAAGGGATGAGTCCACTGAGGGCCATGCCGTTCATCATCGAACCCATAGAGTGTTCCCTTATGCCAAAATGCATGTTTCTACCGGAAAAACTTCCTGGTTCGATGGATTCTCCACCTGAGATGTTGGTTTTGTTCGAAGGAGCCAGGTCTGCAGAACCCCCTATGAGCAGATCGAACTGCTCCGCTGCTTTTTGAAGCACCTTGCCGGACAGGGCCCTTGTGGCTGCCGGCATGGGCCCTGCTGCGTCTATAAACTCACCGAGGAGTTTCTGCGCATCCTGGGGGTTGCCCATGGAGTCGAAGAGTTTCTTCAAATCAGGATTTGCATCACACCACTTTGCAAACTCAGTATCCCATTGGTCATGTTGGGTTTTGAGTTGCTTTTGCTTTTCTGCAAACAGGTCCCTAACCTCCTGTGGAACCAGGAATGAAGGCTCAGTGGGCCAACCGAGGTTTTTCTTCGTGGAAGCCACCTCTTCCACGCCAAGCGGAGATCCGTGGGCCTTTTCAGAGTCCTGCTTACCCGGGCTTCCAAAAGCTATGTGAGTGCGGGCACAAATGATGGATGGTTTTTGTTTCTCTGCCACAGCCTTGCTCAATGCATCGGCAACTGCTTTGCGATCATGTCCATCGATCTTCTGCACGTGCCAGCCATATGCTTCGAACCTTCCTGCCACGTTTTCATCAAACGTCAGGTTGGTATTTCCCTCGATGCATATGTGATTGTCATCGTAAAGATAGTTCAAGTTACCAAGCTTCAGGTGCCCTGCCAGCGACGCGGCCTCTGAAGATATCCCCTCCATGAGGTCTCCGTCCGAGACTATGCCGAACACGCGCCAGTCCACTGGCGAAAACTCTTTCGTGTTGAGCCTTGCGCCCAGAAGCTTTGCCGCGAGCGCCATTCCCACGCCATTTGCAAAGCCCTGTCCCAGGGGACCTGTAGTGGTCTCAACTCCTGCGGTCACTCCATACTCTGGATGTCCAGGGGTGCGACTGCCCCACTGGCGAAATCTCATAATCTCTTCCATGGAAAGATCGTACCCACTCAGGTGCAACATGGCGTAAAGGAGCATGGACCCATGGCCTGCAGACAGCACGAACCTGTCCCGGCCAGGCCACTGGGGATCGGAAGGGTCGTGTCGCATGAAATCATGCAACAACACGAAAGCGCAATCAGCCATCCCCATGGGCATGCCGGGATGACCACTGTTAGCTTTTTGTATGGCGTCCACAGCCAAAAACCGAATGGTGTTCACCGCAGTCTGTTCCAATTTTGGATCGAGCGCTGACATGGGATTCTCCTGTGAATTATTGATAGACACAAATTGATGCCTTGCAAAAAGTTGCTATCCCAATTAGACAAATATGTCCAGTCACTAATTT
>CAYSLH010000403.1:0-3221 GCA_964431605.1 uncultured Myxococcales bacterium
GCACCTCCCGGCTCTATGGCCAGGAGCTTGGTTGCAAATCCATCGAAAAAAGCCCTGTCATGGGAGACCACCACTGCAGCCCCACCAAACCCCTCTAGATATTTTTCCAGAAATTCTATGGCTCTGATATCCAGATGGTTGGTGGGCTCATCCAACAGCAAAAGGTCTGCATCCATAACAAGTATCCCGGCCAGGGCCAATCGACTGCGCTCTCCACCAGACAATAAACCAACGGATTGATCGAACTGGGAAGAATCAAATCCCACACTATCCAAGGCAATGGTCGCCCGTCGTTCCAGGTCGTCGCCTCCCATCCGCTCGTAGCGTTCCTGCTCCTCTCCGAGCGCAGCCACGAGCCTGGAATCACCGGTTTCGGCTTCCTCTTGAAGATGGGCAAGTCTCGACCTCATTTCCATCAAGTCAGAGCGGCTTGAGAGCACGGCGTCAAGTACGGTGGAATCGTCATCCAACTCGGATATCTGTCGCATGTAGCCCACTCTCAGGCTTTTGTCGCGTGACACCGAACCGCTATTCGGCTTCAGGTTACCATGGATGATATCGAGTAGGGATGTTTTCCCGGCTCCGTTTCTTCCGATTACCACCAGTCGATCGCCACGATTTATCTGAAAATCAACATCCTTCAGAATCGTATCGCCAGCAAAAGACAACTGTATTTTATTGATCGTTACCAGGTGCATAGTTCAAAAATGTCTTTATTGAAACGCCAAGGGTCCTCAACGGGACTTTTTCTTACCCTTGGGATTGGTGGAAGATTTCGACGCCTCTTTCGCATTCTTTACCTTATCGGCATCAGGTTTGGGTATATCCGCCGCAGCTTTCGGTTGTGGCTCGGAAGGTGCTTTCATGCTCTCCATGGTGGCGCTTTGGCTCGCCTTGGGCTTGACCTGTGGCGGCTTCTTTTTGATGAACCCATAATCGATCAACAGAAAAATTCCAGTCCCGACAATCACAGCTCCGATGACAAACAGGATTATACGTTTTATCTTGGAGCCGGTGGACACACCAGCCGCTGCCATGAAAAACTGGGTCTGTCCCGGGGCATTTGGATCAGGTTCGTTGCGTACCTTGGGGGGAGTTGGCACTGGTGGAGAAGCCAGCGCCTGCTTTGCCGTCTGCTGAGGTGGCTGGGCTGCTGGTCGAGGCTGGGCCGCAGGTTGGGGCTGAGCCGCAGGTTGGGGCTGAGCCGCTGGCTGGGGCTGAGCCGCGGCCGGGGTCTGAGGTTGAGTAGCAGCAGCATCAACCACCAGAGGCTGACCACACTTTGCACAAAACTTCGCAACATCTGGATTTTCTGCACCACATGAAGGACAAAAGGCCATGGCCCACTCCTTGTCTCGTAATTGTTCACCAGTAAGGCAACACACTTCAATATCCGGAAAGCAAACTACATTTTTTGCTTTCGGTCAAGATTAGAGTCCCAGCAGCAACTCCTGGAAATACGGAGGCACTCCATCTGAGGCCGCCGCCTTTGTTTTGTCCCCTCCTCCTAGATATGTCACCAACCCCCTGTAACGTTTACTAAATTTTGCCGCAGGATTGATCTTCAACGCCCTGGCAAGATTTTCACGGGCCTTGGCTAAATTCCCATCCACCTTGTAACATTGGGCAACCGCCAGCAGGGACTTGAACTTCTGCTTAGAGCTTTGTGCCTCTTTCATCGCTTTGTTGAATTCCACCAGGGCCATCAGCATTTCCCCTCGCCCGGCATAAGCGGCTCCTAAGCCATAGCGAACCACAAAATCATCCTTTTCCCTCAACGCCTTCTGAAAAAGCTCCAATGACTGATCGAACAAGCCGGCCTTGACCAGTGCAGTTGCACGCTCGATGAGATCCTCGCGATTCCGACCCTTGTAATTTGTCAAGGTCTGCAACTTTTGAGAATATTTTTTCAAAAGCCCGCCTGCCTGCCTGTCGGCACCCTCGAGACTCAACGAGGCCAGGTGTTCAGGTTTAGGTATTTTCACAAGGGATGGAGGATAATCCTTCCAAGCCTCTGACAAAAACACCACCTGAGACCAGGATGGCTTGTACTTGCTATGGAAATTCTGACCGCCTTGGGCGCAGGCTGCCGAAAAATCACTGTTCTTGTCGATCATGGTGATCTCCACCGGTATCCACAACCTCCCGTCTTTATGTACCAGTTCAGCATCTGGCACAGGAAAAATACTTTTGTTCTCCTGCCTCACTCCGGAATAGAACATTACGAAGACATGTCCCTCAACCACCACTGGCGCAGCCGAAACGTTCATGTTCTCCAGGATCGAAGAGAACAACACAGTCAGGTCATCGCAATCACCTGTTTTATTCACCAAGGTCTGAGAGGGAAACTGGACTGTGTCTATGGCACCAGACGATAAGCTTGAGAAAGGATTTATTGAATCCGGCTTGTACTTTATTCCCAGCTCTCTGAGCGCGTCGTATGCGTACATAGCCAAAAGATAGTTGCGCAGGGGAAAAGATTTCTTCAGCTGTTGTGGGTAGCTCAGGGCGGCTTTCCTGTATGCGTTGGTTGCGAGCTGTTGCACTAAAGGATCTGCTGGATTGATAAAAGAGGCAATGGCGGCCGGTTCGTTCCACTCGATGGAGTTGGCATCAAAAATTTTCACGCGGAAAGACTTTCTCGATGATCGTTCTACCTCATTCCATGTATACCTTGCCTCCACTATGGCATTGAACTCATGTTCGCCTTGACTGCCCAGTATCTTTTCTGAGAATGGAGCGGGTAGACGCACCCATTTTTCTTCCCCTGAAGCAAGCATTACCTCGACGCTTGCGGGCTTTTCGAAAAAATCCTCTATTTTCAACTCCAGATCGACTTTCACCTGGCTGTCCTTGGTATTCTTCAGCTTGACCTTTCCAAAGCCGACCTTTTGAAGCCTCAGGTACTGGCTGGGAAAGACTCGTTGAAACTGCCCATCGAGAATCTTGATAACCGTAACCTGCTTTGTCTGAACACTGAAACGCACCAAGGCAGGGCTTGGATCAACGTTGCCTTGCAGATCCCGTGCCTGCGCCTGGATTCGATGTATTCCATCGTCCAGGATCTTCGGAGTGATCAGTCCATTGGATTCGCTCCACTTCGTCCACTTTTCTTCGTCTACCTTGAATCTGTACTGAACTTCACTAAAATCCCACGGGTCTTTGGCAACTGCCGCTACGGTGATGGTATTGGCTGGTACCCGTATGGTTTTTCCCCCGTC
>CAYSLH010000404.1:0-3189 GCA_964431605.1 uncultured Myxococcales bacterium
GTGGGGATTTGAAATTGACCGATCGTTACATCTACCCGAGAGCCAAATATGTTATGGAATTTAACGATCGCCTGTTCAATGCCCGTCTGTTGGTCCTGTTGCCCCACAAACAAACTAAAGTAATAGCCTATATCAGGTCCCATGTTTCCTCCGGAAAGGAGTTTCAAACCCCACGGTGTTTTGAAATCGTCCGAAACTTCTCCATCTCCATCATGAGAGGTCACATCAAAAAACATCTCCGTGCGTACGGACAAGGGGAGCCTTCTGAGTAAAAAAAGGCTGTCGTCTCCCACGTCCTTGAATTTTTTTCTCCTGCTTTGTTCGTCTTCTTCCGGAGAAAATGCGTTAGCCGCAAAATTTTTTCCATATGCGTTCAAGCGGGGAAAGGGACTGTGACACATGGAACACGAAAGCCTGTGGGTTCGCGCAAAACCAGGTGTGGCCCGCGATACGCCGGCAGACATCCATATGATGGTGCCAAAAAAGAACAGGTATGAGATTTTCAGTTTTCTTTGCATGATAGACTCCTCGACTCGTTGATTCCTATAAGTGGGTATGGGAGACATCCGAGGTCCTTGTGTGGCTTAGCGTGGTCTCTGAGCCCTGAGCACCACGAATCCTCCTTGTCCATATCCATCCTTTACATGGAGATCGGGTTTTTCGGGATTGTCTCCCAACAGGGTTTGGCAGAATGCGAAATTTCCAAAACCCGCTTGTCTGCATAGAGTTACCAAGCGATCTGTACTATAAAACACAGCGTCACCATAAAATATACTGGTATCTTTTTTACTCTCGTATAGTTTACCAAGCTCGCTGTTGGCATCCACAAATCCCAGGAGCAGGAATCCGCCTGGTTCCAATACACGGTAAGCCTCCTTGAGGCTGTCGAGCGCACGGTCTACGAAGCAGATGGTGGTAACCATCAACGCCAGGTCGAAGGTTTTGCTTTTCAATTCGAGTTTTTCAGCTACACCTTCTAGTATCCTGAGCCCTTTTTTCCTGGCTTTTTCAGCCATAGCCGGGCTGGGTTCTATCCCCTGCGCGATCCCGCATGGTGATGCGAATCGTCCGCTTCCCACTCCGATCTCCAGTGCATTTTTGAATTCGGGCAGTAGTTTTTTCACTGCTTTGAGTTCTGCTTCATACATGTCTTTGTGTTTTTCAAACCATGACTCGTATTGTTCGGTGTGCTTTTCGAAAACATGGATTTTTGGCATCAGCAGCTCCTAGTCATTGTGTGGTAGAGAATGCAAGATTGTTATCACTGCAGGGTAAAACTTCAACTCTGGTCTGTGGCTGTTGGCCCTTGCTTTCACTGGATGATTCATGCATTATTTGGCATGTGTTTTTTGAAATCTTTTAGATTATAGAAAGGGCAATGACCAATGGGTGATTATTCATTCAAAAATGTCGCAGTAGTTGCTTGTGGAACCATGAGCTTGGAGTTGAACAAGCTTCGTGAAGAAGGTTTTTTGGATACGGAGCATCTCCTATATACCACACCGGGCCTGCACCAGGACATGAACGAACTAGAGACCCAGCTCGTCAACCAAGTGAACAAGGCGAAGGAGAGAGCCGGTAAGGTCATCGTGGTATTCGGGGGTAAGTTTTGTTATGTCAACGTTGATAATCCCATGCGAACCATGAGCGTGTTGATCGACGAGCTGGGACCGGATGTTGCTCGTATCGACGCCACCCATTGCATGGATATGATCGCTGACGACGAAGAGCGGAAAAAAATACAAAAGGAGCTTGTTGGCGATGAACCAGTCTGGTGGATGACCCCTGGTTGGGTCAAATACCGAAAGCTCGTGTTCAAGGATTGGGACAAGGCTATTGCAAACGAGAATTTTCCAAGGCATACCGGTGGGGCCATCGTGCTGGATGCCGTGGGATACCTGGATAACTATATGGCGGAAAAACCAGAGGAGTTTTTGGAATATTGTGACTGGATGGGTATTCCCATGCAGGCTTACAACCTGACCCTCGATAGGTTCAAGGGCTTGCTTACCGAGCAACTGAAAAAGCTCGTTTGACGCCGAGCATAATTCCCAAGCCCAAAAGCAAGAACAAGCCCGCGCTGTTTCCCGAACTGTCGCTGTTCGAACAACCGCACCCTCCGGATACACTATCTTGAGGCCCTGTGCCATCTGAAGAGTGAGTGTCATCAGATCCACCGTCTGCCCCTTTGTCTATGCCTGCATCTATGCCTGCATCTGTCACAGGTTCTCCTGTGTCGGCATCGGCATCCGAGCAACCATCGTCAATTCCACCGTCTTGCTGTGGGTCTGAGGTTGCTCCCATGCCTAGTGCCGGCAGGGTAGACTCGGCCAGATTTCGATCGTAGTTGAAGATAATAAAGCCACCAGTGTGCAAATCGCGGGTTGTCTGTAACTGCACGATGACCCCGTCCGGTCCCATGTTGGAACTCGATGAGCTTGCGCCAATTCCGGGATAAATGGGAACGAGACCCTGAGAGAATGAAAGCTGATCTGTCACCAGGTTTTCGAAGTTGTCAAAATCGTCCGTATAGTCCATGGGGCACAAAAAATCCACGATGCCGTCCTGTATCCAATTTACCCAATCCTGACCCACACTTTCTCTGCAAGATGGATAACGTGAAAACACTGCGGCTGAGACTTGTACCTGGGGTTTTATGGCCTTTACATCCTCGTAAACCCAGGAGACCAGGTTAGTGATTTGTTGCCTGCGCCATGCCTGGAATTCTGATTCTAGGGGTCCACCATCGAGAACATCGTCGGGCCAAGTGCTGACTGTGTTGTTTGTTTGTTGCTCGAACCTCGCGCGGCAGCCGTCACAGTAGCAACTATCAGAGTTGGGATAGCGGATATAGTCAAAGTGAATACCATCCACGTCGTAGTTCTGTACGACTTCCAGCATGGAATCATGTTCCAGGGCTTGGTTGTCCGGGTTGGAAGGACAGAGCCAATCCACGGGATTTCCGTATCGATCGACCTGGGTTCTTCCTTCGGAGCGCATTTCATCAATGAACGACTGTGGAGCGCCTGACAGGTTCCAGTTGACTTTCCAGACGTGTACCTGAATGCCGTTTTGGTGGGCTGCTTCTACACACTGGGTGATTTGGTCGCCGTATGTATCGAATGCATCAGAGTGAGGTAAATATGCACTATCATAGTGCGCCAGTCCTCCCCTAAGCATGTTGGTAAA
>CAYSLH010000405.1:0-3177 GCA_964431605.1 uncultured Myxococcales bacterium
AATACGTTTTTTCTTTGTGTTTTCTGTATGTTATCCCACCTCCGTCCCCGATTTTGTCCCCAATTTTGGACACACCTTTACCTTGCCAAAATTGACATCGGGAAATTCCATACCCATATTCACCAAACATGGGAGTCTATAAAAAATGAAAACCATACTCGTTTCATCGCTGGTGTTGCTTCTTGCAATCTGGGCAACTGGCAAGGAGAGGCAAGTCGGGAGAGCCAACATGGACAAGGAATCTAGCAAACCGAAAGAAGGCAGCACTGAAATAGCAATTCTTGCTGGTGGTTGTTTTTGGGGAATGGAAGACATCATTAAGAAAATTCCAGGGGTGCTGGACACAGAAGTTGGATACACTGGAGGCAACTTGGAGCAACCTACATACGCGGACGTCAAGACTGGCGAGACAGGACACGCAGAAGCTGTCAAAATTACTTTCGATCCAAAGACCCTCAGTTTTGAGGAACTTCTTGGATATTTTTTCAGAATGCACAATCCCACGACATTGAACAGGCAAGGTAATGATGTTGGAACACAATACCGTTCAGCTATTTTTTTCCTTACACCTAAACAAGAATCCATCGCCTTGAAGGTCCGAAAGAAAGTGGATAAATCTAAAAAATGGCATAGTAAAATAGTTACCGAGATCGTTCCTGCCGGACCTTTCTACAATGCCGAAGATTACCACCAGGATTATTTGATGAAAAACCCAGGAGGATACTCCTGCCATTTTCTAAGACCTTAGATTCAACGAACCAGGGGTATTGGCAACACGGACGAAGAACGCTGCGAGGCTTGAGGACAGAGCCTTTCGAAAGCTCGAAAACTGATCGGGCCATGCGATATTCCTTTGCATTTCTAGCATGTTACTGCACCTCCGTCCCCGATTTTCTCCGTCCCCGATTTTCTGATTTTCTGGAAACCTACACGATCGTGATTCTACATTTTCGAGCTGCATTGGCAATCCTTGGCCAAATTGCTGCCTCTGAAATATCATGATCACTTAGCAGTACTAATGTTTCCAAATCCGCCCGATCAGTCAAAACTACATTCTCGGATGAAACTTGACGCCCCCTCCATCGTATCCCAACAAGATCAGTGAACTGTAAATATAACGCCCTTGCCCACGTTTGGGTTGCTCGGTAGTCAGTTGTAGTGCAGATTTGCTGATCCAATCCAAGATGACGAGGTCCGACTCCACAAAAGTCAACTACATCAAATGCTACGGAAAGTTCAACGATGCAAACTCTCCTGCCGCAATTCTTGTCAAGAACTCTGTCTCTTCCGAAAGATTCAGCCACTGCACCAATCAATGAACCTGAAGAATACCAGACTGACTCTGGCTCAGAATCACCCTTGGGAGATGGCTGATGATCAAATCGCTGATCTCTAATTGGTCCATAGTAACGCCCAATGTTCCAATCCTGTAGAAACGGGTTGTAAAAACGAACGAGTTTCTTTCCTACCTGTAGGGAATGAACTTTTGGTTTTGGGAGTCGTGTCGTTGGCAGCGGAATACTCACGGCATGTGACCTTGCTCTTCAGCGAGTTCAATGACACTTTCTGTCTGTCCTCGCCCTAACCAGTATATTGGGGTATGATTTCCAAGAGCTTCGAAATCCTTTGTCAGCCATGCAGCCGCCCCCAGAGGCGAAAGTTGGAGATGGGCCAAAACTTCCCCTAATCCAGGAAGCACCCCACCTGGATAATCAGGATCAAATTGCCAACGCGGATACCTCCAGCGATTCCTTACACGAAGTGCCAAAAGTTTTCCCTTGCGACGTAGGTCTTCTAACCGTTGACGTGTTCTTTCTGCCAGTACCGCTGCTTCCTCGACCCCGATGCAGTTTGCCAGAATCGCCCTACGTAGTTTATTTAGTTCGAGTTCGGCTTCTATTTGACCCGACAAAACCGCCTTTTCAGATGTTTCATCTACCTCAGCAAAGGGATCTTCATCGGATGAAACAAATCGACCCAGTACTTCGGAAATACTCTTTGCAGCAATTTCAAGCCGTTCTTCAAATGCCTCATCCTGGTTTAATTGAACGAGAGTTTCAACAACATCGAAGGTTGCTGATCCAAGACGGGCTGCAGCAACAGCCACCTTGAGCTTTTGAACTGGAATTCCGAGACGATAAGACGCTTCCCTGATGAAAGAAGATTCACCTACTACTTCATCATCCACAGTTTGAAAAGCAGTTGCTTTAGCGCCGGCATGGGCTGAACTGACCGAACCACAAGATGTTTTTTGAGTCCGTTTCGATTTACGTTTTCTCGCCCTTTGTCTTGGAGCATCTTTTATTTTTTTCATAAGCAATCTCGACTAGTCTTTATAACAGAAACTAGCATAAGTTGCATATCAATGCAATATTTTCAGAGCAGAAGTATCAGTAAGTCCCCGTGGGTTGATTCCAGCACAAGAGCAGTTTACAAGGTCGATTGATACAATGATCATCGGTTCGAAGCTTGGCCCACGCATCATCCGTGATTCATTTTTCATTCCTGCCGCGACTCTATTGCAGCCAGAGCCTCTTCGGCGATTTCTACGACATCGGGATTCGAATCGTGAAGTAGTTCGCGGATAGCTTCACGGGCATCCATATGTCCGATCCGGCCAAGCAAGTCAGCGGTATCCCCCCTGAGGGTAGTTGCGCTGGATGGCAACAGGACTACAAGCTCCGAGACCAAGTCGTCCAACGCAGCCTTGTCTATGTCGAGCAATCTCTGAGCCACGAGCATCAAGCCGATGCGTACCGCTGTCGTGGACTGGGACCAGGCTTTGACAAATCCTCTGAGTCCTCTTTCGGTCTTCAACCTCTGTTCAACATCTTTCAGGCGCCCCGCCTGTATCATGGACGAGATGATCCTGGCTTCGCCTTCAGGTGACAAAAGCACCATGGACTCATTCAGCAACTCCCTGGAGGATCTGAATCCAGTCAACGTCAAACCGTTGTTGAAGATGGTGACAGGCACTGACTGCACGGTAAATTTCGTCGCCAGGTCGCCGAACAATTGCGCATCTATGATCGATAGATTCACCAAGGGGCAGGCCAAGGCCAGGTTCAAAGCCGAACGTACAGCTTGAGGGCAATGTGGACAACCGGGTGCGACGAAGATGGCAATGTCGACCTGACTGTTCAACGATTGTATTTCAGGGAGGCTTGAACCCAACCT
>CAYSLH010000406.1:0-3155 GCA_964431605.1 uncultured Myxococcales bacterium
CGTAAGGACTTCCAACCCGCGCCAACCTTACACCTTGACCGTGTCTGCGGAGGCTGGTGGCGATGACTTGGAGAAAGAACCGGATGACGATGCTGAACACGCGTTTGCCGTCTTGGATGGACAGAAAGTCAGAGGTTATCTCGCAAGGCCGGATGATGTGGATTGGTACAAGATCCAGGTCGATCGTCCGAGCATTCTCTCTGCTGAGCTCAGCGCTTTGAATAAGGTCGATCTGCAGTTGTACGTGGTGGATCCGGAGAAAAAAGACGAGAAGAGAAACTACTCGCTAATCCGTATTAACCAGGGCAAGGTGAATGAACCGGAGATACTCACTAATTGTGCCGTGGCCCCGGGAGAAAATTACGTCAAGGTTGCGGGGGCATGGAAAAAGGTGGATGGTAAGTGGATTCAGGATTACAGCAACTTGGACGAGACTTATTCTCTCACATTGAACCTTCGAACGGATGATGGACGCGAAGAGCGTGAGCCCAATGGCTCGACAGAGAAGGCAACTGCTATCAAGGTAGGCCAATCGCTGCGTGGAACCATGCATCCATCAGGTGATGTGGACGTATTCCTGTTGGACCTTTCATCCATGGATGGCCCACACAATACCACCATCGAGTGTACGGGAATACCAAAGGTGGACATTCGACTTGAACTCCTTGGTCCGGAGATGGATGAGAAGGGAAAGCACAAGTTGATAGAGTCTTCCAATAAATCAAAGGGGGAGGGCAAGGAACAGATCAGCAAAGAACTCATGCCGGGTTCATACTGGATCGTGGTTCGAGGTCCAAGGTCTTACGATCCAAATTCCAGCGACCAATACCTGCTGACCGTAACTCAGTGACTGGGCTGGCTGGTTTGTTGTGAAGATAAGATGAACGGTGCAGGTCAGGGCTGGGGGGTGTTGTTGTCTCATCACAGGGACGACGAACTACACCTTTGCTACCGAGTGAATATATTTGGCAAGGAATTGTTCCTGTGTGCCCGTTGTTCTGGAATCTATCCGGCCATGTTTGTCGTGCTGTTTACAGAGCGCATGACCGGTCCATGGCCTTGGTGGGTTCAGTGGGGACTTTTGTTCATCGCGCCCTTGCCGGCGTTGATAGAGTGGGGCATCACGGTAGCCACTGCGAGAGCCGACAGGTCGAACCTCGTAAGGACTTATACAGGCATGGGGCTGGGGGTGGGCATAGGTATGAACCTCGCTGTAAACACCAGGCATTTGGCTGCGCCTGCTGTCACCGCGCAGATCGTCTACTTCATGGCAGTGGTGTGGTTTGTTTGGATGGTGAGTTATTCCAGGCGAAGCAGCAAGAGGCGCAGGGCCATGCGGAGCAAAAGGCCTAAAAAACAATCACTCCAGGAGTTTGTCTTCCAAAATATACAAGACGTATCACCTGCTGAAAGTAGTCCTGAAAATCATGATGGGAACGGACCTCCCCACAAGCCCCAAACCAGGTAGGCCAGGGCAATTCCACAGACCATACCCGCCAGGAAGACCCTCAAAGGACTGGTAAGTGATTTTTTGCGAGTCTCGGATGATGTAGAGTTCTTTAATCGGGCCAACAGAAGGTCACGTTCCTCAGAGCTTATCTCGCCCCTGGCTTTCATGGATTCTATCTTGAGTTCGAGCATGCGTTTTACCTATGAGTCATTCCATGGAAAAGATCCCGGCCCGAAGGCGATTCTGTCCGTCTGACGGGGAACCGGCAGAGACGTTCATCCGTTTGGAGCCTATGTAGAATCCAAGGTAAATGGCGTAGGTTTTTGCCGTGAACTCTATGGGTAAGTGCAGCACCACCTTGTCCCTGATTATGTCTCCAGGCATCCAGTTATTAGTGGGAAAGAGCCCGGTCAGAGGAAAGTGATCTCCATTTATACGATGAAATTCATGCCCATGACCATCTATATGAATGAAAACCTTCCAGTTCTTGCTGATGGATTTTGTGCATTTGAAAAACAGGGTAAGGGTGAAGTCATGTCCTCTGGCCGGATGTTCGGGATCAAGGTTGTAACCCAAAAAGTCTATTCCGTCAGTCCAGCTGGCTGAGAGCGGATGAGATATGGCAGGCACCTTATGCAGAACATCCCTAGATAGGGGGTTGAGGTCTTGCATGCCTGGATCTATTTCGTTCGAAGCCAGGACATACCTGAGCCCTGAACCGGGAAGTACATGCAGGTGTTTTCCCTCTGACTGTCTAACAGCTCGGTCCACTGCAGCGAATCCATCCCGGACAGCTATGATGAAGTGCCTGCCGGGCTTGGAAAAAACTCGTTTTACGGCTGCTGCATCGGAGAGTTTTATGATGGTGTCTTTGGAATAGAAGACCTCTCCTCTCCAGTTCATCTGGTACTGGTAGAGCTTTTCACCAGGCTTTGCCACCTTGTGAAATGTCTCGAAAAGGGCCTGCTGGCCCATGGTGTCACCAAGGTGAGCGACCCATCCCCAGGATATCCATATGGCAGTCACCCCCGCCAACATTGTCAGCATGACAGGGATGGCCCTTGTGTTGAACCAATGGGACGACACCATCAGCGCCCCAAAAATGAGCGATAGGACCAAAAGAATCCAGCGTGGGTACTGGTCCTCGGCAAGAGGCCTGTCGTAGGCATAGGTACAAAGGTTGGAAATGTGAGTGGCACTGGAGACCACGTCATTGGCAACCATGGCGAGCAGTAAGACACTGACGGGAACGACGATACGCCAAGTGCCCGTATCCCTGTCGGCCAAGCCCAACCCTATGAGAATGGCCAGGGGAGGTAAGGCTGGAAACACGTAATGGTGAAACTTGGTTACGATGAGAGTAAATACCATAAACGACACTGCAGTCCAAGCCAACAGGAAAACATCGAATTTGGCCAAGGTCGATCCTGATGACTGAGACGAGAGTCTCAACGAGACTTCATTTCGCCTTGTTCTAAAAGTTGAAAATAGTCTCGAAAATGCCAGTGGTAACATGGCAACCCACGGAAACAGGCCGTATCCCATCTGTTTGAT
Source organism: uncultured Myxococcales bacterium (assembly GCA_964431605.1). GTDB lineage: Bacteria > Myxococcota > B64-G9 > B64-G9 > B64-G9 > JALVPF01. The sequence goes on from CAYSLH010000406.1 coordinate 3,005, forward strand.
GTAGTATTCGAAGGTACCTCTTTCTCCATGTACTCCCGTAAATGCCCTCTGAATGTTGTGATGCAGGAAGAACTCGTCGTAGAAAGCGCTTCCGTGTTTTTTGGACATGATTATGTACCAGGGAGATGCTATGGCGAAAAAAAGAGGAATT
>CAYSLH010000407.1:0-3153 GCA_964431605.1 uncultured Myxococcales bacterium
ATCAAAAGTAACATGGCCATCAACGCAGCCAGCCCAAGGCTCGATAGCTGGCTGTATACCAAGCGATTGTCAACGTTGACCGAAATGTGATGCATTCCTGTCTGCTCGAACTTGGCTTTCGAGACTCCCCTGTTGTCTTGATTAGTGTCACTCATAGCAAGCCAAGCCACGTTCGTACTCAACGGCCACAGATCTCCACGTAGCTCATCCAGCAGTAGTTTGTCCTCGGCTGCCCTGCTTGGTAGATGCGATAAGATCTTCTTGCTCAGCCGGTTCAAGAGGGCATTTTTTTTCTGCTGTTCTGTCAACAAGAGCAGAGACTTCGCAAGAAAACCTACACCTTCCGGATCATCCTCGATAACTTTTTTAGGAACGATCGAACGGACAATTTTCTCCACAACGCTTTGTTCCAATACACCATTTTGTAATTTTTTTGATATCTCGGAAGCAAGGTTCTTTTTGACAGAAGGATCATCGATCTCCAGGTCGGCTTCATCAGAGTCCAAAAAATTGACGATCCGCAACTCCAGGACCTTTGGATCCAGTTTTCCTGTGTCATTAGTTAGGTTCAGCCAATTCAGAACCATATCCCTGGAGATCTTTTTCCCTGGCAGTCTCCTCGCCAAATCCAGGGCTATGTTCCATGCAACCAATCTCTTCCTGGCATCCAGCGCGGTCCTTTGCTTTTCCCCAGAACCATGCCTTACGTCAAACTTCACCGCGGTAGTGGGAAGTTGTCGTAAAAACTCATCGATCTCGGCAACGATGACTCGTAGCCGTGCAGTGTCGGAAGTGGAACAAACTCCTTGAATCAGAGCATGAGTCTTATCCTTGTCCACGAACTGTGAAAGCACCTGTTTGCCTTCCAGGTTGAACCATAAATTTCCCACTCCTTCTTTCGTGTCCGGAATGTCCTCCACCCCAGTCATTACGCTATTCATCTCAGCCAGAATCCCTGCGACAGATCTTACGTTAGAGACATCGGGAAAATGACGGAGGAATTTCTCGGCAGTAAACATCATCTTTAATACGTAAGGATCCTTTATGTCTCCCTCCACCGTGATCCAGATGGGTACATTGCCTCCCAGCTTGTTCTTCATCATTTCGTCTGCCTTTCTGACAGACGAATTCTTGGGAAAGTATGTAATCATGTTGAACTTGCGATCCAGGCTAGGGATGAACGAACCTACAGCTATAGAAATACAGACAGCTACTACCAACACGGTGGACTTTCGTGTGATGGAAAAATATCCCATGGACACGAGGATCCTTGTCGACCAACCACTATGTCTATGTTCTACCTGTCGGGATGTGGGTTTTAGGTAAGACAGAATGGCAGGCAACAGGGTCAAGGCCACGAACATGGCACTGAAAATTCCAAAGGCTGACATCAGGCCGAAGTCCTGGATGAAGACCAGGTTAGAGGTAAGGAATGATAAAAAGCCTATTACCGTCGTGATACCTGCCAATCCAATGGGTATCATTACATCCACCATGGCCTTGCGTAAATGAACGCCATAGTCTTCACCCACCGAAACCGCCATTTCGTCAACCTTGTGCAACAAGTGTATGGCATAAGCGGTTCCCAATGCGATGAGTAGCACAGGAATAACGTTGGACAACATGGTGATGGGAATGTTCAAAGCGGCCATCAGACCCATGGCCCAGGTGGAACTCACCAGCACCGTCAACATAGGAAGCAGTACGCCACGTAGGGACATGAACGATAGGAACAGGATAAGAATCACCAGAAGGGTAACGATAGGCACCAGGGTCATCATGTCGGAAAGGATGATTTCGGACATACTCTTCATCCAGAAGGGAAAGCCCGCAAAGTACACAGTGGTGCCATGCAATGCTTTGTTTATTTCCGCTTGGACCGCTGTTGCTACCTCCACCCTGTCAGCCTGCCTGTCTATTCCAAAGGTAAGGTTTGCCAAGTGAGCATCGCTACTAACGATCACCCCAACCAAATTTTCTTTACCAAGCACATAGTTGCGCAGCCTGGTCAATTCCTCCCTTGTCTCGGGAATATTCGACGGGTCCACCACCGGACTCAAAGACACGCTTTGTTCACCGTCGATTTGTTTGCTCTGAACATCATCCATTTCGGTAATGCTTACCACCCATGTGACTCCCTTGGTGTTTTTGACCTCGGAAGTTACCTTTGCGATCTTTTTTAGAGCATCAGTGGAAAAAACATCTTCGAACTCCATTCCCACCATGGCCACAGCCACACCACCAAACCTGTCGCCAGCCTCGTTGAATCTCTTGACCACCGGGTCATCAGCAGGAAGATATTTGCTGAAATCCGCTTCGATATGAGACCATTTGTATATGGAAAAAGCCGCAGCCAGCGTAAGCAATACCGTAACGATGATGATCCATAACCTGAGCTTTATTACCCATCGTGCAAATGTATCCATGCCTATCCTTACATTTTTCTTGTTAGAAATCAGACCTGAATCTGAGATAGAACTGATCTAACTTTTCGAAGCTGCCCAACGTCGTCCCGTCTTGCCCTCGAGACATTAGATAGCCCAATGCGATTTCAGCCCCATCATATGGTTTATAGGTAAGCCTTGCATCACCCAGGCCACCAATGGCGTTTGCCCCCAAATTGGTATCCAACTCACCACCAAGACTCAACTCCAACAATAATCTCTCAGAGAGCAATGATTTTCGAAAAAGCAAAAACAAATAGTCATGAAGCTGATGACCGGCAAGTTCTGTGAAAAATCCATGAATCCACTGGAGGTTGAAATAGTATCCACCGGAAAATGTGTATTCACAGCCCATGACCCATTTCGTATATGGCTTGCCATCCAATCCCCGGAGGACCAACTCCGGCTGTTGATTTCCCAAAGGATCAGAAGCAATAATGTGCATATCCACCTTTTGGGGAAAATTGACCGCTACTTCACCCCAAATACCCACATCACCAATGGAACCACGATAATTGAATCCAAGTGTATCTACTTGTGGATACATCAAATCGATGCTGTCTATTTTCATCACCAAGCACGATACATCACCGGAGCAATTATCCTGGCCAGGTGATTCCAGCGTGCTGCTGGCTACAACCTTGTATGGATATGGAATGACTTCCCTTGCGTGGGCCCAGCTTGCCGACCAATCGAAACCCCAAATGGA
>CAYSLH010000408.1:0-3107 GCA_964431605.1 uncultured Myxococcales bacterium
ATTTCGGTCACTCGTGTACGAATTTCGGACACCTTTTGTGCCTCCGTCCCCGACTTCCCCGACTTCCCGTCCCCGACTTCCCGACTTCCGTGCCTCATTTATCCAGTAGCGGAACCAGCAACCGCCGGGCAAAAGATCTAGGATACACCTCATCACCTTCAAAGCCGATCCGATCAGGCACCTCGCTTTTTGGCATAAAAGCCGTGCCAAACAAGTAATCCCAACTACTGAAAACCACACCAAAGTTCACACCAGCACTGCCTCTGACCCTAGCGTCGTGATGCCAAAGATGCATAACCGGAGAGTTCAAGACATACTTGAAAGGCCCCCATGAAATTTTGAGGTTAGCATGGTTCAGGCAACCTATGAGCAATGCGAAAGTTCCACTAATCATCACCGCTTCGGACGAAGCGCCTAACAATACTCCTGGGACATATTTGAACAGGTGGTAAAAAAGCAGTTCCAAGGGATGGAAGCGAAAATTCCCTATCCAGTCCATGATACTTATTGAATGGTGAACCCGATGGAACTTCCACAAGAAAGAAACCCTGTGCAGAAGGTTGTGTACACCCCACTCCACAAAATCCAAGAAAACGAGAATTACTAAAACCTGTACCACCAGTGGCAGGGCGCTCAACAGGTTACAATAACGGGGGCAAACAACACCCATAGTCTCTAAAAGCCTATCGAAGCCTCCATCTATAATATCCACTAAAGGTCCAGCTACTAGACCGAAAAGGTAGATATTTACAACTAGCCACCCGATATCCTGTGCGAGAAGAGGACGAATGAGATTCTGGTTTTTTCTCCATGGAGTGATCCTTTCCATGACCGTCACAAATAACCCGATTATGACGAATCGAAAATACCAATTATGCAAAAGTTCGCCCAGTTCCACGAAACAATCGTATCGTCTCACCCAATAAAAACCAAGTAAGCATTTGCTGGATTTCTCGGATCGGTCGCTATATGATCACCACATGAAAATGGTAAACGTACTTCTCGATGGTCATTCTCTGAGAATTCCAGACTCGACCCCTATCCTGGCCCTGGTGGCAAACGAATCAGACCCCGGCCTTGGTCTCAGGCGCCCCATAGGAGCGCTTGTGAACAACCGCAGGGTAGCTCTGAACGCTACTTTGTACGAAGGTGCCGAGGTCAAACTCATCGACGCCATGAGTTCTCAGGGCCTTAGAATTTACAGACGGGGCTGCATCCTAATGCTGCTGGAAGCAACCAGAAGGCTATTTCCAGAGGTACGTCTGGTGGTAGGTCAATCGCTGGGAGACGGGTTTTACTTCGACTGGACCGGCAAACCGGATTTCAGTGACGATCGCCTAAACAGCATCAGGACCGAGATGGAAAAGCTAGTCGCAGAAGACCTCACGTTCGAACAGGAAAGAACCGGGGTTCCAGAGGCTCTGCGTAGATTCAAGTCCCTCGGTCTCATGGACAGGGTGGAAGTGCTCAACACATTTTGGCACGAGACCATTCGCCTTATTCATCTCGGCGGAACAGTGGACATTCACCATGGTCCAACCCCTCCTTCCACGTCTTACCTGAACTGTTTCGGCTTAGCTCCATATCCTCCTGGGTTTGTCCTGCGATTCCCGGAGCAAGAAGAGTGCGGAGAACTCGATGAACCGCCACCTGGCACCCAGAAGCTTTTTCAGATCCACCGCCAGAGCAAAGAATGGAACCGGGTACTCGGGGTGGAAAACATCGGAACCCTAAACAAACTGGTCATACAAGGCGGCATCAACGAGCTGATTCGTGTTTCAGAAGGTTTTCATGAAAAACGGATAGCTGAAATCGCCAGCAGGATTGTAGAGAGAAGGAATCAAGTACGAATGGTCCTCATCGCGGGACCATCCAGTTCAGGAAAGACCACGTTCCTTAAACGTCTTTCCGTGCAGCTCAAGTGTAACGGCCTGCAGCCGGTGGGACTGAGTATAGATAACTACTACGTAAACAGGGAAGATACCCCCAGGGACGAAAACGGCGACTATGATTTCGAGGCCATTGAGGCCATAGACCTCCCCTTGTTCAACCAGCACTTGGTCGACCTACTCAATGGTCAGCAAATAGCCACTCCAAGGTTCAACTTTGAGACTGGGAAACGAACCCCAAAGAAAAAATGGAGAACATTGCAATTACAAAAGGGGCAGGTCTTGGTCATCGAGGGAATCCACGGTTTGAATGACAAGCTCACGAGCCAAATCTCGCCCGACGCGAAATTCAAGATCTATGTATCTGCACTTCACCAACTCTGCCTCGATGACGCAAACAGAATCCACACCACGGACATCAGACTGCTCAGGAGAATCGTAAGGGATAGGTTATACAGGGGTTACTCTGCCTCCGAGACCCTTGCCACCTGGCCATCGGTGAGGCGGGGAGAAAGTCGAAACATCTTTCCGTTCCAGGAAAGCGCAGACGAGATGTTCAATACAGCGCTGCCATATGAAGCAGCGGTACTCAAGGTATATGCAGAACGTTTTCTGCTCGATGTAATGCAAGACGATCCCAACTACCATGAAGTTCACAGACTGATGAAGCTTCTGTCACTGATAGTAGGGATCTTCCCTGACAGGGTGCCCCAAAACTCCATACTCAGAGAGTTCATTGGAGGCAGCACGTTTAGATACTGAAGCAAAGGGGAGTCAAAATGATGAATCTGCTAGATGGTTTTCTTCTAATCGGACGTGGAAGATCCAGGCCTGCTTCATCTGTTGTTTTGGCTACAATGTGCTTGTTTGCTTTTACCTCAACAATTGTAGAAGCCAAAGAAAATCCCCAACATCTGCTGGAAAAAACCTTGAAAAGAGGTCTGAAGTTATACCGACAGAAAAAATATGCTGATTCGGCCAAAGAATTCAATCAAGCAATTGACATCAATCCTCAGTCATCCTCGGCTCATTGGAATTATGCTCGCGCCCTCGGCATGCTGCGCTTGACAGGAAAGCCCTGTGTGCAGGAGGCAAAGCAAAGCATTATAATAAGACACATATTCAAAGCCTGCAGACTCAAGCCAAGACTGAAGCGCAGACTCAGAAAAGAAAAAGCATTTCGCTCGGTTTACGATACCATTGCGTGGCAAAGGTTGA
>CAYSLH010000409.1:0-3093 GCA_964431605.1 uncultured Myxococcales bacterium
ATTGGCATTCATGTTTGAAGGGTCGATGTACGCCACGTTACCCATAACCAGGGCGCTTACTTCTCCCCCGGCTATAAAAAGCTTTTCGCTGTCTGAACCTTCAGTATCTGAGACGAAACCCATGCCGAACAGCTTGTATCCTCCGCTGCCAGGACTCCAGTCACTTCGCGAACATTGTCCGGTGCTGGTGTCCACCCAAAAGATTTCACCGCTCGTATACAGTACCCAGGCTCTCGCCGAGCGATCCACTGACATGGAAAACGGGGTGGCCGTGGAGTTGCCCCACCCGGGCCATGAACTGGAGGCAGGGCAGTGCAATGCTGCGATTAGTCTAAACTCGTTGGCACCGCCTGCTGGGTTGAAGCTCAGCAATCTGTATGAATCGTCCACCACGTAAATAAGCTGTGCGGCGGCACTGCATCCTCCTTCGCATTCGCCATATTGACACTCTCCTGAGCATGTCTCGAGAAGATTTCCAACGCTTCCATCCTGCTTGCATTCATGTACCTGCTTGCCTACGCACGTGGTCGCGACCTTTGGATTGCACTGTACGCAGCCCAAGTCTTGTGCGCACACCAAGGGCGATTGGCAGACGGTGGTCTGGGTAAACACCCCGTCTTTGCATTCCTGGTAACTTTGCCTGTCGCACCTGGTCTGGCCGGGTTCACAGGGATCTTCCGTGTTGCCATCGTGTATGTTTGTGCCGCCATCTGTGTTGGATTCTGAGCCCGAACCGGAACCGCATGCAGCCAGAGCAAAGATTAAAGGTATCCACAGAAGTCGTCTTTTCATTTCTACCTCCAGCACCATGGTGTCAGAAGGATTATAGCACTTGTTGAAATTTATTTTACCAAAGACTTTTTATGGAAGTCAGCGCAGCTCAGGTGAGGGTCAACCATCTGTCCGTGAAGCAGGCAAAAGCCCTGGTCGCCTTTGGTGTCTCCCCCTCCCGAGCTTAGGGCCAATATGCCGGGCAGGGCGTCTTCGAAATTTTTAGCGTCGTTATCGAAGTGCCTGCATCCACCGCAAGTATCCAAGTTTTCGTATCTCATATGGCCCGCCAGTAGTTTACGAAGACCTGGGTCGTCAAAAACCAGCCAAGCGGAACATTTACCACAACGCCTATGGTAAACGCCCAGAAAGGCTTGAGGCCGAACTTTACCAGGTCTTTGAACCTGGTGGACAGGCCGATGCACAGAAAGCAAAGCACGAAGGCCCATGAGCGAAGCTTCTTTATGGGAACGATGGACTTGGCCTTGAGTTCACTTACAAACCAGTCTGACTTGTACTTGAGGTTCCTCAGTGCCCATTTCTGTTGATCGTCGGCATGGGCCGCAAGGGCGTTGTATTCTTTGATGGACATTTTGCCTAAAAAGGATATGACTTTTTTATTATCATCGTAGCTGAATTTTTTTTCGAGTTCTGTGGGTGCTTGGTACGAGCTGAAGTCAGCCTTGTATTTTTGTTTTTGCGCTTTTGATTTGAACGTTCCCTGGGTCGGTGCGATGCCAATGTGTTTTTCCGGGGCGCTGGCGGCGACCAGGCTCATAATTGCCGATGCTGCAAAAAATCCCAGGACGAATTTGGGAAACCTGTCCCAGATGACCCTTATACCAAGCCTGCCGGTAGGGCCGCGAGTTTGTGGTTCCGGGGATGCATCATTGTTTTTTTTCTTCTCCCAGAAGACCACGGAGATTATGGACAGCACCAGAGCCCAGATGCCGATCCAGATGTCTCTTCCTATTACCTTCATGAGCGTAAAGGTTTGGATCGGCGAGTCACCGTGTTCGGTGGCAAGTTCTGCAACTACCGCAAAGCCTGCAGCGTCAGCGTATTCCGAGGTGCCGACCCATGCCCCAGCCTCACCTGCCGAGATATTCCACCAATGTGAGTAATTTCCGTCTGATGGGATCATCACCTTGGTCAAAAAGGCCAGGGAGAAAATCATGACTATGGCCCAGACGCTCACTACTCCTATGCCTATGGCTATGTGATCCTTATCGGCTTTTATAGCGCCGCCGATGGCGATGGAGCCGGACACGCCGCACACTGCTCCACCAGTGCCCAGCACAGCCGCAAACCGGCTGTCGAGCTTGAATAACCTGGTGGCCGCAAAATAGATGGTAGTCCAGGTGGTCACAGATACAATGGTGGCCTGGACGAAAGCTATGGGTCCGGCTTCGGCTATAAGGGTTACGGGAAGTGTGGCACCCAGTAAAACGATACCTGTTTTAATGTAGTACTCTGTTCTCAAAGATGTGTTGAACCAGGCTGGCATGGCCTTTACGTTGCCTATGATGAGTCCTATGAGCAGGGCAAGCAAGGGCGCACCCAGGTCCAACTGTTTCATCACGGACCATCCTGCCAGGTAAAATATTACAAGGGCTCCGGTAAACAGAATGATAAACCCCGGGACGAACTCTTTTATGTTTCGACCCATGATCTTCATCGACAGGGTGAACACGGACAGAAATCCTGCAAACACCAGTAGGTATCCAATGCCGTGCTTGGCAAAGTCTTTGCCGAGTTGATCCACCGTGGACCATTTGCCTGGTGTCACGGCCCATGGTTTTAGCGTTGAACCGGCCCAGAAAAACACCATGGCAAGGGCGACTACCAGCAAACCCAGCCAGATTGCCCAGTAGTCTTCCGTCTTGAACAGCTTGAGCCTGTTGGCTGATGATTCAGACATATCACTATCCGCCTTTCCTTGCTGTGCCCGGCTGGGCGGTTTCATGATTGTGGATTTGGGAAATTCTATTGATCGTTTTCGAGAAGGTCAACTGTCGATTCAAATTTTTTATGGACAGAGACTCTCAAGAGATAAGAGCCGAAGGAAAAGTCATGCTGGCTTCCGGGTAGTATGATATTATTTCGACATTGTCTGTCCAATTGTAGCCAAGGATGATTCGATGAATGCTTCCATTATCAAAAGACATTTTTTGTTTGCTGTTTTTTTGTCTCTGCTGCTGGCAGCTTGTTCGGGAGGTGTCATAGATCTCTCCGATGGTGATTCCGGGACAGACGCAGGGACGGATGCAGGGACGGATGCAGGGACGGATGCAGGGACGGATGCAGGGACGGATGCAGGGA
>CAYSLH010000410.1:0-3007 GCA_964431605.1 uncultured Myxococcales bacterium
AGTCGCCGTTGTTTGTTACGCATGCATCTGCAAGACAAAATTGACCATTGGCGCAGCATTGACCGGCGCACATTATTCCACTGTCGCTTACCTTGTCGCAGTTGTTATCCTTGCCGTCGCAAAGTTCTTCTGCCCCTGGATGAACGTCAGAGGCGGAATCATCACAATCGGGTCCCTTGGCGCAGTTGGTACCATAACCGTCTCCATCGAGATCGATGCAGGTTGCGTTGATGCAAACGCCGTTATGGCAGACTTCCCCCGAAAGACAGTCTCCATCTGCGTTACAATGGATGACACATGCACCGTCAGTACATTTTTCTCCAGCTTCGCAATCGCTGTCCTGGCTACACTGGGCCCTGCATGTTCCGCTTATGCAAATTGTGCCGGATTTGCAGTCATCATCTGAATTGCAAAGATTCGAGGTGACATCATCCGAACAACCGGCGAAAAGTATCAGCATGGCAACAGTGTTTACAAAGAATTTCATTCAACAGCCCTCCTGGCCCTCTAGTCCCATCTTCTAAATGGTGAGGGCTAATTTCATCATCATGGTTCATGTCGTTCATATCCCAGGAGAATAGATCAACGAATGGTGTAGGTAAAGCCGACTTTGGTTACGGTAGCCACGTGGGAATGAAAGTTGGTACTAGTTTGGTCGAACCTTGAACCCAGGCAGGCGGCATAGCTAAGGGTGTTTTAGACAAAGACCTAGAGACGCTTTTCGCCTTTGATGGATTGTATCCATCCTATGTTCTGGGTAACCTCTAAAACTCCCATGTATTCGCCATCAGGATTTCTTACCGGAAAATAGCGAATGAGGACCTTGTCTCCCTTGAAGTCGATCCAGAAATCCGCCTTGTCCAGGGTGCCGTCTTTGAATCCGTTTACGATATGAGAGACCTTGTCCACGCTATTGGCAGGATGGCACATCTGGACTTTGCGTCCTATTACGGATCTGGTGCGTACGAAGATTTTTTCCTTATCCAGGCGATTGAAGTAGGCAACAGAATCGTTTGCATCCACGAACGTCACCTCCATGGGCAAGGTCTCCATAATGGCATCCAATTGTTCGTAGCTAAGATTCTTGATAAGGCTGGTTGTTGCGGCACGGCCTTGCTCCGCCTCTGAAAGCATCTTTTCGAAAAGCTCGTCCGCATCTTCGCCGTAAGTATCCATGTCTATGGCACGAAATGATTCCACCAACTTGTTGTTATCCTCGTCCGATAAAACCTTTCTTCCCATGGCGTAGAGCACATCGTTTTCTTTCCAGATGTGGTTGGCTCGCACATCGAGGTACTGCAATCCATCAGAGATGAATCTTTTCACTTCACCATCGTCCATGTTTTCGAAATCTGGCAGGGACAGTTGCATGTTTCCGAGCAGCTCACGTTCGGCTTCGTGCTCTGCAAGCATGACCGCGATGGGACCGCCCTGTACCGGAATTCCCCTCTCTTCCATCAAGGGAAACAAGAAACGCTCTTCTTTTGTGTTGTGTATTTTGTCCCCGAATTGCAATAGAAAATCCACCGATCGTTGCAGTTTCAAAGGGACGGACTTGCCCTTAGTCAAAGCACCAAGCTCAGTCTTCATGACATCCATGGCACGTTCGATCATCTCGTGTTCCGCCACCAGATACTCATCCCATTTTTCGTGTCTCATGTGTATCGTCCTTTCTGTGAAACTTTGTGGGAATGATTACGTCTGCCAAAGTGCTAGTCAAGTAAATACCAACAAAATTACCTGGATGAGATGGGCATACTGAATAAAGGGAGCGGCTTGGGAACTTTTTTTCTGCTTGTGGTATTTTCAGACATGGCTTGGAATATGTCTTGGAGAATGAGGCTTTTGAAAAAAAGCGGGAGGAAATGATATGACTTTGATATCCAAACTCGTTCTCATGCTCGGAGTGGTTCTAGCAGGATGCTCCCGAGGGAATATGGACACCGTGTTGTCAGAAGGAGGTCCCGTATCTTACGAAGAAAAAAATGTGGCCCTGCTTGCCGGAGAAAACAATGCTTTTGCATTGGATCTCTTTCACCGGTTATCAAAAAACCATGTCAATATCTTTTTTTCGCCATTTAGCATTTCTGAAACTCTTGCAATGACATACGAAGGCGCTCGGGACGATACCCGCAATCAAATGCAAAAGGTATTGGGATTTTCATTGGAGGGAGGCGAACTTCATGGTGCGTTTTATGGGTTACATGAACACTTGGCTGAGGCAGGCAAAAATGGTGATTTCAAGTTGACCATCGCCACCTCTCTTTGGCCACAGAAAAATTACGATTTTAGAAAGCAGTATTATTCTTTTTTGAAAAAATATTATGGCGTCTCGATCACGCCTTTGGACTTTGAGCATGATTTAGATAATGCAACAAAGACCATAAACAACTGGGTTGAAAAAAAAACAAACAACCGAATACAGCGGTTATTGGGACCAAAAGTGTTGGATGAAAGGACCCGTCTAGTGCTCGTGGATGCAATATGGTTCAAGGGCTTGTGGGCCAGGCCTTTCCCCATTTCAGGTACCCAGGACGGGTCTTTTTACCTGAGTCCCACAAAAAGGGTTTTTGTTGCAAAAATGAAGCTAAAGAGCCGTTTCAACTTTGCCAGTACTGATGAAATTCAACTGATAGAGTTTCCGTACGTTGGTGGAAAGTTGTCCATGCTCGTTATTCTGCCCAAAAAATTGGATGGGATTGGAGATGTTGAAAAGGAGCTTACGCCAGACAATCTTCGAGATTGGCAAGAACGAATGGAGTCTAAAGAAGTCTTGGTCTTCATGCCCAAGTTCAAGATGACATCGATGTTCAGATTGGGCGATGCGCTCAAGTCCATGGGCATGACCGATGCTTTTGATATAACAAGGGCCGATTTTTCAGGTATGAACGGTAAAAAAGACCTGTATGTCAGTGCTGTCATTCACAAGGCATTCATCAACGTGGACGAACAGGGGACGGCATAATGAAATAGCGGCGTCCTTTCTGATAGGTTTTTGGTTATGACA
>CAYSLH010000411.1:0-2995 GCA_964431605.1 uncultured Myxococcales bacterium
GGGACGGAGGAATATTAAGTCACTTAGTTACAATGAATTAGGGTGCCTCCGTCCCCGGTTCGTACCCGGTTCGCCCCAGTGAAGTAGGTGCCTCCGTCCCCGGTTTGCCCAGATTGATCGACATGGTTTTGACAAATGAGTTTTGACCTGTACAATGTGTCGCAGGAGACAGACATGACAGGCACCACGAGAGTTCTAATAATCGACGACGAGGAGAGCGTTCGCCTTCAGCTAGCCTCTTTATTGAAACGCAAAGGCTTTTCTGTCCAAACGGCATCAGATGGAAAAGAGGCCCTACTTAAATACAGGTCCGATAAGTTCGATATAGTCTTGGCAGATTTACGCATGCCCAACCTGGATGGTTTGGGCTTTTTGGAAGGTATAGGTGGACGTGATGCAGAGGCTGCGGTCATCATCATGTCCGCGTATGGTGACCTGGAGTTAGCCACTGAAGCCATAAAGGCTGGTGCCGTGGACTACTTCAATAAACCATATAAAAATGACGAAGTTATTCTTCGCATGACCATTGTCGAACAGCGGATTTTGTTGAAACGGGAAAACCTTCGGCTCAAACGACAGATTCGTTCTGATGAACCCTACAGGAAAATAATCGGCCGAACCCAAATCATGGAAAATCTTTTCAGGACGGTGGACAAGATTGCCGAGTTCAAATCCACTGTGTTGATCCATGGTGAGTCAGGTACAGGAAAAGAACTCCTGGCACGCGCGATCCATGATTCCAGCCCCAGGGCCAAAGAGGCATTCGTTGCCATCAACTGTGGCGCCATTCCGGAAAACCTCCTGGAGAGCGAGTTGTTCGGTCACGTAAAGGGGGCGTTTACCGATGCTGTTAGGAACAAACAGGGATTGTTCGAAGAGGCTGAAGGTGGGACCCTGTTTTTAGACGAGATCGGCGAATTACCTTTGGGACTGCAGGTCAAGTTGCTTCGCGTGTTGCAGGAAAATGAAATCCGCAGGGTGGGAGAGAACAAGTCTCGAAAGGTGGATGTCCGAATCCTGGCCGCAACCATCAGGGATCTGTCCGAGATGGTGCGCTCAGGCACGTTCCGTGAAGACCTTTTTTACAGGCTGAACGTGCTGTCAGTGAAGATTCCCCCGTTGCGGGACAGGGTCGAAGACATTCCACTGCTCGTGAACCATTTCTTAGACGTGTGTAATGAAAAGCTGGGTACTTCCGTCTCCTCGGTGGATCAGGGCGCTATGAAGTTGATGATGGAGTATTCCTGGCCGGGAAATGTCCGGGAGCTTGAAAACCTCATGGAGAGGGCGGTTATCCTGTGCGATGGAGACGTAATTACAGCAGATTTGCTCACAGACAAAGTCCGTACCAGCATGCCTCAAACTGGAACCAAACTTCCGGAGGGCCTGTTGTCCATTAAGAAAACCGTACGAATGATAGAAGAAGACCTGATCAGAAAGGCACTGAAAGAAACAGGTGGTAACAGGACCAGGGCCGCAAAACTACTGGAAATCAGCCACAGGACTTTGCTGTACAAGCTCAAAGACTATAGGATTGATGCTGATTCCTTTTCCTGAATCTAGGGCCGGGCCTTTAAGTGCGCCTCTAATAAAAATGCATGGCGCATGAAATCATTTCATAGCCCGGCCTTCCATGTATGGATATTATCTAGAAAAATATTATAGTTTTCCAAGCTGTTAGCTATATACTTAGCTGGTACGTGGTTTGCATGGAAATACCTAGTCGAATTAAGTTTGGAGGAGTCAGATGGCTTTGTTCACCCATGTAACGAACTCCATTACACCAGGCCATGGTTGTATGACCCACCGTATCATCAGTATTAAACGGGTGCTGGGAGCCCAAGGTTCAAAATCCAGGGGATTTACACTCATGGAACTGATGGTGGTAGTGGCGATTATAGCCTTTGTGACTGCGGCCGTGGTTCCTTCTTTTAGCATGGCGCTGCAAAAGGGCAGGCAGCGTGAGGCCGGCAATCTCATCGTTCAGGCCATTTTTGCCGCTCGCTCCAGGGCGGCCCGGACAGGCAGGTGTCACAGGGTTCGTATATATACTGATACTCCGGGGGTGAGTGGTGGCTCTGGGGGAATGGTCGGCATAGATGAGTCCAACATGGCTGAGTGCTCAAGGGCGGTAAACCTGGCTGGCGGTGTTTGGTCGTCTTTGGGTTTCAGGACCGTGGCGGGTGGCTCCGATCCGGAGTTCGGCGGAAACGTCAGGGCCGGGCTCGTGGGCCAGGACGTGGCCATCACGGATTGCAACAAGGCTACTGGAAGCCGCTTTGATTTGCATTTCGAACCAACTGGAAATCTCTACCTCAATGACGCTATCGAACGGAAATTCCGGATACTCGCATATCAGGGAGATGGCGTGACTATGGGAATAGAAAACATGGGTGTTCTGATCCGATCCAGTGGTTCGGTTCAGTACACAATCCTTCCGGCAGGATGTCCATGATTGGGAGCCTGGATATGAGCGATGTTCGTAATATGGAATCAGGGTCTTACATACGCATCCGCAGTGGTTTTACTCTCATAGAGTTGATGGTGGCGTTGGTGATTCTGTCCATCGGCCTTTTTGCCATAATCCATCTGCAGGTGGTGGCGGTCAGGGGTAATGAATACGCCCAGGAGCGTTTCGACGCTACCCAACTCGCCCAGGAAGTGGCCGAGGAACTTCGCACCTGTGCCCTGAACTGGCTGGATACTCCGGCGACCGGGGCCATGACCTTCAACTCGGTTTTCGGTGGCGGGACGTGTCCCAATATTATTTTGGGTCCCACTCCTCCCCAGGGAACAGACGTGAATGTGGCCAATCTGTATTCCTTGACCAGTTTCAACGGAAACCTGATCGCTGCGAGCACAGCTCCTTCGGCCGCCTATGCTATCAACACACTTGGTCTCAAACCTGTGTCCAGTCCAGACCTGAATGGCCAGGGTGCTATTTTCAGGGTTCACTACACGGCATATCCAGTGGCTACTTTGCCAGGAGTGCCTG
>CAYSLH010000412.1:0-2952 GCA_964431605.1 uncultured Myxococcales bacterium
AGTGACGGTCCTTGTGCCAAGGGCGGCATCCGGGGCTATGGAAATATTGGCTGACAATGATGTTTCGCTGCCGGGCGTGACCGTCAGCACCTGTATTCCTCCACCTTCGAACTCGACCGTGGAACTTGCGTCGAAATGCGTTCCCTCACCAGTGATGGTGACTTCCAGGTTTGATCCCTGGTTGCCGGAATCGGGGGAGATGGAGTTTATGCTTGCAGATGAACAGTTTGAACAGGTTACCTCGAATACTCCTATTCCTGTACACTCCATGCCGTTGGACGTTACGGTTACATTCTGCGCACCTGGGTTTGTATCCTGGGGAATGTGGATTTGCGTAGTCAGTACATTATAGTCCTGTGCAGTAAGATCCGTGTGGGTGATATTGCTTGCGGGATCGAAGGAAAGCTCGATGGAGTATGTGGTGAAATTGCAGTCCGGACCTCCTCGTATGGTAATGTCCACATCGGTGCCGACTTCTCCAGATGGAGGCTCGATGCTTTCTATATCCATCTGTGCCTTGACGGTACCACATGTGAAAATCAGCGCCGCAATCGTGTATCCGACCATTCCCATGTGTTTTTTCATGTCGTTGCCTCCGTTCATGATTTGTCCACGAGCTTGCCTCTGTTCGACAATACTAATAGACTACCATATGGCGAATACATATTACCATATGGCTCATTTGTAGAAGATGCCGACAAACACAAGATGTGCTGTCATGAAAAACAAGGAATGAAATAATGATAGAGGTCAGGCCGGGTTTGCCCGAGCATAAGGAGATCGTGGAAAATATCTCATCGCAGGCCTTTTCCCGATTTGGAGACTATGGGACTTTGATCTCTAAGTTTTTTTCCACAAAAGGGGTTCATTCGTTTATCGCATGGGATGGACAAGTGGCTGTTGGTTTTGCCCTCGTGGGATTCATGCCTTGGACAGGATCTGATGCAACCCACGAATGGTGGATTGCGGATTTACTGGCAATTGCGGTGGATACTCCATACCGTCGAAAAAAAATTGGTTCCAAGTTGATGAAGCGAGTCATGACCTTGGTGGAGGAGTTTTCCGAGTGGAGGGATATAAAAGAGACTCAGTTGACCTGCGCTTCTGAGAATACTGCGGCTTTGAAGTTTTTCGAAGGGTTCGGCTTCGTGGTAAAAGACAAGTACCACGGCAAGTATTCCAGCGGGCAGGATGCCTGGCGGCTTTTTTGCCCTTTCGGACAGTAGTGGTGCGTCATAGGAGCACTACGGTTGCAGCCGCCTTGCCGTGGCGTGTTACTGGCTCTTTCTAATCCCTGATTGGTGAGTTTACCATGCGACGAAGTAGATCGGCTTTGAGTCGTTTTCTTAGTTTTTGCAATGCCTGTTGTTGGATCTGCCTTGTTCTTTCCCTGGTGATGCCATATTTATCCCCCACCTCCTGAAGGGTGAGCCCATCTTGGAATCTGAGCGAAATAATGTCTTGTTCCCTTTCGTTCAATGCGCTCATGGCATTTTGAAGCACTGCTTGCTGTACCCTGATATCCGCCTCTTGATCCGGAACTGCGTCCGGGTCAGAGAGGAAATCAATGAACGTAGCAGAGTTGTCTCCATCCCCTACATGGGCGTCCGTGGACACAGGGCGCTTGCCGGCTGTCAGGATCTCGGCGACCCTTGCCGGAGCTTTCCCTATATATTGAGCCAGTTCTTCGATGGATGGCTCCTTACCTGTTTTGAGTACGATGCGTCTTGTGATGCGGTTTAGCTTGTTGAGTGATTCCTGGACATGTGGCGGTATCCTTACCGCTGCTCCCTGTTCCGCAACCAACCTTCCAATGCTTTGCCTGACCCACCAGGCCGCGTAGGTGCCGAATCTGAATCCTCGTTCAGGATCGAACCTGTCAGCTGCACGCATGAGGCCAAGATTGCCTTCCTGAACCAGGTCGAGAAAATCCATGGAATGGTGCGGGTAGCGCCTGGCGATGCTCATGACCAGCCTTTGGTTGGATTCCACGAGCTTATGACGAGCAACGTTTGTATCCTTGTCCGCGTTTGCAATATCCTTGGCGATTTTGAGCAAGTCCTCTATGTCCATATCAGTGTGAATGGACGCGGATTTTATGGTTCTGCGATTTTTTTTGATTCTCCGTTTTGCCTCTTCCATCTCCTTGCGACCCAGAGCGCAACCTCGAAGTTTTTTGCGTACCATGGAGTCTGAGTCTTTTAGTTGGATCTTGGATGACTTCGATTTCAGACCCAGTTTCTTGTTCATCCTGTCAAGGTCATCAAGGGCATTTTGAACACGTGTTGCCTCAGCCCGAATGGGCTTTATGAGCTGCAGAAGAAATTTTTCGTGGAAATCCAGTTTTCCCAGCATCCTGGTCATGGATGCCCTGATGGCTGCCTCATGTCTCGACCTGTTGGGATGTCTTTTTCGTTTTGCCTGGGCCGAACGAAGTCTGTTCAATTCGGTCTGAAGATTTTTCAGAGAATCTGCAACTTCCAATAGTGTTTGATTCGCCTGCTGCTCTTCCTCGTCGATCTTGGTTCCTTCGAAGTCGGACAGTACGTCCCAGAGTTTTCTTTTCCCCCGATTGACCTGTGAGGCGGCACGTACGACTTTTTTTACTGTCATGGGACACCGAAAAGCAGCCCGCAGTCTTTTCTTGTGACCTCTCCGGATCTTTTTTGCCAGTTCGATTTCCTCTTCTCTGGATAAAAGAGCGTGGTCGCCAGGAGAGCTTATACGTTGTTTGGCCGGTGTGGAGCCAGCAACAGAGATGACATTTATTCCGAGTTGGGAGAGCTTTTCAATGAGAAGATAGGTGTCGTCTATGGATGCTTCAGTAGGGAAAAAACCGGCAAGTTCATCCACTGCAATGGATCTCTTTTCTCCTACCTTGGACTTCACCCTACGGGCCAGCCTATCCATGTCTATGGCGGGTGATTGTGTCATGAACTGTTTTCCAGGAAC
>CAYSLH010000413.1:0-2951 GCA_964431605.1 uncultured Myxococcales bacterium
TACGATACCGGACGTTGACGGTTCTACGGACGATGGGGACGACAGTAAGGACGCCGGCACAGATGGCGGGATAGAAGATGCTGGTGACCTGAGTACGACAGATACCGCCAACGTCCAAGGAGACTCGGACAAGGCTACAGATTCAAACCATTCGTCAATCGAGGGTAGTTGCGGTTGTCAAAGCGACTCGAGTGGTGAAGTACTGTGGCTTTTTATGTTTGTGTTGTTTTTCCTGTTGTCGAGACCTATTTTGAATTCCAGGCGTCATGAAAGCAGGTATTGATTTACGGTCCATCCGGCAAATGCCGTGATGGTCTCCCTCATATGGAAAATGTGATATAACTCACTAAAATATTTTCATAAATCTGTGAAAAAATCTGAATAATTCCGTACCGTATCTGTCAGACATAGACGATTTTCTTATAACAACGGTCAATGGCATTTCAAGCCAGGTTGGAAATGAGAGGTTGATATGATTGACAAGATACACACAAACAGCTCACTGTTGCATACAGGGATCGCTCTCCTGCTGTTTGGAATCTTCGCAAACGGCTGCGGGCCTGGTGAATATTTTCCAAACAATGGAACGGATCGAAACGATGCACCAACCATCGTCAAAGTAACCCAGCGTATGGATAATAATAATTTTGTGCTTCTAAAGCATGAAGTCGCTGCAATAGAACTTCCTGCGAATCTGTCCACCGGCTATCGATGGACCATGCAAGACATGGACGATGGGTTCACTAGAATAGTGGGAACCGAGTACCGCCAAGAAAACACAGGTCTTCTTGGTACTCCTGGTACGCAAATCATCTATCTTGCCGGAAGCGGGAACGGAACCCAAACCATACACTTTTCTTACAGTCCAGTTACAAATCCCAATAATGTGATCCAGACCGCTGAATTTCGAGTCAAGGTCGATTGAGTCTATTCAGGAGATTTTCATGTTCCTGGCAAACGAGATACTCAACAGGATCCGCCTCCTGCCGTAACAGCCCAAAACGATTATTCCGACCTGGGTCTGCCAGGTAACTATAGTTGGTGTGACCAGGGCGACTGCACCCCGGTCAGGGACCAGGGTTCTTGTGGTAGCTGCTGGGCGTTTGCCACAGTTGTTCCCACGGAAAGCGCTCTGCTCATACACGATGGAGAAAACAAGGATCTATCGGAGCAATACCTGGTCTCGTGTAATAACGAAGGCTGGGGATGTAACGGCGGTTGGTGGGGTCATGACTATCATGCAACTGAGATGGTATCTGGCGAGATTGAAGCAGGCGCGGTATTGGAGACAAACTTTTCATACCAAGCGAGTGACCTTACGTGCAACCCTCCCCACACCAAAGCCAATAAACTTCAGTCATGGAATTACGTCTCAAACGCAAATTCTGTTCCAAGCGTGGATCAACTAAAACAGGCAATATTCAATCATGGTCCACTAGCTGTTGCAGTGTGCGTCAACACTGATTTTCAAAACTACACTGGCGGCGTTTTCACGGGTCCTGGGTGCTCGCAGGTAAACCATGGAGTGGCATTGGTGGGATGGAACGACGATGACGGAGCATGGATCATGAAAAACTCCTGGGGTCCGAGTTGGGGAGAAAACGGATATATGCGTATAGGCTATAACGTGAGCCAGATCGGTTATGCAGCCAGCTTCGTGACACTAGCAGACACGCATCACCCAACTGCTGCATTTTCCTTCTCTGGAAATGGCAGAAGCATACAATTTACAGACCTCAGCCAGGCATCCAGCGGTGAGTCCATCACAGACTGGAAATGGGATTTCGGAGATGGAGCGAGTTCATCTGAACAAGATCCCACTCACACCTACGAAGCGGATGATACGTTCTCAGTGACTCTTACCGTAACTGATTCCAGTGGAGAAGTTGCTGAATACAACGAGGATGTCGCCATACCCTATGTTCCCCAATATTGCTCATCGAAAAGCAACACATGTACCGAAGAGTGGATCAGCCGAGTGGAGATTGATTCTTTCAGCCATGAATCCGACGGAACAAATTATTCAGATTTCACACAACAGCTAATTGAACTCTACCCTGGAAATCATCAGGTTACCATCCAGCCTAAATTCTATGGTGGAGTGTGGACCGAGTATGTAAACATATGGATCGACTTCAATCGTGATGGCGATTTCGAAGATAATGGTGAAAAGGTACTTTCCCTCTCAGGCTCCAGCACCATGAACGGCACCTTTGCAACGGATACAAACCTGCAACCCATGACGACCCGTATGCGCATTTCCATGAAATACAACGTCTCCCCGGAACCATGTGAGACTTTTTCCTACGGAGAGGTCGAAGACTACACAGTGGAGATCATGAATGACTCGGTTCCCACGTCCTTGGTGATAAACGAGGTTCTGGCTGATCCTCCCGTTGACTATGACGCTAACAACGATGGAGTGCCGAGCACCACAGAAGACGAGTTCGTGGAACTTCTAAACATAGGCTCCTCACCACTGGATCTTTCCGGCGCCACACTCTCTGACGCCATCTCCGCCAGGATTGTCTTTCCAGATGGGCTGGTCTTACAACCCAATGAACCCCTGGTGATTTTCGGCGGTGGGAACCCGAACCTGGATGGTATAAAAACGTTAGCAGCGTCCAGACTGGCATTGAACAATTCCGGTGACACTATCACCATACACGATGCCCTTGGCCATACACTCGCTAGCATGAGTTACGGTACTGAAGGAGGACGGGATCAATCCCTCGTCCGGGAGACTGACGCAGATGCCTCGGCACCTTTTGTCTTGCACAGAAGCATCTCAGATGCCCCTGCATCACCTGGTACGCGCAGCGATGGGTCCGACTTTAACCCCCAGCCTCAAGAACCACATTTGATCATAAACGAAGTCTTGGCTGATCCTCCCGTCGACTATGACGCTAACAACGATGGAGTGCCGAGCACCACAGAAGACGAGTTCGTGG
>CAYSLH010000414.1:0-2915 GCA_964431605.1 uncultured Myxococcales bacterium
ATGACAACAATGAACTCAAACAAGAAAATCATGAACTCCATTTTGAGCTGGACGTTTTGGTAAACAACATACCACTTACTAAATATTTTCATAATGGAGATACTTTCGTCGAAGCCACAAAAGGTGAGGAATACAAAATTCTGATACGCTCCAATAGCCGTGAGCGATTGGAGGGAGTGGTACTGGTGGATGGCATCAATACACTAAACGGCGGAACCTCTGAATATGATGGACTTATTTTCAGCAGTGGAGAACTCATCGTAAGGGGATTCAGGTTGAACAAATCCACCATATCCGCTTTCATGTTCACCTCGCCTGAAAATTCTGTTGCAGCAAAGTATAAGGACATGCATCGCCTGGGTGAAATAGAGGCGGTGATCTATACAGAGGATACAGAAGCCAGAAAACATTGGGAATCTTGCTACGGACATATAAACATGCGGGTGTTCGGTAATAGGTCGAGCGGAGGCGACCAGATCGGCAATCTAGGTACTGGCCAAGGACATATAATTAGATCATTTCTTGGATCGACGCATTTCGAACGCAACCCAGGCCCGCCGGCCGCCAGATTGATTTTGCACTATGACGACATCGAAGGCCTGTGCAGCAGGGGGATTACTGAGGCATGCAAGCGAATAAAGAAGTAATGCAGGTATAATTTCCCCTGGGCTGCTGGGCAGGTGCCAGCCACCTGTTTTACCACCTGTTTCAGCCCTTGTCTCACCGTTTCCAACGATCAAACGTTTGTATACAGTAGGAAATAAGTGGCAAGTGACCAGACCCGGCCCCTCTAGGGCGCGAGGACAAAATCTCCACCTGTTGTCACTTGCCCCTCTGTCTTCATGGCCCTGATTGGCCCATAACCTTTTGCCAACCATACCTGTACTTGTTGGTCACCCCAGGGGTTGGCAGACGAGTAGATATTCACATCCAGTTCCATGACATCAGAAAAAGACCCTGCTGATGCATTCAACGATTCTCCTCTGCTCTTGACGCTTACGTCGACTTTTATTTTTACATCCATGGATGCATCGACCACATTGAACTCAGAATGTTGCTCAGAGCCCACAGATGAATCACTCAAGTCAAACTCGAGAACCCCACTGTCTGGTTTAGTTATTTCCGCCTCGCTACCGGAAAATGGGACGGATGAAATTCCAAGAACTTCTATTGTGTCTCCATCAAAACGCAAAAAAACGTCCATGTATGGTACTTCTCCATAATCACTGGATTCACCTACTTCTATGACATCCCACGTCCCGTCCTGGTTGTCATATGTACCCTTCGTGGCGAGATATCCTTTGTGATCCCATACTGCGACACCATTTCTATCTTTCACCGCCCATCCATCTGTTTGCCATTGCTTTGAACCCCCAAGGGGCCAATACATATTGCTTCCATTATCACCACAGCTTATGGCAGTCAGACATACGACGACAGTCGAGCACAAAACCAATCCAAGCAAAACCATACCATTTATTTTCTTCATCCTCTCTCCCGGCTTTTTGAAAGTCATAATAAACCTCCCCGCAGTTCGTTCCAGCCAGCATCAATCATATAGATCAGCACCAACATTGTTCAATCTATCCACAAGATTTTAGAAACCTAGCACATGATAAATGAAATAATAAAGCCCTATGGAAAAAACGAATGCCGTATAACCAGCCATGAGGAACCAGGCTGTGAATCTCCAAGTGTCAACTGTACCTCTATCCATGACGTAAATCTTGTATACGATCAAATTTGCCAACGAGCCGAAAAGACTCCCAAACCCGCCTGCATTCACACCCCAAAGCAATGCCTGCCAATTTGTCGTGAATTTTGCGAACAGCAGCGCTGCCGGGACATTACTCATCACCTGACTTGCCAATCCTGAAAACAAAAAAACATGTCCCGAATGGCTCAGCTCAGTTGCCAAAATCAACTTCATGTTCTCGGCGATACCAAAGAAGAAGAAAAAGCTGACCAACAAGGCATAATCAACAAGAAATGCTTTTCGGTTGAACACCAAAGCGCACGCAACTACCACAACCCCATACACTAGTGGTAAAATGTGAAGAATGGTCAATAGGACGATTAAAAGCGACCCTCCAAATACATACGCTTTTTTATCTATCTGTTGGCCTACCGTTTTTTGCTTAATGTTCGATATTTTGACGCAGAGTGAAAAAAGCACCAGGACGACGAGGAAAGTCAAAGCAAACGGAGCAATGGTTTCAATGAATACGAGCGGGTGAAGCTGATAGTACCAATAAATAAAAAGATTTTGTGGGTTACCAAAAGGAGTTGAAGCGGAACCTGCATTTGCTGCCAGTGCCTCTAAAATCACCACAACACCCTTACGATTTATGTTGAGCGATAAGGTAAGTGGAACCATGACAAGGACTGCCACATCGTTTGTAACCAGCATAGAGAGAAAAAACGTCGCTAACACCAACTTTGCTACGATGGTTTTTCCCTTTTCCATTTTTTGAGCGATTGCCAATATCAAGCCACTGTCTTGCAGCCCTTTGACAGATACAAAAAGAACAAACAGGATGAACAGAACCTCTATCTCCTGTTTCGAATAGGCCGGAAAATTCAAGGTGTAGATGGAACTCAAGACCCAACCAACAGCTGACAAAATAAGCAACCATTGTTTCAAAACAAGATCTACAAATGGATTTCGAGTTTTCAATGATTTCTCTGTAGCCCAAAAAAAACCGGCGCACGAATTTCACAAGCTAATATTGTTATACAGTATACGTCTTCTGTCTTTTCGGTGCATCAGATAAAGCGTCTTCCAATCACAAGCCCAAGGACACCAGCGCCCAAGACTCCAACACATACTTTGCCGATGCTAAACGTGGTAATGCATTTGTTCGACATGATACCCTTACTCCCGAATCCACAGACCCACAAGAAAGCATAGATAT
>CAYSLH010000415.1:0-2888 GCA_964431605.1 uncultured Myxococcales bacterium
CAAAAAAAACCTTTTTCTGCAAATAATGCTTTATTTCTTCACCATTCCTGGGTTAGAAAGGATGGCTGCGTATTTTTTGAAGTTTTATTTGTATCACTAAGGAGGGAAAGATGAAGAAATGTTTGTCACTGGTAACGATGTTTTTGCTTGCGGTAGCATTCAACGCATGCAGTGGAGATGAAGGCAACACATGTGGTGCAGGGACCGTCGAACAAAACGGCCAATGTGTCCCCCAATGCGCTGATTCCGAATACTGGGATGGCAGCGCATGTCAAACCATACCATCCTGCGACGATGGAACTACTTTCAACGCCGCGACTGGAAAATGTGAAGCTGATATCACCCAGTGTGCTGCTGGCACCGAGTTGGTAAACGGACAGTGCGTCTCTAAATGTTCGGACACCGAGTACTGGAACGGCACCGCCTGTACCCCCATCCCCGAGTGCGGAGAGGGAACCGTGTTCAATGAAGCCACAGGACAGTGCGATCCGGTCATCGCAGACTGCGCCCCAGGCACCCACGAGGAAAACGGCGAGTGCATACCTGACGTAATATGCGGAGGAGACACCCACCCGGAAAACGGCGAGTGCGTACCCAACACCTTGCCGGATCCTGACGTGACAGAGGCTGACGTATTGTTCACAGTCCCTGCCGAGGGTGATAGCGTAAGCTTGGGCGGCACCATAGATACCCCCATTGACGAAGACGGCGATGGACTCGTGGACGGAAATTGGGACCAGTTCCAGTTTGCAGCAACCGCGGGAACATATCTGAAGATCATGTCCACTTCTGAAGGAGCAGCCCTGCCGGCATTTGCTATCATGGGATTTGATGAAGACCAAAACGTCATCTACCAACGTATCGGCCTCAACCCCAATGGATTGGTGACAGAAAGAGAAGTTTACCTGCCTTACGATGCCGTGTATGTCATTCTAGTTACTGATTACAACATGATGGTAAGTGCCTTGTTCGGCTCCGACACAGTTCCAGTGGGCGGTCCTGATTTCACCTATTATGTGGAAGTAACCAACCAGGGCACACCGGATGTCTCAGCCATAGATTCTCTGCCCGCCACTCAGACGGGAGATCTGAACGATGGTAGCCTGAAGTTTTATGATTTTTCTGCCGCCGAAGGTGATCTTTTACGACTGGTATCCCATGGTCAACCACTGCCTGACACAGCGAGCGATCTCTACCCCATCGTCATGGCCTTTGGTCCGGATGGAGAATTCATCAAGGAAGTCGATGCCAATCCCTCAACCGATGCCAGCGTCCTGTTGATGGCTTCTGCTGACGGTGACTACCTGCTGGTACAGGATTTCGCCCTGGCCCTGGGTCCTGCCAGGGACTTTGCGTTCGACCTGGGACAAAAGACCTACATCGACTGCACCGTAGATGATTGTTCTTCCGGGGCACTGGAAGAAGGCTCGGATCTGATACAACGTGGTCCCTTGGCTGCTGGTGACTACATGGTAACAGGCGTTTACCTGCCTTCCGGAGAGACAGGAACCCTGAACGTAACCTTACTCGATGAGAATCTGGACGAGGTCATGTCATCCCAGGCCACGAGCGACCAAAACGCCGCTCTGATGTACTATGCCGACCACGATATGCTGGCTTACCTGCACATCGAAGAAGCATCAGGAGTTGCCATCGACAACTTCACGGAAGATCATGCGTTGATTCACACACCACTGCTGGAAGCCGGCAATAGCTATACGGACCTGGCCGTGACAGAAATGCCGGACGGAACGTTACCCAACGCAGGCGTGGATCACATAACCGGAACGGCAGGACAATTTTTGTTCTTCTCTGGCTTTTCCACCACCGATCCCACAAAGGCATGGATTGAGCCCAATGAACAGATTTATACTCCCGACCTGGGATACATGGGTCCTGGATTCGATGTAACCAATTCAAACTACCCGTCACTCGAGCCCCTTTTCGTGAGAATCCCATCGGACGGTGATTTCCTTCACATCGTGTGGGACAGTGGCGATAGCTCGAACATCGTGGGCGGGACCTACTCGACAACCGTAAACGCCATGCAACCGGTAGAAGTCGAGACCCCGGTTCTCGATACTCCCACACTGCTTGAAGCCCAGACACTGGATGCCACCAACGTAGTGGCTTTGTATGAGTTCAACGCAGCCTCAGATGGCATGTATGAAGTCTCCGTGACACCGACTGAAGGCTCCTACGTGCATCCGAGGATGATGGTCCTGAGCATCGGTGACCTGTTGGCCGATTGGTTCGGTACATACTGGCTCGCCGATCCTGAAGTCGGCTTGTCCCTGGGCGCCATTGCCATGGACAGCACATCCGAAAACGGACAGGCAGCGACTGCAGTTGCGATTTCTCCTTACGAGGGTCCTTTGTTCATACTGGTCGGCAATTCAGAGCCAGCAGGCGATACCGACACCTTCGACCTGCAAATAACCTTGCTTCCTCCTCCCGAGAACGACACCTGCGATATGGCCGAAGAACTTGACCTCTCTTCCGGATCCATAGTCATAAACGCCAGTACCTATGGAGCCAGTAACACCATAGACAGTCACTCTTGCACCAGCGGCGGTCACGGCCCGGATCTTTGGTATTCCTTTACCCTGGACGCCGACGCCATTGTCACCATCGAGACCTTGGACGTGGGAGGCATATCCGACACGGTCCTAGGTCTGTTCAACTCCTGTGACGGAGCGGAAGTGGCGTGTAACGATGATGGGGGATCAGGCTTGTTGTCACGCATCGATTCGGTGGGGCTTACGGCTGGTACGTATTACATAATCGTGGATGCTTGGAACTCCGGACAAGCTGGTGATTTCAGCCTGTCGATAACGGTTGAGTAAACCCTGTCAGGATAGTCATTGGAACTAACGCGGGACGTCTTA
>CAYSLH010000416.1:0-2875 GCA_964431605.1 uncultured Myxococcales bacterium
ATTCCTCGACACCCTAGCCATGTACTATGGCGCAGGGATGCACCTTCTGGACTTTGCTGCCGATCCAGAAGGAGGCAGAAAGACAATCAACCAGTGGGTTGCAGACCAGACCAACGATCGAATAAAGAACCTGATTCCCCAAGGTTCAATAGACAGCCTGACCAGACTTGTACTTGTAAACGCCATCTACTTCAACGCTGCGTGGAAAGAGGTATTCGATGACGAGATGACCCATGACGGCCCATTTACCAAACTGGATGGAAAACAGGTCACGGTGCCCATAATGGTGCAGCCTAAGCCAATGCCTTACTCACAAGGACCAGACTACCAGGCGGTGGAGCTCGCCTATGACGGAGACGAGTTATCTATGGTGGTAATAGTTCCCCAGTCAGACTTCTCTGCTTTCGAGCAGTCTCTGGATACGGAGAAAATCGATGCCATCCTCTCAAGCCTTGGTAGTGACTATGCAAACTTGAGTATGCCACGGTTTACCATTGATGGATCTACCATTTCTCTCAAGGAAGTATTGTCCAACTTGGGAATGCCTGATGCCTTTGCTACCGGTGTAGCGGATTTTTCAGGCATGGACGGTACTCATGAACTCTTTATCGGAGACGTCCTGCACCAGGCATTTGTGGCAGTAGACGAATATGGAACAGAAGCTGCGGCAGCGACTGCCGTTGTAATGGAAGAATCTGGCATGCCCAAGCATGTGGATGCAGACAAACCTTTTATCTTCCTGATTCGCGACACAGAAACAAACGCTATCGTTTTCATGGGTAGAATCCTGGATCCCTCCGCGTAGCAAATTTTCACTGATACGGTTTATCAACGTTCCATCGTTCTGAACGAAACTTCCACTACTGAGAGTAACTCGTTTCCGCTCAGATCTTTAAGCCCCTGGTAAATCGCCAACTGGTACTCCACACCGCCCATGAGTTCATCCATGGGGCTCATCTCCACCAGGCCAAGCCCATCTTCAGTCTCGCCCACCCTGTATCGACACCTTTGAAAATGCTCTCCTGAAGACAGAGTCATGGTTGCGACGCTCACCTTTGATGGATCCACAGGCTCGCTGAACCAGACCTTGATTGTTACCGACCTTGGCACCTGAATCCAACCCTGCTCGGGGAAAGTTCGCAGCACCTCGGGTGCGGTATCGTCAAGGGCCGGATAGATATCATCGCCAGTGATGGTGCATCCCGCAAGCCCGATCAGCGCAGAGGTCATAAGCAACAACATAAGCAAAAGATGCCTTTTCATGGGCACAGGACCTCAAGCTCATCACTGGGGTGGCATTTTACACAAGCTCTCGAGTTGCGCTTTCGCATCAGCCCACATCTTTGCCTGAATCCCGGGGGATGGGGTTTGATTCTCATGGACGAACCCCTTGCACCGTGGCAAGCGATGCAGTGACTCTCAGTGTGGCACGACATGCACCTATTGATATTACGCCTGGCCTCAGCACCATGTCTGCCGGCCAATCCAAATCCTTCCGGATGGACCCTTTTGTTTGCAGGGCCTGCGGTTCCGTCAGGGGACATGCCGGTACGCTCATGGCATTTAAGACAGCTTGTTTGAGTACGGTGACACGCGACACATCTGTGGGAATCAGCCTTTGCAATTGGACCATGGATCACCTCCCAGTCAGCAGGATGATGACGAATGGATCGCTGCACCCCGCGATGACACCTGTCGCAGTGTCTGCGCGCATGGCACCTATAACACGACTCAGAGTCGAGCCGGGCCACGCTCCCGTGGTTCGTCTTCCATCCGGTTCCATGGTCTGGTCCACCATGACCCCCCCGAGGTACGAGCTTTCCTCCCACCACATGCAGTTTCAGCCTGCCTGCGTCTCGTTCCGGATGACAAACCCGGCACTTACCTTGCTCTACCAAAGTCTTGTGACACGACCGGCATTTTTCAAAGTCAGGATAAGGTGCAGGCCCGACCGGCACATGGCATGCTGTGCATCTGCCCTTGATGCCTGCGTGCACCACATGAGAAAAGTTCAAAGACGACCATGGACGCAAACCCTTTCGGGGGGTTCCCAAATGACACTTCTTGCAGGCACTGCTACCAGGGCGACGTCCTATCTCTTCATGGCAGCGCGAACACTGATGGTGTCCAGGAATGCTGGGTTGTGTAACCCTTACCTTCATGGCCGTGGCGCCATGACAGGACGAACAGGGGATTTTTTTATGTCTGGAATGATCGAATTTCAGATTTTCAACGCGGTTCGGATAAACAGATGAAGCAAGGCACGGCATGGCCGCAGCATACAGGATAAGACTCATCATAAGTCCTACCAAGTACGATTTTGTCCACACTACAATCACCTGTAGCCTCCGGGTCCATAAGAAAACGACAGGTCCAGCACTACCAGAAATCTGAAGCTGAGAGGATTTATCCTGTTGGTGTTCAGCTCAGTTGAAACAATCACTGCCCTGTGTGGACCAAAATTCCACCTTGCCCCAGCCATGGCACCCACATTCAAAACATCGTATCTGGAATCATATCCATCGGTAACTTGCAACAAGATACCCCTTGCATTCAAGCTGAGAACATCACTAAGCAGTTCCCACCTTACACCTGGGCTCAACACCCACCTACGTCCTGCAGCTCCGTCCTCGAACCCTGAATAGAGCCATGTCCAACCTCTCGCACCCAGTGCCAATCTGGCATCAAGTTCAATTCCATCCACACGCCCCCCTGAAGGCACCATCCCCGCATCAGGGCCCTGCCAACTTTCATTACTCGAATAATTCCGATGGTAAAGGCCCAATCTGGCCATGGCCTTCCATGCATCTAAGGCTGTAAAACCAACCCTCAAGCCCAATCCAGCCTGCCAAAAAGGTGCCGGGCTAAAAAAATT
>CAYSLH010000417.1:0-2829 GCA_964431605.1 uncultured Myxococcales bacterium
TGGTCGCCATTGGACTTTACCAGCACCCTGGGTTTGTCGTCACCAAACTTGTCCGAAAGAAACCAGGTAGCACCATCCTTGTTCTCCAGCACTCCTTTTTCCTGCAGTTGATCTAACGCCTCGTTGAGACGGCTGCTTTCGAGAAGCTCTTTTTCTGAAGAAAAGTTATCCATCCTGACGCCAAAATCATCCAGGTCTTTCTTGATCCGGGCCAGCATGTAATCCACAACAAATCGCTGCAACCTTTCCATCTGTCGTTCATCCGGCCCACCGTCCGAAAACTTCGTCAACTCGACCGGAAGATTTCTCGCCAGTTCTGCGACATATTCGCCCCTGTAACCATCCTCTGGAAACTCCCCTCCTCCACCCCTCATTTCGTTCAGCCTCCAGATCACGGAAAGAGCCAGATTGTGAACCTGCCTACCCGCGTCATTGACATAATATTCCCGTGTCACATCCAAGCCTGAAAAAGAGAGGATGTTTGCCAGAACATCACCAATCACCGCCCCCCTGCCATGGCCGAAATGTAGTGGTCCGGTGGGATTTGCTGATACGAACTCTACCATGACTGGCAAGGCCCCGGTTCTCTGGGTCCTTCCAAAATCTTTTCCTTTTTTCAAAATCTCCAAAAGCACTGCCTGAATAGCTTGGTTTTTGAAAAATACATTTATAAATCCCGGTCCAGCCACCTCGACTTTTTCCACAAACTCCATGGAGGCAACCTGCTCCGCAAGTTCAGCTGCGATCTCCCTGGGAGCTTTCTTCAGTTGCCTGGCCAGCAACATGGCAACATTGGAAGCCAAATCACCATGGTCGGCTTGGTTTGGAACTTCCACGGAAAACGACGGTATGCTTTCTTGGTCCAAATGGAAATTGTTCAAAAGAGCATTGTTGATTGCGCGACGCAGTTTTTCCTTCATGATTATCCCTTGGAACTAAGGTTTACTATCGTGGACAACCTATTTCGACTGGTTGTTTTCGTGGGTCTTTTGAGTTTCTTTCATAGTGTTTTGTGTTCCGGAAATAGATTCGATTTTTTTGTCCACAAGTTTTTGAAGATCTCTGTCATCAGCAGCCAGGATCTTGGCTCTTCGGAGAACGGATTTTGCCCAATCAACCTCTCCTGATTGCATCAACTCGTCTGCCATGACAATCGCCTGGGAAGGATCCTCGGCAAGGAAATTTTCGGCCTTTCTGAACGCAAACATCGCATCATCTTTTTTCGAAAGGGCCATAAGACATCGTGCCAATCCCAGCCACACTGACGGATGTCTCCGATCAACCGCCAAACTCTTTCGATAGGCGTCCTGCGCGCCTTGCCAATCTTTCTTTTTTTCCAGCAAAGCCGCCAGTAGCTCCCAAGCCGAATAATCATCTGGGAACATCTTTACCAGAATCGCATAGGTTTTTTCAGCCTCATCCAGCCTCCCTGCCTTTATAGCCATTGACCCAAGTTCGTCCTGGGCTTCATAAAAATATAGAGATGGGCAGGGCTGAGGTTTTAGTTCATCACCACGCTTAGGACAAGATGGAACATTTTGAAAAAACTTCATGGCCTCCTGAGGTTTTCCTGTTTCCAGCTTCATCCTTCCAAGTTGCAGCCGAATGGAGCCATCGTCTCTGTCGAGTCCACTTTTCAGCAGTCTTTCGGACTCTTCCTCCTTTCCTTGTTTTTGGAGGATTTGTGCTGCAGTCACCAGATATTCCAATTTCGATGGTTCCATCTTCATCAGTTGCCTGCAAACGGCAATGGCCTTATCTAACTTGCCGGCCTTTTTCGTTATTTTGACGAGTTCTTCCATCAAAATCCTGTCATTTGGCTTGATGTCGAGAGCGCGTTCTAAAAACTTCACTGATTCGTTCAATAGTTTTTGCTTGTTGTTAGGTTCTCGCTCTGCCTTGGCGTACAACACCCTGGCTATTTTCGATAAAGCGCCCAGGTGCCCAGAGTCTCTATCAAGCACCTTTCGAAGGTCCGATTCAGCCTTGTCCAGATCATTATCCACCAAGGACTTACTGGCATCCTGATACAGCCTTTGTAATTCCCAATCCACTTTTGGGACCTGCTTGCCATTGCAATCACCACAGGATGCAGAAAAAACAGCAAGGGTTAGCAATAATGGACAAGACTTATAAATCAAACGCCCCATCATTAGTCCTTCCATCAATAATTCCAACCGAAGCTAAAAGTACCGCCACCTTCAACTAGTGTCACAGATGCGGAATCCGGAATCACAGATGCCTTCTTATTGCGTTTTGTTGAATCGTCAACCTCATCGAGATTCCTGAATCTCATGTACCTGTCGGGATCGTCTCCTTCCAAAAATAAATAGACACTGACCACGCCCACCAAGGCGCCACCAATTCCAAGACCAAGGGCCGCATAGTCCAGACGGTCGCCAAGTTTAATATCGTCTTTATACTTGTCGTAGTACTCCTGCTGAGAAAGATTTCCATAGTCTCCATTGTTATAGTCATCGGCGATGGGATCGATTTTCTGCCAGGTGTAGCCCCTCAGTCCCAACGCTGCCCCCTCCATGACAACGAATGCTGCGGTCGTGATCCATGCCCACCTTCTCATGCTGTTAGCCTTGCTTTCATATTTTTCGATGAAAGACGCCGATGGTATCAATGTGACATCCAGTATCTGGGTTCTGTGTGGTGCCACATTGAAGGTACGGGCCCAGGTTACGAAACCTTCTTTCTTCACCCTCAGATCATGAGGACCTGCTGGCAAAGGTAGCTTTCTCACAGGACTGACACCGATGATACTTCCATCGATGGAAACATCCGCACCTGGTTCGGAAACAGAGACTATTACATCTCCAC
>CAYSLH010000418.1:0-2826 GCA_964431605.1 uncultured Myxococcales bacterium
GGCACTGGGGAGGTTTTCTGCGAGGTTTCATGTGCCCATAGTAGCGTCAGGCGCCACTATTATCAACACGCGGAGCTTAAAAAGGACACGTTCGTCCCTGGCTTTCTTGTTTTGTCCATCGACCGCGTTCATATTTTCCGGGACCCTTAGAAAATTATCACCATGGTTTTGAGTGGTAGCTTTGGATATAGCTTTTCAATGTCCTTGTTGTGCATAACGATACAACCCCAGGATTGTGGTCTGTCTCCTTCGTCCTTCCATTCACTTACCCAACCGTGAAATCCTATTCCTCCACCGAGCTTGGATCCTTGCCATGTCATTGTGCGTTTTTGCCATTGCAACCGGATCTTTTGGGCCTGTAGGCTGGAAATTAAACTGTTTTCAAGACCGTATCGGGCGTCAAATTTATTTGGGTAGTTGATCTTCAACCAATAGCCGCCATAGTATTCACCATAATCTCCTTTGAATTGACCTTTGTGTTTATAGACAACAAAATACATGCCTTTCGGTGTCTTATAGTCACCTCTGATTCTTTTTTGACCAGTGTTCTGACCAAACGATACGCGATAATTTTCATGTCTGAGACCGTAGTTATAATACACTCGCAGTCTGTACGATTTTCGATCCACCAGTACCAAGGTTTTTTCACTCGCTGGAGTAAACAATCTCTTGTGGGAATCGATAAATGATTCGGCCGCAATGCCCAGGGTGAATTTGAAACATGTTTTGCGGGGACAGATTTTTTGCAGTCCTATTTTCTGACGTCGCCGAACTGTGTCGCCTTTTTGGACCAGTGCCTTTTTCAAGCTGCTATAGACAGAGACAATGGATTTCTTCTCATGGTTTTCGAAGTAAAGGTGTTTGATGAAAAGTGTAAAACTTTCTTTTCCTTTTGTCACATTGACGACTCTTCCGTTTGCCACTGCATAAACATTCCGAAATTCCCCTCGCTTTTTTCCAAAAGGATGACTGAATCCGTCGGCTGGTGAAAAATCAGTATGCAGATATCGTTTGAAGCTGTCTACTCTTTGCATGTTATGTTGTTTAGTGTCCAGGTGAGCGTATTTTGTTTTACTGGAACCTTTCGCTGAAACAACTGAAAAACATATGAGCATCGCCAATAGGGCTGTTTTTGTATGGGTAGTCATGTAACGTTTCCGTCTCAATTGTCATAAATACAAATACCTTAGATCCATTTTCTTCAGTATTAGTGGTTTTTTCATCAACCAGTTTTCGATGAGGCGATCATCGTTGAGTAGCGGTGTTATCCAGTAGCCAGTTCCTTCAGAGTTGATGATTGCCTGGGATATTTCTACCGCTTCGGCTGTGACCCCAACTTCCGGGTTGACATAGTTTGAGTGAATGAACACCGCCTTATTGTTTTTGATTAAAATGAAACCGATATGACAGTTGAGACCCACTAGATATAACCCTGGTGTCAACTTCATTAATTCTTTTGCAAAATGCCGTGAGGTTATTCCATAGTATCTTTGAACTTGTTCTTTATCTGCCAAGGATGTCTGAATATACAACGCCCTAGCATCAGCCCACTTTTTGCGTGAGTCGAAGACAAATCCTACATTTTGCAGTACTGCAGTAATGAAGTTGCTACAGGATATCCTCTTGCCTAGCTGGTGCGGGTATTCGGCATCATCATCTGGGCCCATATACCATGGCGTGCCATACCAAAATGGAATGATGTCTTTAATCATGGATTTGATAATGTATTTACGAGAATTTTCCTTGATGCGTCTTTTTTCTTTGACTGATTTGGTTCTTTTGTATTTCTCGGACAATTCCATTCGTTTCGCTTCAATTTTTTCCAGTTTTTTGAAAAACTTTCTTGTTTTCGCGTCTTGTCTGTCACTTTCCTGATCAAGCTTGGTTACTTTAAAATCCATCAACATATAATTAATGGCTTTTTTCCCTATAGGTACGTCTTGGTAGTCCAACTGAATTTGAGGAACAACGCTCTGAGCAGATGATTGCCTGGTCAAGAGTAGAAAAAGTAGCAACAAGATGGCCATTTTAGTTTCTTGAATCCTCATCACTTGGCTCCTTTCGGCTAAGACATGACAGCTTCTAGATATAAGTTAGGCAATAAACATGCCCCCATCTTGCCTTGGGGTAACCACTTGTTATGAAAGGATAAATTCTACACTAGAGGTCTTGATGCAAGGGATCTATATTGAAATAAAAATTGCAGATTGTAAGCTTTATTTACCTTTACTTCTCTCGTTGTGGAAAGTCTCCAAAAGGGAGTCTCTCGGTATATAGCCTGTCTTTTTATTGGGGGTACGTACCATGTACCAGAGACCTGTTTTGGACCTGATGGTCTTGAGAATCTGGACCCCGTCACCTTTTGAGAGGCGGTCTTGGATTACAGATTTTTGGGATGGTCTGGAAAACACGGATACCTTGGAGGTCCGTTCGGTGACGGTAACAGATTTCTTCTTTGTCGAACGAGGCTTCTTGCGTCTTTTTTTCTTAGATTGTTTTTTAGCTGCTGGTTTGTTCTCCGATCTCTTCTTACCGCGCATAAGGTTGGTGGACAATCCTTCCTGTTTTGATCCCATGGATTCTTTTTCTATTCTCCCTGGTGCGGGCTTTGATACATGATCAACAGCAGGCAGAGCCTTCTTTGGTGCATCCTCGATTGGGGGAAGCTTATTCTCTATGCTGTTTTTCTCTATGTTGGTTTTTTCATCCTGCGAAGAAATTCTGGCCTCTGGCCCATCATGGCTGCGTGCGGCAGGTTGTGTGGTAGATGTTGCCGTAGGTTCCACGGTAAAATACAGTACCGCATTTACGACCACAAAAACCATC
>CAYSLH010000419.1:0-2824 GCA_964431605.1 uncultured Myxococcales bacterium
AATCGTTGGTATGGGAGTGAATAGTCATGGCAGAGAATAGAAAACTGAGAATACTGGTAGCGAAACCGGGATTGGACGGGCACGATCGTGGCGCAAAGGTGGTGGCAAGAAGCCTGAGAGACGCTGGAATGGAGGTTATTTACACTGGCCTTCATCAGACACCTGAGATGATTGTATCGAGCGCTATTCAGGAGGACGTGGATGCGGTTGGTCTGAGTATTATGAGTGGCGCTCACATGACCCTTATGCCGGCCGTGGTGGAAGGCCTCAAGGAAAAAGGAGCCAAGGACATAATGGTATTCGGTGGAGGAATAATTCCCGATGATGATATTCCTCTTCTGAAGGAAAAGGGAATCGATGGTATTTTTACACCTGGGACATCCACTGAAAAGATAGTGGAATGGATCCAGCAAAACATCCAACCGAGATAATCCGTGGAACGAAGAGATAGAACACGATCGCAGGGTAGGACGAGACGTTCACCCAAGACCATCGTTCGAAAAAGGGATAAAGCCACGGAGAAAAGCCCGGAGCGTTCTTCGGCCAAGACTTTCAGCAAGCATTCTGCAAAGGATACTCCAAGGGTCTGGCGATCCGATAAAAAGGATTCCCGGTCCGAAGTTACTTCTGAGGACAAGATGTTGCTTGCCGCTGCTTCAGCAAAAATTGGTCCTGGCGGGTATAAAAAATTCTCAGATATTCCAGCCCACAAACTGGGGCGTAAATTGCGCGTCAAACTCTATGCTCTGACCAAACAGTTTCCCAAAGATGAAAAAGACAACCTGGTCATACGGATAAAGACCGCATCAACCACTCTGACAGCAGCTTTGGTGACAGGGTTCGGTCAAGGAACTTTCCGATCGGCAATCTCCGGGGCCCTTGAAAGCCGCGGTGTCCTGTTTGGGATTCAAGATTATCTTGACCAGGCGGAGCAATACGACTACCTGGATGGTAAGCAAAGGGAATCTTTGAGGGTCGAAGTAGATGATGTCATAGATGCTCTAAATAAGTACTTGGGGGAGTTGGCAAGGGATAGAGACAGGTTTATGCACTGATGGGTGGGATGAGGCTAAAATCAGATGGATGAAGCTTTTATTGAAAATTTATTGGCAAGAGACATAAGGGCCACGGCCCGTTTGCTCAGATGGATCGATGATGGTATAAAAGAGGCAAGGCAGACTCTGAAACGCCTATATGCCCATACGGGAAAAGCAAACATCATCGGTATAACCGGAAATCCGGGCGCTGGGAAAAGTACTCTCACCGACCAACTCATCACAATGTTCAGAAAAAGGGGCAAAACTGTAGCCGTTGTTGCCATAGATCCTTCCAGCCCCTTTTCCGGTGGCGCAATTTTGGGCGATAGGATCAGGATGCAGGACCATTCCCTGGATGAAGGAGTCTTTATTAGATCTTTTGCAACCAGGGGCCACCTCGGAGGACTTACCAACACGACAACTGACGTGGTTCATGCTCTCGATGCAATCGGCTGGGATGTTATTTTAGTCGAGACAGTGGGAGTGGGCCAAGACGAAGTAGAGGTACAAAGGCTTGCTCATACGACCTTGGTGGTCATGACTCCTGGAATGGGCGACGAGATTCAGGCTATCAAAGCGGGAATTTTGGAAATTGCGGACGTGTTCGTAGTCAACAAGGCGGACAGGGACGGAGCGGACAGGACAGTACGTGAACTGGAGCAGATGCTCGACCTTGGCCATGGCGCCAAACCCACCCTGGGTGAGATATTGCACCATGGCGGAAAGGTGGATTTGGAAGGAAAGACCGAACAAAGCCGTATTGCACCGGAAAAGTGGGTCCCCAGAATAATAAAAACGGTCGCTCTCAGGGGCGAGGGTATGGACGAGTTGTTCGAAGCCATGGATGATCACATGGTTGAGTATCAAAAGGCATGTGAAAATGCTTCATTCGTTGAGGCAAGGCTGAAGCAGGAATTTTTGGAAATTTACAGGCGTACACTTCTCAATCGAGGCTGGAATTATCTCATGAGTGAAGATCACATCAAGGGAATAATCGACAGACTCAAAGATCGTAGCTCCGATCCATATAGTTTGGCAGAGCAAGCCATTGAAGCCCTTGGAAAGCAACAAGACTGATAGTTGTTTGAAAAGAGGCACGGGTGGGAAATCCAGCCAAGTGAGTCTGATTGACATGTCCATGATTTGCAAGCTAGTATCGGACAAATATACACCGGGTGCGATGTGGCAACGGAGGCTGATACCATGAAAAAAAATTCGAAAGTGTTTAGTGGTATGATTTTGACTTTTACGTTGAGTACTTTGGGTCTTGTGTCCGGCTGTGGGTTACTGGATTCCGCAGGCGGAATAACCATTTCAGTCCCGACCCAGGAGTTCGATTTCGACCTGAACGCGGACAGTGTCAGGGGGGAACTCGAGCAAGCTATCAACGATCAATTACAAGGTGGAGTAACAGTAGACCTTGGCGGAAAGGATGAAATACCCCAAAAAGTTTGCGATGAACAAAATAATTGTGTCGATGTTCCGACTGTGAAGCAAAGCTTCACCTTTGATTTGCCGGCACAACAAATAGACCTCAGTGATCAGGATGAGCTGAAAAAATACGTGCAAGCAGGCAAGGTCAAGGATGTGACCATAAAGTTTGTAAAGTTCGAAATCCAGAGTAACAGCTTGAATTTCGATCTGCCACAGGCAGAACTTTTCATGGATTCCCTTGACGCAACCGAAATCACGGCATCCAGTGATAAGATCGCAGTTTTGCCATCCATCATCGCCGGCTCCACAGACGCAGTGGATGTACAGTTTACTACTGATGGAAGGCAAATCAT
>CAYSLH010000420.1:0-2793 GCA_964431605.1 uncultured Myxococcales bacterium
GTATGGACGGTCGTCAGTACCTTCACACATACCAACTTCTGCCATTGCGATGTCCACGAGTTCTTGTCTGATTCGGGCTTCTTGAGAAGTGTATTCTTCACACAGTGTCTGGGGATCTCCTGTATAGCCATCGTTGCACAGACACGTTCCTGCGTCGCAGTGTGCATTGGTCCCACATGTCACACCTGCGCATAGGTCATCCTCGACACAGGAAAGACCGTCAGTATGCCAGCCCGGATCGCATTCGCATGTAGGGTTGTCGGAAACTACTGCTGGTGATAAGTTTTTCTTCCTATGAAAAACAGAGAAGAAATCCTATCAGGTATCAAGCTATCGTTGGACGAGTTGTCACAGTGGCTAAACACTCAGGATATGACCGAGTTGCTCCCGTTGATGGCCTTGGCATCAGACGTTCGCAAGGCAACGCAAGGCAACGGAGCCGAGCTGTGCGCCATAGTAAACGCTAAGTCCGGTCGTTGTTCGGAGGATTGTGCGTTTTGTGCTCAGAGCATTCATCATGATGCTGGGATTGAAACCTATCCTTTGCTGTCGGCGGAACAGATAATTGAAAGGGGCAAGAAGGCCTCGGACGATGGCGTAAAAAGGTTTTCCATCGTTATAAGCGGCCGAGATTGTCCTTCTGGTGAACAATTCCGTAAAATTTGCCTGGCCATCGATGGATTGAGGACGAAAGCCGGTGTATTGCCATGCGCATCTTTGGGGTTGCTCAAGCGAGAGCAGGCTACAAGACTTCGTGAGTGTGGGCTGGTTAGGTATCATCACAATCTTGAATCAGGCCCCGGCTTTTTTTCGAAGATCTGCACATCCCACGAGCTTGATGACAGAATAAAGACCTTAGGAATAGCTAGAGAGGCAGGGTTGGAGATTTGTTCAGGTGGAATCGTGGGAATGGGTGAGAGCATGGAGCAGAGGGCAGAGCTGGCCCTGGCCCTGGCAGAAATACGTCCCGATTCGGTGGCATTGAACTTTTTGAATCCCATAAAGGGTACACCACTTCAGGGGCGATCTTTATTGGCTCCTATTGAGGCTTTGGCAGCTGTCGCTGCTTTCAGGCTGGCCGTACCAAGGGCCTGGTTGCGCTGCTGTGGAGGCAGGACCCAGGTCCTTGGAAAGCTTTCTCCCATGATGTATTTGGCAGGAGCTAATGCCGTCATGACTGGGGATTACCTGACCACCCAAGGCGCATCAGCTCAACAAGACTCGGCGGATATCCGCACAATGGGCCTGAATTTACAAGGTCCTAATGAGGTGGTCTCGTGAGAGAAAACCTTACTCAAGAACTGCTGGAGTTGGATATCAAACACCTATGGCATCCTTTTACCCAGATGAAGATCTGGCCTGACGAGCCTCCTGTTTTGATAGATCATGCGGAGGGTAACTGGTTGGTGGATACGGACGGCAGACGGTATTTCGATGGTGTAAGTTCACTCTGGGTGACCGTGCATGGTCACAACCATCCTGCCATCACGAAGGCCTTACGAGAGCAATTGTTGCAACTGGACCATTCTACTTTGCTTGGTCTGAGCCATGAACCAGCCGTGCGTTTGGCCTCTATGCTTGCCAGAATTTCTCCAGGAGAACTGCAACACGTGTTCTATTCAGAGAGCGGATCCACTGCAGTGGAGATAGCACTGAAGATGTCTTACCAGTTTTGGCAGCAGGCCGGTTACCCGGAAAAGAAAACATTTGTTGCATTGGGAGGCGCCTATCATGGTGACACGTTGGGAGCGGTGAGCGTTGGTGGTATTGAGCTTTTTCACGAGGTTTATAGGCCGCTACTTTTTCAGGTTCATAGGTTGCCACAGCCTTTTTGTCGCAGGTGCCCTTTGTCCATGGAACACCCTGGTTGCGGCTTGGCTTGTGCAGAAGCTCTGGATGAACTTCTTAAAAAAAAGGCGAACGAAATCTGTGCAGTCATTGTCGAGCCCTTGGTGCAAGGGGCCGCGGGGATGGTCATACAACCAGATGGCTATCTGAAAAGATTATGGCAGATAGCGAAGAAGCATGATGTCTTATTCATCGCGGACGAGGTGGCAACTGGATTCGGTCGTACGGGATCTATGTTTGCCTGCGAGAGGGAGGGAGTAGAACCTGACCTGATGGCATTGGGAAAGGGGCTAACCGGCGGAGTACTACCTCTGGCCGCTACCATGACTACTAATAGAATCCACGATGGTTTTTTAGGTGAGTATGACGAGTTCAAGACTTTTTTTCATGGTCACACCTACACGGGGAATCCTTTGACCTGTGCTGCGGCCCTGGCCAATATATCGTTGTTTGAAGAAAAAGGAGTTATTGCAGGGTTGGAGCCGAAAATCGAACAACTGCGAAAAGGACTGGAAAGAATTTCCACTCTGGACCATGTTCTTCAGGTTCGCCAGAAAGGGTTGATGGCTGGGGTGGAAGTGGGTATGGATAAGGCCAAGGATAAATCATTTCCTCCTGAGGTTCGTATGGGACACAAGGTGATAATGGCTTGCAGAAAGCATGATGTCATTGTTCGTCCGCTCGGTGATACCATCGTCCTGATGCCACCCTTGTCATCTGAACCAGAGGAATTGGATCTCCTGCTAGATGCAGTCTACCTGGCAATAGAGGAAGAGACAGGGAGATGATTTTGAAATCTGTCGTGGTTGATGCTTTAGGTGGTATGGATAATAAATCATCTTTCGAACTCCAGCGAAGACTTGAACAGATCGAGCTTGCCGGGCTGAAAAGAGTTTTGCGTTCTGCTGGAAGGCGCTGTTGTGCTCATATCACCATGAATCAGCG
>CAYSLH010000421.1:0-2777 GCA_964431605.1 uncultured Myxococcales bacterium
CCTTTAGCTGAAGATGGCTTTGCTTTTGCCAAGGCATCCACCAACGCCGCCATGTTCTCCTTCAGCTTCTGTTTGTCAAACGAGAGTTTTCCTACCGGAGCATGAATGATACCTTCCTTGTCCACCCGGAAATCCACTTTTCCGGCCTTGGTATCCGTCACGGCCTTTGTGATATCAAAAGTAACGGTACCGACCTTGGGGTTGGGCATCATTCCTCTCGGACCAAGGATTTTCCCCAATTTTCCCACGACCTTCATCATGTCCGGGGTCGCAATGGCCTTGTCGAAATCAAGAAACCCTCCCTGTATCTTTTCGGCTAGCTCCTCACCCCCGACAATATCCGCACCTGCTTCCTCGGCTTCCTTGGCCTTATCACCCTTGGCAAAGACGGCAACCTTCAATACCTTGCCAACACCATGAGGCATGACAACGGCCCCACG
This sequence comes from uncultured Myxococcales bacterium, assembly GCA_964431605.1. GTDB lineage: Bacteria > Myxococcota > B64-G9 > B64-G9 > B64-G9 > JALVPF01. The sequence continues at coordinate 441 of CAYSLH010000421.1, forward strand.
AACCATCTGGTCCGAGTATTTCGGATTGACGCCCAGGTTTACAGCCACGTCCACCGTTTCATCAAACTTTGCCCAAGAGCATTCCTTGAGAAGGTCCAGAGCCTCATCCACTGGATATCTCTTGAAACGGTCTACTTTTTCCGAACTAATCTTGTACTTCTTTCCTCTTTTAGGCATAGTGATTCCTCCTGCAGTTCAAACACCCATCCGCACGAGACAGGCTCCTGCACATAATCGAAGCATCCTGGATGCTAGTCTGTGACTTCCATTCCCATGGAACGAGCGGTTCCCTCTACGATTTTCATGGCAGAGTCGATATTGAAGGCGTTCAGGTCCTTCATCTTGGTCTCTGCAATCTCTTTGACCTGCGCCCTGGTAACCTTACCGGATTTTTCTTTGCCAGGATTATGGGAACCCTTTTCAATGCCAGCCGCCTTCTTCAAAAGAATAGAAGCAGGAGGGGTCTTGGTGATAAAAGTAAATGTGCGGTCGTGATATACCGTGATCACTACAGGTATTATCAGGCCTGCCTGCTTTTGAGTCCTGGCGTTGAACGACTTGCAAAATTCCATTATGTTCAGACCATGTTGGCCCAATGCTGGACCAACGGGAGGAGATGGGTTCGCCTGACCCGCAGGTACCTGCAACTTTATCTGTCCTGTAACCTTCTTTGCCATTTTTCTGCTCCTTCACAGCGCGTAGACAGGCCACGCGAAACCTTTACGTCTTTTCAACCTGAACGAAATCCATCTCCACCGGCGTGGCCCTGCCAAAAATACTCACCAGGACCCGAAGTTTGCCCTTCTCTGAATCGACATCGTCAATGGTTCCATTGAAATTTGCGAAAGGACCATCCACCACCCGAACGGCATCACCCTTTTCAAAGATTATTTTCGGCTTCAGGCGATCTGCTCCCTCCGCCATTTGGTTGGTAATCCTGTGTATCTCGGCGTCCGGCACCGGATGTGGGTTAGTGGAATTTCCAACGAACCCGGTAATCTTTGGTGTCGATTTCACCAGGTACCAAGTGCTCTCGGTCAAGTGCATCTGCACCAACATGTACCCAGGGAAAAACTTCCTCTTGGAAGTTCTACGCTTTCCCTTGGTCATCTCCACGACTTCCTCGGTGGGCACCAGAATTTGACCGAACTCGTCCTCCAGACCGTCTCTCTTGATTCGATCCTCCAAGGCTTGCCTGGCCTTGTTCTCATAGCCTGAATAAGTGTGAACCACGTACCACTTCAAGTGTGAGGTATCTCTGACAGGCTCCTCAAGTGCCTGTTGCTCACTGGAAGCGTCTCCACCAAAAGCGCCAACTTCGTTCGGATCCAGGCCATCAGCAGGATCCTGTACGGCAGCCTCTCGCTCGACTTCGTCTGCATCATCGGGAGGATTACCTATACCTCCAGAATCAGAACCATTAACAGATTTACTCTGTTCGCCAGGATTTTCTCCCGGCAACCCTTCGGATCCAACCGCCTCGTTGTTTTCGAGGTCTTTGTGATCCTGCTCGTTCATGCCACCAAGATCTCCCGCCCACCGGATAATGCACGAAGGGCCAAAATCTTACCCCTGGTGCAATTGCCGGTGCAGTGGATTCAGTTCGCCTTTCTCAAACGGCCTGAACGCTCGGGTACAGCAAGTCCAGAAACGACGACCAAAAAAAGTCGAACAATCCAAGAAAAATGGCCATGATGAAAACAGTGATGATTACAACCACCGTTGCACCACGTGTCTCTTGAGCAGTGGGCCAAGTCACCTTCTTCAGTTCGACCACGACTTCATTCGACAAAGTCGACAAGCGTGGGCTACGCCAGGCCATAAGCAAACTGATCCCGGCAACCAGCAACCCAACGAGAGTAGTCAAGGTAAAACGCTCACCTGCCATCTCGTAGTTATACTGGTCCAACCTGACCACAGCCATGGTCCACGACAGAAACTTGTCGATAAGGACCCACAGCAGCAGTCCGAAGGAGAAATATGCCATCGCTACCCAACGCCGATTCGGATTCATCGGAACCTCGATCCGCGCCTTACGTAATTAAAAGGACGGGCCAGGAAGGAATTGAACCCTCAGCCTACGGTTTTGGAGACCGTTGCTCTACCAATTGAGCTACTGACCCGTCTTTCCCTGAATCGGTGCGCAATCCGAGACAGGGTTCAGTTACTTCGACTCCTTATGCTCGGTATGCCTCCGGTCATAGGGGCAATACTTTTTCAACCGGTACTTCTCTGGGTGCTTTTTCTTGTTACGCGTCGTGGTGTAGTTTCTGCGTTTGCACTCAGTGCACTCGAGCGTGACAATTATCCGGTTCATCTTCGACTCCCACAGCCCGA
>CAYSLH010000422.1:0-2763 GCA_964431605.1 uncultured Myxococcales bacterium
ACCCGACAACCTGGAATTCAATCACTCGTGTTTTCCGACCAGCTAAGCCAGGCCGGTGGTGATGTGGTTTTACAGAGGGTTACACAGCAACGTCTAAAAGCGCAGCTTTTTATCAAAGAATGCATCCAGGAAGCATCTCAAAAGAAACTCATTCGTCCTGAGCTCGGCCTGGACGATGTTTTCGTTATTTTTCATGGCGCCGTGATGAGCCTTTTATTTCTTGCCAAGAATGATTCCACGGATATTCCCATCGGTATACGTGCTTCCCATGTTCTAGATACCCTGATGTTCATGATCCGGAGGTAGTGGATATGCTCATAGACAGGATAATTTTTTACTTCTGTATGCTAGCAAGTATTAGCTTGCTTTGTCTTCTACCTTCCTGCACACCACCCACACCCGCACAGCATGACCAGGCACCGCTTGCGGTCAGGACCATCGGTGTAAGATCAGGGACCATCCGGCAGACCCTTGGATACGTTGGAACGGTTCACTCCCAAAACGAAATCAAGGTACTTGCCAGGGTGGTGGGCAAAGTATCCTACCTGCCATTCAAGGAAGGACAAATGGCACGACGAGGCTCGGTACTGGTCTATATCGCCGCACCGGAGATGAACTCACGTGTAAGCAGACTACGGGCCGAGGTATCGCGGGCACAGCAAGAATCGGCATTTTTATGTCAGCAGTCGGAAACGGATCACAGCCTGTTTTCCTCCAAGGTCATCAGTAAGCTCAAGAGTGATGCCAGCAGACAAAAATGCGAAAGCAGCAAGGCTGCCCTGAAGGCTGCTCAAGCCGGACTCAACGAACTCATGGTTCTTGCAGGAAACACGGTTGAGCGGGCGCCCTTCAACGGCAGGGTTTTACAGTGGCTAACCGAACCTGGTGAAAACACCATGCCAGGCAAGCCCATTCTCATGTATGGGGACGAACTTTTGGAAATCCGGGTAAAGGTACACGAAAAGGATATCAGTTCCGGGATTAAAGAAGGCACAGTTGTCCTCATATCCACAAGAGAGTCAAATCCAATTCGAACCAAAGTGAGCTTCATTGCTCCAATGGCCCTTGGGCCTGGTCGCATGGTAGAGGTTCGTATTCCCTTGCTCACAAGCAGACCGAACCAACTGCAACATGGCATGTCGGTAGATGTGGATTTCGTGCTCCGTGAAAAAACAGATGCGTCCATGGTGCCTGTCGACTCGATTATTACAAAGGATAATGAATCGGGTGTCTACGTGGCAAAAAGGGAAAAAGCCGTTTGGAAAAATGTCGCTCCATCTATCAAACACAACGGATGGATCGCCATTGATTCAGGTCTGGAAGATGGTGACAGGGTCGTGGTGAGCAACCTGGATGTGGTGCGCGATGGCATGAAAATCTATCCGGTCGATATGGAGAGGACATACAAATGAGTCTCACCAAGGTTACTCTCAACAACCGCTATACTGTCTGGGCGCTTGTAATAGCCGCCGCCATATTTGGTTCACGAGCCTATTTTTCTATTCCCATGCAGTTATTTCCCGATACCGCCCCACCACTGGTAAACGTGATAACCGCTTATCCCGGCGCTGGCGCAACCGATGTGGATGAGACACTCAGCCAGGAGTTAGAGTCAGAGTTTGCATCGCTCGAAGGGGTTGTGAAAATCCGCACCACTTCCCAAGACAACCTCTCAGTGGTGTCGGTGGAGTTTCAATACGATCGCGATGTTGACCTTGCCTCAGTGGATGTACAGAACGCAATAGCCAGAATCAGGGGAAGTCTTCCCAGCGGGATACTGGAGCCAAAGGTGCTGAAGTTTTCCACCTCCGATCGGCCCATAATTTCCATTGGAGTGACATCAGGAGATCTGGTGCATGCAAGAAAAATGGCAGAAGACATATTCGAGCCGGAGCTTCAACGAATAAAAGGTGTTACGGCAACAGATGTTTTCGGAGGTCATGAACCAGCAATACTAGTGGAACTGAACCTACGCGATGTCAAGGCATACGGAATTGCTCTCCCACGGATAGTGGAAACGATCCGCAGCTACAACAGCGCCAGGCCTGCAGGGCAAATCCGTACAGAGCGCAGCCAGACCATGCTCCGGCTAGCAAGTAGGGCGAAAAGCATAAAGGACCTGGAGCGTATCCCCATCACCATGCCGGATGGTACTCGAATTTTGTTGGGTGAGATTGCAAAAATCCATCATGGATCGCTCGACGACGATTCGAGATTCGCCATCGACGGCCGGGCTGCCATTGCTATGCAGGTGTTCAAAACCGACGATGCCAATACGGTAGAAGTGGTACAAAAGGTAGAAGAAAAGATAGATGAGTTTCGCCATCGTTACCAAGGCTATGATTTCTTGGTGGGAGAAGAAAGTGCGAGTTTTACGGAAATTTCTGTCAACAACCTCCTTTCGAACGTCTGGCAGGCTTTATTGTTCGCTTCGATAATAGTGTTTTTGTTTCTGGGTCGCGTCAAAAGCTCTGCAGTAACAATAGTCTCCATGCCTCTTTCATACGGTCTTACCTTTGCTCTCATGCACGCGTTCAAGGTTGAGTTCAACATGGTGACCCTGTCTGCTGTAATCCTGGCGGTAGGCATGGTGGTGGATGGTACCATAGTGATTCTGGACAACATTATACGAAGGCGTGACCAGGACGGATTGAGTCCAGAGCGTGCGGCCATAAAAGGTACGGACGAGGTAAGACTTGCTGTCCTGGCAGGTGTGGCCACTACGCTGGTTGTGCTCATCCCTTTATTGTTCCTTGGAGGTTT
>CAYSLH010000423.1:0-2748 GCA_964431605.1 uncultured Myxococcales bacterium
CTGGATGGGCGATTTTGGCTCATCATTGTATCTTCTTGATGATCACCTTTGTCGTTGAGTCCTTTTTGATAACTATCCTCCGCCTTGCTTTTCTACCGTCTTTTGTCTCGAAGGTGACTAGATGTTTTCCAGCCGGTAGTTTCAACTTGTTTTTTCCAACCACCGGTGTCCACAGGCCGGTATCCTTGCCGTCGATTATTACTTTTGCCCATGGAAAGGTGTTAGCCACCAGCCATCCGGTTCCTTTGGGTAGTGCCTTTTTCCTGTGGTGTTTTTTCGCTCTGCGTTTTTTCAGCCTACGCTTTTTCTGTTTTTTGGTCACAATGAGTTTTAGCTTTGCATTTATACTAAGCTCGGTATCGGTACCTGGTTCAATTTTCCTGGTGTAGTCCTTGTAACCATTTTTTTTCAGAGTAACGAGCAGCGGCTGTGATTGGTCTAAGTCACTAATCTCCTCAGGAGTCTTGCCCATGGACTTGCCGTCGATAAATATTTCGGCTCCGTCTGGGATCGAGCTGACATGAAGTACCAGATGTGGTTCTGGCTCAGGGACGTCCTTGCTCTCCTGGTCTTCTTGTGGCTGGTCTGATTCTGCTACTTGCGCCTTTTCTGCGGCATCTGAAACTTTCTGAGAAGTCCCCTGGTCGGATGATGCTTTTTGCAAGGCCTTGTTCAAGTCTTTATGAGCATCTTTGTCCGAGTCTTTATGAGCATCTTTCTTTGAGTCTCGTCGAGGGTTTTGCTTGCTTTTGACGTCCTTGGTCGTGTCCTTGGAATTTGGTGGGATTAGCGGTTCCGGGCCCAGGGCCGGGGCCGGACGAGTTGGTTGGCCATGGGGCGAAGGGTGCCGGAAAAACAGAAAATATCCCAGAACAACAGAAGCAAGCAGTCCTCCCGTGGCCGCAATCATCAAAAGGATAATGGTTGAGTGCTGTTTGCCATGCCTAAAAGGAACAGGCTTGGGTCGTGAAGAAGCGGGCCTGTCGGGCAATGGTCCTGCCCTGCCTTTGCGACCTGCCATATACTCTGTTCCTGTTTTTATCGAGGAATTCGAAATTTCTCCCCTAAGCCTTCTCCTGGCTGCTTCTTGTTTCCTCTTTCTTTCCTCGTCAGGAGTAAAATCCGCAACATGGTCACTCGCCAGGGGTTTGCCTTCCTTTTGGGTACTGACTTCCTGGGATGGCAAGTTTTCGTCAAAATCTTCTATTTCCGCCGTCTCTTCTCCTTCGTAGGAGTCGAAGTCATCCAGGCTTTCCGATTCGCCACTTAGCTCCTTTTCGTCGAAAATAATCGTGGGCTGGTTGACCCTTGGGTCAGACAATGGATCCAAGGGGCCAGACTTAGATACTTCTTCATCCGCCACTTCGTCCTGGGGCTCTCGATGATCCTGGTCTGGCTCGTTGGCCCAGGGATCTTCTGCCTGCAGAGGAATCGAAGGGTTCGAGTAAAATATTTGCGTCGCTTCTTCCGAGACATTTTCAGTGCTGGGTGTAGGGATCGATTCGCCTGGGCCTTTGTTGTCCATCGTGGTCTTGGGTGCTGTCTCGTATGGATCATCCTCCGACTCGTCAGAGGAAATCTCCTCCAGCGCATTTTTTGGATCTTGGCCCTTAGCCGCATCTACCCATGGGTAGCCTCTTTTGCGGTAGACGGCCATCTTCCTGTTCTCCAGCATCAGTTCCTTGGTGAAGGTCTCTTTCATGAACAAGGACAGGCTCTTGGAAGTGGTCAGAGAACCCTCGTTCATCAAAAAGCGTACGAGCGCCTCTTGCATGTCCGAGGCCCATTCGAACCGTTCTTCCGGTTCTCTGGCCAAGGCCTTCATCACCACTTGTTCCAACTCATCCGGGATTTTGGAGTTGTAAGTGGAAGGTGGTGCAACCCTGGCGTTGCGTACCTTTTCAAGGGTGCCAAAATCACTCTTGGTCCCGAAGAGTTTTTCCCCCGTGAGCATTTCATAAAGTAAAATACCAACAGAAAAAATATCAGACCTGTGATCCAGGCGTTTTCCCCGAACTTGTTCCGGAGACATGTAGCCAAATTTTCCCTTCAATGTACCTGCCGAGGTGCGTCCCATTCTCATCTGCGCCTTTGCTATTCCGAAGTCGATGAGCTTTATGTCTCCATCATAGGACACCAGGACATTGCCGGGACTGACGTCCCTGTGGATTATGTTCAGGTTTTTACCGGTGGAGTCTTTTTTTCTATGGGCATATTCCAATCCTTCGCAAATTCGTGATGCAATCAGTACCGCCAGGGCAATGGGCATGGTTTGCTTCAGGGAGCCGAGTTTATCATAAATACGGCTCAAGTCCTTTCCCATGACATATTCCATGGCGATGTAATAGTCGTGTTGCTCCTTGCCGAGTTCAGTTATCTGGATGATGTTGGAGTGACTTAGAGAAGATGCTATCCTTGCTTCGTCTATGAACATCGTGATGAATTCTTCATCTTCGGACATGTGTGGAAGGATTTTTTTTATTACGAGTATACGTTCGAACCCGGCGGCTCCAAAGGACTTGGCGAGGAAAACTTCTGCCATTCCACCGACCGCCAGCCGTTCCAGGAGGTGGTATTTTCCAAATGCTGCCGGCAACTCCACTGATTCGTGCCTCGCTAGGTTCAGTTCCCGTCAGACCCGGGGCAAGCAAACCTTTCTGCCCGGGCTGTCTTCTATACAGCCATATCCTTCAGACGTACGACAGTCATCATCGCTATCACATGTCTTGAAACAAGAATGTTTTCCCT
>CAYSLH010000424.1:0-2722 GCA_964431605.1 uncultured Myxococcales bacterium
CGCCGACTGGCTGGACCCGGTGGATTTGCTCATGGTCTGTGTAAAAGCATTCAACACGGAAAATGCCCTGCGACAGCACCTGGACTTGGTTGGACCCGAGACATCTGTTCTTTCGCTCCAAAACGGGCTTGGCAACATAGAGGCCCTGTCCAGAGTGGTTTCTGAAAAAAACATCATAGCCGGAACCACCACTGTGGGCGCAAACATGCTCAATCCAGGGATGATTCACCATGCGGGAGATGGCGATACCATCATCGGACCAGTCACGGGACAAAAAAGTGAAAAGCCGGCCAGCGTGGCAAGAGTCTTACAAAGCGCGGGCTTTAATGTGTTGGTGTCCAACGAGGTACTACAAGCAATATGGAACAAGCTACTGATCAATGTTGGAATAAATGCTCTATCTGCGATCGTAGGCGTACGCAACGGTATTCTTTGCGAACACGGACCCACAAGAACCCTCATGAAGGAAGCAGTCAAAGAAGCCGTCTCCATCGCCAAGCAACAGGGGCTGGATTTCGAAATAGAGACGATGCAGGACAAAGTAATCGATGTTGCAAAAAAAACCTCCCAAAACCGTTCGAGCATGCTCGTGGATGTTCAGATGGGAAGACAAACCGAAATAGATCAGATAAACGGTGCCATTGCCGGACTTGGACATGCACCAATAAACTTTACCTTGACAATGTTAGTCCATGCTTTGGAGGCAACGTTCCAACAACGTCAAAGACTGGATTGACGGACCAGTCCTCCATTACCATATTACCGAAGAACGAATACGGCCGTCAGCTCCATATGGATGCGATGGACCTAAAAGGAGTACTCTCATGGGAAAAGACAGGATAGGCCAGGTCGAACTGATCGAAATGAAAAAACGCGGTGAACCAATCACCATGGTAACTGCATATGACTACCCAACAGCCCGCATAGCTGAACAAGCAGGAATGGATACGGTTCTTGTTGGGGACTCGGCAGGTAACGTGGTGCTGGGCTACCCAGATACTCTGCCTGTTACAGTGGACGAGTTGATTCACCACACCAAGGCGGTAAGACGTGGAATACAACGGGCCATGCTCATAGGGGACATGCCGTTTATGTCTTACAACGTGTCCAAGGAGCAGGCTATCAGCAATGCCGGCAGGTTCATCAAAGAGGCCGGAGCGGATGCGGTAAAAATCGAAGGTGGTGACTGGGTCGCCGATACTGCTCGTGCCATGGTCAAGGCCGGTATCCCGGTCGTGGGACACTTGGGTCTCACACCGCAAACAGCTTCCAGCCTGGGAGGCTACAAAGTCCAAGGCCGCACCAAAAACAGCGCAAAAAGAATTCTCAAGGATGCCTTGGCGTTGCAGGATGCGGGCGTGATAATGCTGGTGTTGGAACTTGTTCCCCATCGCCTGGGAGAGCTTCTTTCGAGACGTCTCCATATCCCAGTAATAGGTATCGGTGCCGGCAATAAAACCGACGGTCAGGTCCTGGTTTTTCACGATCTGGTGGGCATCGCCGCCGGGTTCCAGCCGAAGTTCGTCAAAAAGTACGCAGAGGTGGGAAAAATCATGGAAGAAGCACTCAAAAGTTACTGCTCTGACGTCAAATCCCGCACGTTCCCTGCGCCTGAGCATTGTTTTTCGATTCCTGATGAAGAATTCGAACAAATCGAAAATAGCATGGACTGATGTAAACTTTGGTATCTCATAGGTGCACGTTTGGGTGTCAGGGTTGAAATAAGCTGTGGTCTGGATCGACGGATCAAGCCCATAAGATTCATGTGGGAGGGTGCCTGGCTCTCTATCAACTCATGGGAAGTCGTCTTCAGTTCAAACAAATCATGGAAAGGTAATGTAAAAACTGCAGATGGACGAAAGTTCAAAATAGCATTCATGCCTGGAACAAAAAGCTGGTCCGTGGAACAAATAAAGTAATTCAATTAGACGAGACGGCGTGCTCTTTTAGTAATTTGCCGACGGGCAGTACCCTGGCGTCATGCTCCCGGACCAGGTTCAATGGTTTTTGTTCCAGCGGCTGATAAATCAACCAGACCTGTTCCCATGTGTCTTTTGGACGGCTGGTTCCCGCAAGGATTCCCACGGCCTTTTTGATGATGAATGGATCTCTCTCTCTTTTTCTAAACTGCTTGAGCAGTTCCAATGGAGGCTTGATCATTCTAGCCAGTATACCAAGGGCGAGGTATCTAACGGCAGGGCAAGGATCGAACAACGCCGGACCAGCATACTCCAAGATCAGCTCATCCTTTTGAACAGGCAATACCCTCAGCATGAGCATCTTCAATATAGGCTCGTTTTCGCGCTGTACAAAATCCATCATATGCATATAATTCTTCTCGACACAGGAACGGGCGTTTAGTATGGCCAACGCCCTGACCACCGGATCCGAATCTGCCATAGTTTCTTCGAAAGCGTGCATGCTTTGCCAATCTGATCTTGTGCAGCCAATATGTTGCGCCCTGGTTCTAACCCTCACGTCAGGGTCATGTATGAGCCGTGACAAGCCCTCGGGAATTCCGTCAAGCCACCGGGACATCACCGTATCGAGCAGTCGTAACCGAACATTAGGATCTGGATGTCGAGCGAGGTTTAGCATGACTCCGTTCGTGGGTCTCAAGCCAAGGCGAAGCTGCGCAACGAGCATGCGAACCAATGCATGCCCCTTGGTACTGGAAAACTCCGTTACGTCGCAATCATCTCCGGCACCTGGACTGTCCATT
>CAYSLH010000425.1:0-2719 GCA_964431605.1 uncultured Myxococcales bacterium
GGCAGATGGCCACCATGGGCCGATCTATCACCCAGTTGACCAGTACGGACGTATGCTACAAACCCGCTTTGGGTTCCTCGAACCCTGACGGCACCCAAAAGTGCCAGACGGGAATTTCCCAAGATCCATATCTCACCGCCATCGAACAGGACTGGAGCAACATGCTGAAGCTGGAGTTGCTGGCCGGCTTCTTCACCGACGACTGGGACGAGCAATATATAATGATCCAAAACGTATGCCATGATCACAACGACGATCCTTGCAGCAATGACAAGCCTGGAAAATTCAAACTGAAATTCGATTTTTCCCAAGCCCCTCAAAACGTGAATCGCACACAAGTGCTCAGCTTGAACAAGGACACGGGTCAGGTTGAGACAGTCCTATTGAACACGAACGCAACCGAGACCAGCCTTGTGATGACACTGGACGCAGGAGACGTGTTCTTTTTCAAGTACGACACAGGCGCGCCCTTTGCCCTGCAAGGGGACTAAAAAGACCGGAATCCTGAAGCTACTCGAAATATTTTTCCATACGGTCGAATGCCTTGTTGATCATGTCCTCTGGGACGCAGAACGACAGCCTCAAGTGCCCCTCGCCCGTGGGCCCAAAATCCACGCCAGGCGTGGTGGACACCTTTGCTTCTCTCAGGAGCTTTTTGCAAAACGCACTTGAGTCAGCTCCTGAAGGATCCAAAATTCTTGGAAACATCAGATACGATCCATGGGGCCTGTGATACTCGAAAACATTAGGAAGACGGTCCAGTCTTTGGCACATAAGGTCAAGCGCGGATCTGTACTTGTCTCTAAAATCCGCTATACAATCCTGAGGCCCCTCCAGGGCAGCCAGGGCCGCATACTGAGAGGCCACCGGGGCACATATGGCAAAAGGGATATGAGCTTTTGAGATCTGCGGAATCCGCTCCTGGTCTGCGCACAGGTAGCCGATTCTCCATCCGGTCATGGCATAGGTCTTTGTAAAGGTATAGCAGCTTATGGTGTTTCGCATCATACCGGGGATGGACGCGATAGAAAAATGCCTACTGCCATCAAATGTAAAGTACTCATAGGCTTCATCGGTGATGACCACCAGATCGTGCTCCAGAGCGATCTCAGCGAGCTTCCGAAGCTCCTGCTCGGAAAACACCGTACCGGTGGGATTGCTCGGACTGCAATACAGGATAGCCCTGGTTTTGGGTGTTATCGCTTTTTTTATGCCATCGAGATCCAGACGGAAGTCCTCTTGCTCGATAAGCGGGACAAAGACCGGCTTTGCAGATGCGAGGACCACCTGATTTACATGGGTTGAATATGTAGGTGAAGGAAGAATCACCTCGTCTCCTGGGTCCACAGCGCTCATCACTGCAGCGGCCAGCCCCTCGATTGCACCAACCGTAACGACAATCTGTGAAGGACTTGTTTAAATATTGTTATCCCTCTTGAGCTTCTCTGTGATCTTCTCGCGCAGCTTCACCAAACCTGAGCTTTCGGAATACCCGTCAGTAAGCCCCGCTTCTATCGCCCTGCTCACCCCTTTGCCGATATGCGAAGGAGCGCGGGCTGTGGGCTTTGCCCATGAAAGAAAAGCCACATCCTCAATCTCCTTTGAAAGGCGAGTCATTTCATGAATGGCGGATTTAGGGATGGACTCGACCCTCTGCGATACTCTAATCTCATTGCTCATGGCTCAGCTCCCTGTTCCATGTCGAAACTCAACCTGGAACCAGCATTATTGAAAAAAAAGCGATCACCAAAGGTATCAGCCATCATGGCGCTGGCCCTCATGCCTGTACAGTGACAGCAGGCTATCTTGCTGATGTCGAGTTTCTTCAACTCACCTATGGTCTGTTGTATGCGTTTGTCACTGGCATGCACCAGATGAGTGCCTCCCACCACAGCGTGCACGCGAGCCTCTTGCGTTACTTGCTGCAGATGCTGGATGATGTTCACAGGACCGCGGTGGGCGCAGCCAAGTATAACGATGAGCCCCTGGCTTGTTTTTATTGCCATGGAGAGATCGTCTCTCATGGGATCTGGTTCCACCCCATGATCAGACTGCCAAAATAGTCCTTCATCCAGCTTCTCGTATCTTGTCTTCATTGGAACTTCGCCACTGGTAAATACACCAGGAGCTATCTCCACAGGCTCTCGACTCAGCATGAAAGAAGCTCCGAGCTTTTCCAACTCTTCGCGGGAAAAGGGGATGCCTATGTTGCGATCGGGTCTACCCCGTCTGTCTGAATACTTGGGGGTAAAAATATCCGGGTGCACGATGATTCTCTTGGGACCGGAAAGCTTGAGCACCTGAGCCAGGCCGCCCGTGTGATCTATATGACCATGGCTCAACACGATGGTGTCAATCTCCGAAAAATCCACGTCCAACAAGCCTGCGTTATAGATAGCCGAGTTGCTCATGCCCGTATCCATCAATATTTTAAACCCATTGATATCGATAAATAAACTAAGGCCCCATTCGGCCAAAAAACCGAAACCTGCAGTGTTCTCGGTTAGAGTGGTAATCTTCACATACATGATTGGTCCTCCAGCACATAGACTCTTGTCACAAGGTAATACGGTTTTCAAGTGGTTTTCAAGTGTCTCAAATACTGTAATTCAGGGATTGACATCACCATTCTAAACAGTGAGGCAAGAAAGAACCCAAGATTGAGACCCCCCAGATCATACTCACCCAGTATGCCATTCCAGCCACAGCGGGGCAGCCA
>CAYSLH010000426.1:0-2715 GCA_964431605.1 uncultured Myxococcales bacterium
CCCGACGAGTCAGTGGATATCATATACAGCGGTGGCCAACTAGAACACTACCCCCCGGACTTGCTCGACTCATGGCTGGTCGAAGCTCTGAGGATATTGCGCCCTGGTGGGTTACTGGCTCCGGTGCTCGATCACCGTGACCACCTGTATCATTTCGATCACTCGATCCCTTTTTTGAACCACTATCGGTATTCCGATCTCGTTTACAACACAACACATGCAAGCAGGCTCTTGTATCACAATCGCCTGACTCCGCAACATGTCTCGAGCCTCTTGGTAAGAAAAGGTTTTATCAGGCGAAAGCTTTTGAGATTTGTACTTCCTCAAAAAGTGTGGATAGAACAGGGACAAAAAATCCAAGGAGAAGAAGGCCTCGACCGACGGCATTTGGCCAGGCGTTTTTTCCACATCTCCGAGGAAGATTTGCATACGGCAGCGTGTCACTATATTTTTGAAAAACCCAAATTTTAATGATCTCCCCAAAAACCAGAGGACGAATGAACCAAACCAGAAAGAGAAAGATTATCATGAACAGATCACCTCTTTTGTTGACGGCACTGGTTGTTTTTTTCGGAATGCCATCGTTCGCCGGGCAGATGCCATTGAGGCTGCAAGCCTTGGTTGTTACCTCTGGTGATCATGCTCAGGACATGCTCGACTCAAACAAAAAGACCGGTTGGCAACCATCCGGTGATCCTGATTTGGAGGGGGCTCTGTTCCGATTCGAAAAGCCGACAAGGCTAGGCTACGTGATTGTGACACCCTGCTCGTCCAGTTCGGACTTTGGTGTGATTCCGTTCGTAAACTCGGTGCGTGGAAAATGGAGCCGGGTATCTGGTGCAACCAAGATCGTTCTGTCGAACCCAAAAAAAGTATCCATTAGATCCCTGTTTCTTCGTCTCGATAACGCAAAGCCTGGTGCGTGTATTGCGCAGATCGACTTTTACAGGGATGAGGACAGGCTCGATGTCCTGCCTCCCAGAGAAGTTGATGCCACCATAGAGGTGAGTTCGACTCTGAAACCTGAGGCCGCTTACCACAAGTCCTACCTGTTCGACCAGAGCGTGGACTACGGATGGGTCGAGGGCGTAGCTGGTCTGGGCGTGGGAGAAAGTATAGTCATACGGTTTGCCCAGCCCCATGAAATATCCGGCATACAAATATACAACGGTTACCAGCGCTCCAGGGACCACTTTTTGAAAAACGCCAGGGTGGCGAAGATAAAGATATCTGCCGATGGTTCAAAGACCGATGTTATGGCGGTTTCGGACAAGATGGGCCCGTCCTTGTTGCGTTGGGAATCAGGGGGCAAGGTCAAAGACATTACCATGGAGATTGCCGCTGCCAAGCCAGGCACAAAATACAAGGACCTGGTGATAAGCGAGCTGAGGCTAATGGATAAGAAAGGGTTTTTCACGGTCAAAACAAATGCCCGGCAGGCTCTGGTGTCTGCGTTGAAAAAGGACACCAAAGGCGGTCCCCTTGCATCCTTGCTCGACAGGAGCCTCGAAAGCTATTGTCGTCTGCTTAGCGAGTCGGCTCAAATATCCGAAGATGCGAAACTGGGCGATTTCGGTCTTAGAAAATTGAAACTACGTTCCAATTATCGATTCGTGTATTACAGCCAGATAGCTGTGGATGACGAGGCGAACATCGTATCCGAATCAATCGAAGGAATATGGGTGCCGAGTTCCAAGAAGGAAAAAGGCGGAAAGAAGACAGGACCGTGGAGCAGGATAAGACTTTATGCACGCAAGCAACACGTGGGCCAAGACATCGATGAGAGCTACGAAGTAATCACCGGCAATACAAAGACCAGCATAGTTGGTGGAACACTGAAAATAGCTTTCATAAAGTCGCTGGGTCGCAAGGGCTTTTTGGATTTGTTGCGAAAATGGGACAAGAGCCCTGCCGCTTTCAAAGGCCAGTGCAGAACGGACCGAGACATTTATTTTCGTAATCTGGGGCGAAACAGATTCATTCACAAAGACGATGAAGACTTTAAAGAGTTTTTCGACGTGCTCGTGAAAAAAAACGCAGTCCTTGTCCAGGGCCGTGCAATCACCGACTTGTTTTTCTGATTTTTCCTTTCCAGTTTCTTTGCAAGTATGCGGGTTTCGTCCTGTACGGGTTTTTGGGGGAGTAGATCCGCTCAAGCAGATCAGGGTCGTTTGCGTTTTTGGCCCATGATACGAACTGCTCCCATGTGTCTTCACGCAGGTAAACATAGTCGGGATCCAGTCTTACTGGATATGGATTTGCCTGATGCTCGTTTTGAAACTCCAGCCACTCTCCATCGTTGATCCCCCAGGCTATCCTGTAGATTTTTGTTTTATCTTCCGACGGCAGTGGGGCCCACGGGACACCTGGGCACCTTGTAAGGTAGCCAAAATAGAAGTTCATTCCCGAGTGAGCTATCACCTTTGCGGGATATGGCTTTGGGATATGGGAAATCATTTTCCTATAGCGAGCGTAGGGGGGCATCCTGTTCGTCTGTATTCCCATCGGGGATAAAGATAGCCATGCCGCGGAAAAAACAACGGCAATTACAGAAAACCCAGGCCTTGGTGGATGCACCTTGGTTTGAGGTATGAAATACAGGAGCGAAAAAGACGGGATTATCGAAAACAGCGGGGCCAGAAGGCTCAGGCGAAATCCCAGGTCCAGGCCATGCGTGTTCCAAAAGGGAAAGTTGAAAAATAAAAACGCTGCCGC
>CAYSLH010000427.1:0-2706 GCA_964431605.1 uncultured Myxococcales bacterium
ATCGTGCACAATAAATGACGAAAAATCCCTATGCACTTTCAGGAAAGACCCCCAGGACGATTCGTTACATACTGAAATTCTCCAGGAGAACGTCCTGGTGGCGACCTACTCCCCTACCCAGTGGATATTTGACAACGTTCACAGAGGATACCGAATCAGCATGGATGGTTCTGGTCTATTATTCTTGCGGCAAGGACTCTCCGGAAGCGAAGACGAATTGGTTCGCCAACTACTTTATAGAAATCTGGACGAGCAGACCTCACCTGTGGTCCTGGAAAAAATAATCCAATCGGAAAAGGACACCCCATCAGGCCCCAGACCTACTCAGTCGCTTTCAGACCCGGTGTTCTCTCCAGACGGAAGCAAGGCTATCTGGCTGGAAGACGAGTGTCGGCTGATGGTTGCAGACTTGTCACAAGTCCATCAACAACAGGTGAAAGCTCTTATCCTGACAGACATTTGCGACCAGGAGGATTTTGCTCTTGCTTTACCAGACATGGATATTTTGAACCAAAAGGTACTATACACACTCTATAACAAACAGGACCAAGAAAACCGGGATCTTTGGATCGTACCAACAGACGGTAGTCAACCAGCCAGGCCGCTGACTGGCGCGGCTCAGGATGAAAACAAGGGGAAGAACGGACCGGGAATTTTCAATGCCGATGGAGACAGCGTACTGTTTCTTTCAGATAGGTTGGGTATGCAGATCCTGTCTCCCTTCATGTCCATGTTCAGCCTGACCAACCTCTATAGGATGGATCTCCATGATGGAAGCATCAAGCCCGTCACTTCACCTCTGGCAGGAGTGTTTGCAGGCAGACCGGAACTCTCTCCTGATGGGCGAATGGTCGCCAATACGGGTTTCCTGTCCGAAAAGAACCTCCAGGTACTCGACATCCTGCTAACCGACCTGGAGAATGGAAAAGTCTTCCAGATTGGCCCTGATGGCGGCCCATTTTGCTATCCTCCAGGTTCTGATTGCGAAGAAAATACCGCCCTGGGGTGTTGTAGTCAGGATGCGTGTTGCGCGCCGAATGAACCGGAAAATTGCATGAGTTGGGAAGTTCTCCCTTTGTTTTCGCCCAACAGTCAATCCCTGGTCGGAAATACTTTTCCCTTGTTGTGGTATTGTGATACCAATGCCCAAAACACCCAGCTGGAATGGGAGTTATCCGGATTCGACGTGGGTGTTTTCTTAGCCCAAAAGCAAGGAGGCCTGTTCAAGGCAGCAAGGTACCTTCCAGATCAACTCAACAACGAAAGAAAGAACGGAATGGCTCCATCGTTCCGCCAACGAATCGTGCACTGAAGGCCCACACGATTGTTATTTTGAAAAGACATAAAAAAATATACCCGAATAATTTGATTTGCTCGCGGCACCGGCACGATCTAGCATGTCGTCTCGTCGTCGTTTGGCCATGAGAGATATTGTTCACGGCAAACAACGACAGGAGGAATACACCAATGGGAAATGACGAAAAATCAGAAACCAGCCTAACTGTAGTGGTCAATGGAACCCCTCAACCCATAACTCCTGGCACCAGTCTTCTGTCCATGTTGAATCAAATGGGAATCCCCTTAGAGGGAACCGCCGTCGAGCTGTCAGGGAAGATCATACCGCGACAGAAATATCCTGAGACCATACTGGAGCAAGGCCAGCACATGGAGATCGTAAGAATGGTTGGAGGAGGTTGATGGATCATCCACGAAACGATATGTTGAAAATCGCAGGCGTGCAATTGCGATCACGCCTTTTCGTAGGCACCGGGAAGTTCGCATCACCGGAAATAATGGCCAAGGCACTAAAGGCTTCCGGTACGGGTCTTGTAACTGCCGCCCTGAGAAGGGTGGACATATCAGATCCCAAGGATTCTCTTCTTTCCGCCATAGACCCAGAGCGTTATCGCCTCATGCCCAACACGTCCGGGGCACGCGATGCCGCTGAGGCTGTCCGTCTCGGACGACTCGCAGAGGCTGCAACTGGAAACAAATGGATAAAGCTGGAGGTAACTCCCGAACCCAACCACCTGCTTCCAGACCCCATCGAGACCCTCAAGGCCGCGCAAATACTCGTCGATGAAGGTTTTGTGGTACTTCCATACATGAATGCCGATCCTTTACTGGCGAGAAGGTTAGAGGAGGCAGGATGCGCAACGCTCATGCCCCTGGCTGCACCTATCGGCACGGGAAGAGGACTGAAGACCAAGGATCAAATCGGCATCATCATAGAAAACGCAAATATTCCAGTGGTGGTGGACGCAGGCATAGGCATGCCTTCTCATGCAGCCGAGGCCATGGAGATGGGGGCTGATGCGGTATTAGTCAACACTGCCATAGCAATCGCCGCAGATCCCGAAAGCATGGCACGCGCTTTTTGCCTGGCTGTCGAGGCAGGACGGATAGCATACCTCGCCGGACCTGCCGGGGAATCACTCCATGCCAGCGCATCGTCACCTCTTACCGGGTTTCTGGAGGAGACCGTTTGAACACGTTTTCAGATTTTGTCTCCCCTGACTTGCCAGAGCAAATGGCTCACAGGATTGATGCTGTGGATGAGGCGGCGCTCCAGAGGGTTCTGAGCTCCCCCAATCCCAGACCATCAGATGCGCCGATTCTATTCTCCCCCCTTGCCACGGAGCACTTGGAGACCTTGGCGCAAAGAGCCAAGAGATTGACCCTCGAAAGGTTTGGAAGGGCAGTCAC
>CAYSLH010000428.1:0-2701 GCA_964431605.1 uncultured Myxococcales bacterium
TATCGAAACCCAACCATGGTCATTGGTGACGGCATGATAGGCCAGATGATGGAACCGGTGGAATTTCCCGACCAGGAAGTTGGCCCTCCTCTGGATCCCGGCGACTGGGCGCTTACTGGTTGCAAAGGACGGGAACGCAGGATCGTAAACTCTTTATACCTGGACCCGGAGGAGTGCAACCAGCACAACATCCACCTGGAGAAAAAATGGCAGGGCATCGTCAAAGCGGAAAAACGATGGGAAGAATATCGTTGCGATAAGCCATTTGACCTACTCGTTTGCGCATTTGGAATGGTCTCGAGAATCTGTAAGACAGCAATAGACGCCCTTTCGGAAGAAGGTTACCGTATTGGGCTGTTTAGACCGATAACGGTAAATCCGTTTCCGTACGAGGCCTGCAACAGACTGATAAAAAAGTCCAAACGTGTTCTGGATGTGGAAATGAGCATGGGACAAATGATCCAGGATGTTCGTCTTGCAGGTGAAGGTGCTCGTACCATAGACTTTTTTGGTAAAGCCGGGGGAGTTGTGCCATCACCAGATGAAGTAAAAGACGAAATCCGGAAAGTCATGAAAAAAGCTGGAATAAAAAAGAGTTCCAGAAAACGCTCACCCAAACGTGTAAAAGCTGCTACCTCTAAGAAACCATCTACAAAATCCAGCAGAAAATCAAAGGCTCCAAGTCCCAGGGCAAAGACCAAAAGCAGGAGGCGGTGATGCACAAGTCATTCGCATATACCAAAGGTTTGACTCAAAGACCGACCCATTACTGCCCAGGTTGTACTCACGGGACCATCCATCGCATGGTCGGAGAGGTCATCGAGGAGCTTGGAATACGGGAAAGGTCAGTTGGGATCGCTCCCGTTGGGTGCTCGGTGCTCGCTTACGAGTATTTCAACTGCGACATGTTTGAAGCATCACACGGACGAGCACCAGCCGTGGCTACAGGCGCCAAGCGCTCGAGGCCGGAGCTCATCGTGTTTACCTATCAAGGCGATGGAGACCTGGCATCCATTGGGATGGGTGAAATAATCCATGCTGCCAACCGCGGCGAAAAGATAACCGTTATTTTCGTAAACAACGCAATCTACGGCATGACCGGGGGTCAGATGGCACCAACAACCATGCCGAACCAGAGGACCACGACCTGTCCGGCCGGGCGAGATGTTACCCAGGTCGGTTACCCTGTGCGTATGGCAGAGCAAATCGCAGACCTTCGTACCCCCGCGTTCGTGGCCAGGGTCTCGGCCCATAACCCTAAAGAAATCATCAGGGCAAAGGCTGTCATCAAGAAGGCCTTCGAGTACCAAGTCGCTGATACCTGTTTCACTTTCGTAGAAGTCCTTTCGACCTGTCCTACCAACTGGGGGCTTTCTCCCCTGGAAGCATCCAATTGGCTAGAGAGGGAGATGGTCCCATACTATCCTCTGGGAATAAAGAAGACTCCGGAGGATGAAGGCCATCCGGGTCAAAGCATGGAGGGCGTATAACATGGCAGAGACCGAAGTTCTTATGGCAGGTTTCGGAGGCCAAGGCATGTTGCTGTCAGGAAAGCTCCTGGCCTACGCAGCTATGAAAAAAGGCATGGAGGTCAGTTGGCTCCCCTCTTATGGTCCTGAAATGCGTGGCGGTACCGCCAACGTCACTGTCTGCATAGCCGAAAACGCGGTGGCATCTCCCTACATTACCTTCCCAAGGGCTTTGCTGGTAATGAACCAACCATCCCTCGAAAAATTCGCCCCCAAGGTAAAGCCTGGTGGACTGATAGTAGTCAATCGTTCATTGGTGCCCATCGATGCAGACCGCCCTGACTGTACGGTGATATACATACCGGCAAATGAAGTCGCCAAGGAGGCCGGCACCGCCCGTGCCGCAAATCTGGTCATGCTCGGTGTTTATGTCGGCTGGTCCGACGTGGTGGACGAACAGACCACAATCAAGATGATCGAAAAACAGTTTGCCAGTAAAGCCAAGTTCATACCTGCAAATGTTGCAGCATTCAAAAAGGGCTACGAAGAGGGGTTGAAGGCACGGGGAGACAAGAAATGAGCAGAAAGCCAAAGGTTGATAAAAAGCTCATTGGCTCCATACTACAGAACCATCCGGCCGGCGATCCGAGCGGGTTGGTCAACGTTCTTCATGATCTCCAAGCCCACTTGCGTTACCTTCCCCAGGAAGCGCTGGAAATGGCAGCGGATCACCTGGGAGTATCTCCTGCCCAGATGTATGGGGTCGCCACGTTCTATGAAGGGTTTCACTTCAAACCTCGCGGTGAACACGTCGTGACAATTTGCATGGGAACAGCGTGTCATGTTCGAGGAGCCCCCAGACTGCTGGAGCAGGCTGAACGTGACCTGGATGTTCAAAGTGGTTCCACAACCAAGGATCTCCTGTTCAGCCTGGAGCAGGTCAATTGTGTCGGAGCCTGTGCCCTGGGCCCACTGGCAATCGTGGATGGAACATACAAAGGAAGCATGACGCCGTCCAAGTTGAGTAATCTCCTGAAGAAGATGCGCAAGAAGGGGAAGAAGTGATGCAGCCTTTCAAGACACCCAAACAGTTGCAGGCCCATCGCAAAAAGATACTGGAGACCAGGCCTGCAGACAGAAAAGCCATAGCCGTCTGTGCCGGTACTGGATGCAAGGCCTTTGGTTCCTTGTCCGTTTATGAGGTATTCGAGCGAGCCTTAAAAAAGTCGGGA
>CAYSLH010000429.1:0-2700 GCA_964431605.1 uncultured Myxococcales bacterium
AACTCTCCAGTTAAAAACCTGAAGAGCCTAAAGGCTCTATTTTTTGTTTTTTGGACTTCTACCATGTTCATTACTCCCTGCCCCATTAAGGAACAAGGTGAACCACGGAAGACGTCAAGACTATTAGACAGAGTTACCCGCTCTATCGATTGTTTGCTGATTGCTTTCCGGTTTTCAAAGACCAAGACATACTCAGGTGCCTGGCTGAGCCAGTTACCTGACAGCCGAGCGAGTTAATCAAAACCTGGTTCCGTTGTCAAGAGAAAATTTTCATCTCCATGAATATTTTGCTCTCACACTTTGCTCGATGCTCTCTCATGGTGATTCGAGAATCATTCATTGTGAACCTTGCCTGTTGTTCATGACAGTGCATCAAGCTCGTTCTGCCAGGTTTGACTCAACTCTTTCTCAAAGACCATCGGGCTCTTTCAGCAGCCCGTCGAGGTCGCGATAGATAGCTAAACTGCGACCATGAGTCAAGGAAAAAATGTATTTTTATTACATTATTTTTTATTATGGAATTTCAACTAGTTATACTTTGCATTGAGTCTGCCTCTGAGATCAACTCCTCCAA
The DNA here is from genome assembly GCA_964431605.1 of uncultured Myxococcales bacterium. GTDB lineage: Bacteria > Myxococcota > B64-G9 > B64-G9 > B64-G9 > JALVPF01. The sequence goes on from CAYSLH010000429.1 coordinate 575, forward strand.
TTTTTTATCAAGCCTTGGAAAACACCTTCCTCGGCATGCTTCTGATCGAAGAAAGTCTATCTGTTCAACCGCATGGTCAACTGTGTCATTCAGCACATGGGCGTCATATCTCTTTGCATATACAAGCTCCCTGGAGACCTCTGCGATCCTTGTGTGTATTTGCTCATCACTTTCCGTTGCCCTCGATGTCAGACGACGAACCAATTCATCGATAGACGGTGGAAGTATGAAAACGAGTAAGGCCTCGGGACGCTTCTCCTTGATTTTCATACCCCCTTGAACGTCGATATCAAAAAGTACATCCTTGCCTTTTCTCAAAAGCTCATTGACGTCCCGTTCCGCAGTACCGTAGCGCCTGTTGAAAACCCGCGCCCATTCGAGAAACATTCCCTTTTCAACCATGGAATCAAAATCATCGTCACTGACAAAGTGATATTCAACGCCATTGCGTTCGTGTCCACGGGGCTTGCGGGTAGTGTAGGAAATCGATACGGCTATATCGTCGAACCTCTCGACCAACTCAGCACATACCGTTGATTTTCCCGTACCGGACGGAGCCGAGACCACAATCAATTTTGCCATGACGCCAGTCCTTCCCACCTCAAAGATTCTACCTGCCTACTCTATGTTCTGAATCTGTTCCCGAATCTTTTCGAGTTCAGCCTTTGCAGACACACCATGCTTCACAACCAACGCGGACCTGAACTTGGAACACAAAGTGTTTACCTCCCTGTTCATTTCCTGCATCAAAAAATCCAATTCACGTCCAACGGATCCGTCCTTTTCCAAGAGATCTGAAAATTGTTTGCGATGAATATCCAACCTGCTCAATTCTTCTGTGACATCAGTACGCTCAGCGAGTATAGCCAGTTCCTGCAACAACCTGTCATCACTTACCTCCACGTCCTTGGCCATGGACCGCAACCGCTCTGAAACTCGATCCTGCATCAAGAGCTGTTCGGCTGGTATGTCGACTTTAATACGCTCGATGAGTTCATCCAGATTCTCGAGGTGCCTGTAGACGACCTGCACGAGTCTCGTCCCCTCCTTTTGCCGCATATCATCTGCAGCATTCAATGCAACGTCCACTAGCTTCGTCAAATCCCGTTTTATGTCATCCATATCCTGTGTCTCGGGAGCATAGGCGATGACTCCCTCAGCCCTGGCCACCAGACCCAGACTAGGCTTTTCTGAGATACCAAGCAGGGCTCCCAATTGAACGAATACATCATAGGCCTGGCGGGCCCTTGCCTCATCGAGTATTGCCAATCCGGTGTCGGAAGAACCGCCGTTTAACCTGACACTGCATTCGACCCTGCCTCGTCCTATCAATCCCTTTATCCTTTTTTCGACATCCACCTCCATGGCCAACCACTGTCTTGGCAGATTGAGCCTGACGTCCGTATACCGATGATTGAGGCAGCGAATTTCAACCGTGCAGTCGTGTCCGGCGACCGGACCTTGTGCACGTCCGTATCCTGTCATGCTCTTCAACTCAAGTCCTCCTCGAGGTGCGGCTTCAAGTCCAAAGTACCCATTAGCGAGTAATGACCCTCACGAAGTCGCACTTTGTAAGCTTCACGTAAAGGCTTCAAAACAGCCCTGACCCCCTCATCCCGGTAGTCGGGATAAGTTCGTTCGTGCGGGACAAAGCCGCCATTGATAAACCACAAAGTCGATTCAGCCCAAATGCCCTTTCTCAAATAAACCCTTTGGGGCTGACGTTTCGTACTCGCAAGCACGAAGTTTTCCAATCCCAACAAACCGGGATCCAAATTGATTCTCCTGTTTCCAGAAGACGAAGCGAGCATACGTTCGATGCGGTTCGTCAGCAATTTTAGTTCCACCAGAGCGTCTCTTTCGATCAATCTCTCACACACCAAAAAGCACCTCACCAAGGACGAACCCATCTCAGATTCGTAGTAATCACTCCAGTCGAAGGGCCAACTCTGAGGCAACAATTCCACCGGTCCCAGTGTTGACTCTAAAAGCTTTACAGTCCTTTGTAAGATGTCCTTCCCTGTATGGATGATTCCGATGATTACCATGGCAGGTTCTGGCGTTTTTTCTTTTCCCATTATCATACTGAAATATCCCGAATCACCAACTCGTGTCAACGTCAACCT
>CAYSLH010000430.1:0-2674 GCA_964431605.1 uncultured Myxococcales bacterium
AATCCAGGTCCACGAGTGCTACGAGATCCCGGGTGGCAAATAAGCAGAAAAATGTCGAGGTACCAAAAGCCACTGAGGAGAGAGGCTTTTCTGGCTGGATCGATTCCTTTTGCGCCAAGGTGGCGCCAATGTCCAGGGAGTTGAACCTGGCTTTTTGGGAATCTTCCATCGGTTCCGGGGAGGCAAACTCGGTAAAGGTCTCGTACCTGGAGAAAAAAATACGCATGATGTTTTCCGATGGTGCCAGGATGAAATGGTTGAAGCACCTTTTAGAGAGCAATACCATCCATTCGAAATTGCTCAGGCGTCAATTGAGGTTGCTGGAACTGGAATTCGCAGAAAACCAGGTCCCCCCCAGTGTCATGGATCGCTTGGTGAGACAGTCTGCGTCCATGGAAAAAAAGTTTGATACATTTAGGGTAGCGGTGGATGGCAGGCCTGTCTCGGACAATGATATCTACCAGATACTCGCCGAGCAGGATGACGTGGTCTTGCGAAAAAGAGCGTGGGAAGCATTCCTTGAAAAGTCAGAAAAGCTTCATGGGGATTTTTTGGAGCTTGTTCGTGTGCGAAACGATGCAGCGCGCGCAGTTGGCGCAAGGGACTTTTTTCAGCTTCGTCTCAGGATGGATGAGGTAGACGAGCAGATGCTCTTGGATGTTTGTGATCGACTTTATACGATGACAAAGACCGCCTTTGAAAAACTCTCCACAAGGCAGAGACTTTGTCTTGCAAAACGCTATGGACTAGCCCCCCAGGAGGTTGCTCCCTGGCTCATGGATGACCCGTTTGCACGTCGTCTCGTGTCCTGTGCGTCCGTGGACATGGAGCCGTTGTTTCGTAGAACCGAACCAGTCACCCTTGCACAGAAGACTTTCGAGAGTTTGGGATTTCACCTGGGTTCGGTACTGGGCAGATCCGATCTGCTGGAAAGACCGGCTAAAGCCCCTGGTTCTTTTTGCCTAGATATAGACAGGGCAGGTGATGTTCGCATACTTGCAAACGTAAGACCGGGCAAGAACTGGACCGAATCGATGCTCCACGAGCTTGGTCATGCTGCATACCTGCTCGGGATAGATAAAGATTTACCTTGGATACTCAGGCGACCAGCCAGCGATTTCATGTCCGAAGCCATCGCCATGATCAGTGCTGATCTGGTATATGACCCGGGGTGGCTAGAAAAGATTGTCGGTGTGAGTGCATACAGGCTGAATCTGAGACGAAGGCAGTTACGGGCAGCCAGACGGGACCAACTGTTGTTATCCATGCGTTTTTACCTGCTGATGGTTCACTTTGAACGGCAGCTATATGCAAATCCGGAACAGGACCTTGGAAAGTTGTGGTGGAAGCTTGCGGAAAAATACCTGGATGTAAGTTTCCCACAAGGCCGCAGGCCTGGCGGTTGGCCCATGGTTGGTCACCTGGTACGGGCTCCCGTGTATTTTTATGACTACCTGTTGGGGCGGTTGCTGGTGAGTCAGTTTCGTGCGCTTCTTTCTTCTCCCCCCGATGGGCGACCCTCGGCAGCCTTTTGGCGTAGATTGCAGCAGAAGGTATTTTCCAAAGGGGCACTATTGAGCTGGGACAAGCTTCTACAAGACACTACCGGTCGTGAGTTAGACACGAAATATTTTCTACAAGAGATCATACCGGGGTTTCGGGTCAAACAGATCCAACACCCCAAGGAGGAAATATGAAAATTCTTTTGACAATCACTTGTGCCATGGCAGCAGGTTGTGTCGCCAATCCGGCACACAAACCTTCATCCAAAACTTCGTCTTCTGCCCCTGCCATAGAGGAAAAAGCCATGGAGGTGGTAAAGCAAATAACCCAAAAAGCCGCTCCTTTGGAAAAAGAATCCAACCTTGCCTATTGGAAAGCGACCACCACGGGTGACAAGGCTTCGTACGAAAAGGTGGAAAAACTAGAGGTCGCCATGCGCCAGTTGTACTCGAACAAGGATCAGTACGAACTGTTGAAAAAGGCCCGGGATTTTGGGCTTCGTGATCCTCTGTTGGCGCGGCAGGTGACCTTGTTGCTAAATGCCATGGAAGAGAACCAGATAGACGAAGCTTCCAGAAAACGCATGGTGTCATTGTCCACCAAGGTCCAAAAGACCTTCAGCGACTTTCGTGGAAAGATGGGGAAGAAGGAAGTCAGCGACAACGAGATAAAGGACATACTGCGCAAGGACAAGGACTCGGCCAAGCTCAAGGCTGCGTGGGAGGCGTACAAGTCAAAGGGGGCCGCAGTGGCCACCACGATCATCGAGTTGGTGCACGAGCGAAACAAAGCGGCCAGGTCCAGGGGGTTTAAGGATTACTACCAGATGCATTTACTGCTTCAGGAGCAGGATCCAAAGGAGATAAAGGATCTCTTTGACAAGCTGGCCAAGCTCACGGATGAACCTTTTCGCAAGATAAAGGCGAAGGTGGATGTGGAGCTGGCCAAGCGTTATGGCTTAGACGTGGACAAACTCATGCCGTGGCATTACCAGGATCCGTTTTTCCAGGAATCTCCAAAGCTGAAGGGGGTGGACCTGGATTCGTTTTTTACTGGCAAGGACCCCAGAAAGATCGTGCAGGATTTTTATACCTCCATCGGTCTCGACCCGGCCGGCATTCTCAAACGTTCGGACCTCTATGAAAAACCTGGTAAGATGCCCCATGCATAT
>CAYSLH010000431.1:0-2655 GCA_964431605.1 uncultured Myxococcales bacterium
TCGTGGATTGCCTATACAGCCCCCTGGTAATCCTGTCCTCTTTCATCTACCTGGCCGAACCAATACACATCTGGCTTTTGGTCTCCATGTTGCTAATGGCGGTGGCAATCCTAGTAGGGACCTGGCACGGCGAAAACGACCCGGGAACGCAAGGTGTCAAACAACTCAGATACGGTGTGGTGCTCGGTATAGCAAGTCAAATGCTCATGGCCATCGGGATCGTAATGGCCAAACCCGTACTCGATGTGTCGGACGTATGGTGGGCCACCACGGTAAGGCAAGCCGGAGGCTTGGTGATTTTGCTGACGCAAGGCCTGTCGCCAAGGTACAGGGCCGAGATGATTCGTGCGTTTTTACCGAGTCGCCAGTGGAAAATCACCATGCCGGCAGCCGTGCTTGGGACCTACCTGGCCATGATATTCTGGATAATGGGGATGAAGTACACCTACACCACCATCGCATCGGTACTGAACCAGATGTCTGTAATATTCATGTTGATTTTCGCAACCATATTCCTTCGTGAGCCGCTGACCTGGCGAAAGACACTAGCCATTACCATCGGGTTCATAGCCGGCGTATTGTCGACCCTTTAGTGCTTTTTCTTCGACTTCAAGCCAGCCTTGTTGCATGCCTTGTCAGCCAGTTCCATCAATCCTGCGTATGACATGCGCTCTATGTCCGAGCCCCACCTGTCCACAGACTGAAGAATGTTCCAGGCATCCATGATCCCGTCCACATACCCACGTGTCTCGTCTATCTGGAGGGGAAAACTCAGGGCCTGGTAAGGTTGCTTGCGCTTGGCTGTCTTCATTAGGTTTCCGGTGCCGGCGTTATAGGAGGCGAGTCCGAGCGCGCTGAATAGTTTATCCAGCCTTTTCTCATAGACGGATTCCGAAAGATTCGCCTGTACCAACTCCCTGACCACCTGCCTCATCCAGACCTGGAGCATGGCCGAAGGTTCCGGTAGTACCGCAACTCCCACAGGTACGATGGGAACATGCATGGTGGCAGGATCCGCCATGACAGTATCTAGCAAGGATCCCACTTCGGCCGCAGATCTTTCCATCAATCCGGACTTGGCTGTGAACATCTCCAGGCTCAAAAGATCCATCATTCTGGACGATGATCTCTTTACTCTAAGATATGAGCGGACCATGTCCTTGACTCTTCTGAAATACAAACATGAGACCTTTATGGCCATGCGGGGATCTCCAATCATGGCTTTTCGCAAGTCCTCCCACGACTTTATGCCTTTCAAAATCGTAGAAGCACCCTTTATACGCTTTCGAAAAAGCCACACATCCCTTATGGCAATATTTAGAAACTGCGCCACTGAAAAAGCACCTGCCACAGACACCCTCTGGTGAATAAACTCGGACTCTTGTATATACAGTCCGGTCATCATCCTATGGTCTACTCCCGTAAGCCTTGCAGCCTCACGGATGGTATCCATGTAGCGAAGCCCCCTTAGCAGGCCCTGGAGAGTACGGTGCTTTTCATACGGGTGCTCCTTGTTGCGAAGAACCTCCAGTTTGAGGTTTTTCAGCATGGTCAGGTAACGCCGAACCGAATCGCGACATGAAGGTTTCAAGCCTTTGGGATCGAGATGAATCGGGGTGAGAAAACCCATGCGCTCATCGCGTTTTGCAAAAAGTCTCTTTTCCTCAGAGTCTCTCCAGCGCCACAGCAGAACCCGGTAACGCCAGGCAGACAGCCCCTTTCTGGAATCAAGTTGCCTTGCCTTGGTACAAATTTCCGAGAGAGTACTTTTATCAAGTTTCACAAGGTCCATGGAGAACGACAACCCGTTTCTGATGAACAATCCCTTGAGCCACTTGGAAAGAGTCCTTTGGAGTTGGTTGGCTGGAATCGACATAACCTGACGAGCGATGACATCCGCCGACATCCTGTTTCCTGCGAGGTTTTCCATGAACAGTTCGTTCATGCGTTTGTCTATTTTTTTCAGTTCCGGATCCTGGGAAAGCAGCTTGGCAAAGGCCTCTGAATATTTTTTCACCAGGGTGCCGATCTGCCTGGCCCCACCGTCGTCCACGATCAAAAGCGCCAATCCCCTCGCGTCTATCAATTCCCGCAGGGTCGTCTCTATTCCTGCCGGCTCGTGTAAAGTTGGAGCCTTTACCGGGGGAGACAGGGCATAGTCGGGCTTCTGTGCGAAAATCTCCCCTCCCCACATCAAAAGCCACGAAAACACCATCCATAAGACCAACCGACCTGGTTTTGTCCTCAATTTGACATCCACACTTTTGGCCCTTCGTATTGAAATTTACCCAACCCATCAATTGACTACCGATGGAACCGGGGCTAGCATAAAGACACCCTAGCCACTGCGTCAAGCTCGGAGGCAATAATAATGTCGAACCTAAAATCGCTGTTTTTGTTCTTTTTAGTCACCTGGATACCTGCCTGCCTGGCCACTGCTCCCCACAAGCCGGCAGAAAGAAAATTCTACAAGCATAAACAGGTCAGGCAATGCCTTCAACTGGACCAGGAGCGCAAGGAAAGCGAGTCCAAAGAATGCTGGTCTGCCCTGCTCAACAAACTACAATCGGACAGGGCCTTCCGTGAAGCCTCTGATTTGAGCGACGCTGATATCGCCAAGATCCAACAAAAAGTCCAGCAGGCATCACAGAGGTC
>CAYSLH010000432.1:0-2647 GCA_964431605.1 uncultured Myxococcales bacterium
GCCGACTTCGCCTGCTGTTATGAAAACAATAAAAACTCTACGTCAAAACGCCGCACCCAATTGCTCAATTGCCATGTCCGCAATGTGTCTGCCGATTGCCAGGCTCGCCGTGGCAGCAGGTGACGGCGCATTGAGGACATGGATTTGTCCGGGAGCCATTTCTATCCTGAAATCGTCCACCAACCTTCCATCTGGTAACACGGCTTGTGCCCTGATTCCACAGCCTCCCCTCCTTATTCCATCTTTTTTCACCAAGGGGACCAATTTACGCATAGATCTCAAAAAAGATCTCTTCGACCATGAACGCCACATCTCCGCAAAACCCATACGCCAAAACTTTATGGCCATGCGCCAAAAACCACTGTAAAACAGCCAGGAAGCACAATCCCTCAAAGAAAAATTGATTCTTCCATATCCCTCTCGTTTGAATGCCAATACTGCGTTCGGACCAGCCTCCAAGCCACCTGCGATCATCCTGGTAAAGTGGACACCGAGAAAAGGAAACCGCGAGTCTGGCACAGGGTAGACCAAGTTCCTTACCAGAGCCCGGCTTTCGTCGTGTAACTCGTAATATTCACCTCGAAACGGTACTATTTTCAATCTCGGCTCAATCCCACACATACGAGCCACCCTGTCCGACTGCAATCCGGCACAATTGATCAAAAGCCTTGTTTTGACATCCCCTTTCTGGGTGTTGAGAACATGACCCATTCCATCTTTCGAATATCCCACTACACGACGTTGCCTATACACGCTCCCTTCGTAGCTCTCTATCAAACCGGCCATTTTCAAACAAACTTCAGAATAATCCACTATGCCGGTTTGAGGCACGAATAACGCCTGTTTACACTCGACATTAGGCTCATATTCCTTTGCCTCTGCTCCTTTGAGCCTCCTTATGCCCTCCAGGCCATTTTGTCTTCCTCGTTTTTCCAGCTGTTCCAAGGCTGGAAGTTCTTCTTCACATGAAGCTACAACCAGTTTGCCGCATTGTTCATGAGCAATCCCGTGATCTTTACAAAACCTATACATGGCATCCCTGCCTTGCACACAGTTGGTAGCCTTGAGAGAAGCGGGTTTGTAATAAAGCCCGGAATGAATTACTCCCGAGTTGTGTCCTGTCTGGTGGGCTGCCAATTGGTCTTCCGCCTCCAGGATGATAAGCCTTCCTACCCGCACCTTGTTATTTTTTACGAGTGCAAGACCAGTTGCCAGGCCTACGATGCCGCCACCGATGATTGTTACGTCGGCATTCTCAGACATGTATCTTCTCCCATGGAGCATCAAGGAGCAAATTGTATTCGCTACTTCTCATTTTCGCCTCTTTCGGCACCGCATCTTATATCAGGCCAGCGAACAACTTCCATTCAAATCTCAAACAATTGAAGAGGATATACCAGAAAATCCAGTGGAAATTTCTCCCCCAAAGTAATATTCTCGAAAATCCAAGAGGGAGATTCATGGACCTGGCAAAAACTATTCACATTATCCCTACTGACAGACCATCGGCTATTCTTCTCAGACACGCAGAAAGAAAGCCAATTACCAAGGTTCAGGATGCCGTTGACGCACCTTTGGTAAAAAAGGGCGAACAAGCAGCCAAATCCCTTGGCGAACGACTCGCACAGTTTTCCCCCATAAGGCTCTTCCACAGTCCTGTTCCCAGGTGTAAACAAACAGCTCAGATGATAGCCAAGGGCGCAAAATCAAAAGGAGCAAAGGTAAAATTGGCAGGCACCAAGTTTACGGTTGGAGGACCTTACATGCGTGACTGGAACAGGGCCATGGGACAGGTCCTCGAGACAGGTCCAGTACCGTTCATCAATGATTGGTTTGCTGGCAAACTTTCTCCCGATCTAGCCAAAGACCCCAGGGAGTCGGCGCTCGAACAGGTTACGGTCCTTGTCGATCAGCTTTCCGAGCCTCACATCAAAGGTTGTACCATCAACGTGACCCATGACTGGAACATCATCCTCATTAGACATTTTTTTCTTGGGCTTGAATTACAACAGGTCGGATGGCCCCACTACATGGAAGCGATAGCGGCGTCTATGCCCGAAGTCGGGAAGCTGCGACTGAGTTGGCAGGACAAAAGCAAGGATTTTTCTCTTCCATTGAAAGTGCCTTTTTGATCCTATACACAGGCTTGGACCTAGTTCCGATGGCTGTCTGGGGAACAATTTCGTTGCCCCCATATATCCTGCTGATTTAGTCTCTTACTGTGCAACTCGTATCGTACCAATTCATTCTTTTGTTCCTCCCCTTATCCATGGCTGGCTTGTGGGCGCTACCTAAGAAATGGGCCAGATTCTGGTTGCTTTTTTGCTCCTATGTTTTTGCATACACCTGGGGTTTGGCAAGTCTATCACTATTGTTGATCTACACGGCAATTGGCTGGATAGCCGCCCTTGCCATTGAAAAATGGCAAAGAAGAAAAAGGACCATTTTCATCTGGTCAGTTAGCCTTTCCTTGCTCGTACTCATGGCATTCAAACTTTTGGGCTTGTTCACCTCTGCCCAAAAAGATTTTGCACTATCAGGGTCGCTTCTTGCCTCAGAAAGCCTTCCTCTTGGGATATCCTTTTATACGTTCGTGCTCATAGCATACCTGGTGCAAGTGTTTAGAGGAGATGGAGCGGAACAAAAG
>CAYSLH010000433.1:0-2647 GCA_964431605.1 uncultured Myxococcales bacterium
ACGAATTCACTAAGAATTGTTTTTTCTTTTATATTTATGCTGCAGCGGATCCAGAAGCCTATGCCGACGCAGCAGCCATTGCTTCAGAACAACTGGCTGGTTTTCCGCCTCCACCGCGGGTGAGAGTAGCGGTCGACCTACGCTCAGATCCACGCTACCAACCACACCAATCAGGCTGTGATAACCAGACCACCCGAGACAAAGCGGTGGATGTTTCAGAAAGGGTGGTCTCGGACTTCCTATGGCAGCGAAATCCCTGGAAGCTTTACGACGAAGGAGTGGTGCAGTTGACCTTCCCTGGAGTAGATTATCTGGTGGCATACTGGATGGGCCGCTACTACGGACACCTTCACGATGACACTCCCGGACGATGCCTCACCTGGCACTAACGCCAGACGAACATGGACAAGCTACCGAGACGGGAAGTACCGGACCAAATAATCCAGTTCTTGCCAAATACCCACAAAGACCGTAGTCTCACCCTGAAAATTGAATTTCGAAAGGTGAACATCAATGCCCATTTTGAAAAACGCAGCACTTGTGACGATTCTAACTTCTTCTTTTTTGTTTACCCCAAGTACGCAGGGCGCACAAGCTCCAACTGTTGCTGTCTTTCCCTTGAAATGTAAAAGCTCCGTTTTGAAAAAACAAGAACAACAAGGCCTAAACGACTACATGGCCAGCAAGCTATCTGAACATGGTGTTTTCAAAGTGATTCCCAACGACAGTATTCGAAAGCTGATATCCAAGGAAAAAAAACGATCCTACAGTGCTTCGGTGGATGAAAAAAGCCGCCTTGAAATAGGACGCGAACTCGCCGCTCACTTCAGCGTAAATTCCAAGATCACCAAAATAGGCAACCAGTGCCTACTAATGTCTGAACTTTTCGATCTTGAACGCGCCACTACTACCATCAGCGCCACCAGCAAAAAGTCCTGTAAACCGGAAGATCTCATCAAAGGTATTGATGAAATCGTAGAGCAGTTTCAAAAAAAGGTATCGCTGATAGAGCTGGAAAATGAAGCCGATGCTCACACTAAAACCGAGCATCAACAAGAAACTACTCAGGCCCAAAAAACTACCAGGATAAAAAATCCACAACCTATAGTAACATCCACCCCTGAGCCAGACGTATCCGGGCAAGAAAAAAAGAGTCTTCGCAGTATCGGTATCGAGTTTATGCTGGGGCCAAACTTTTGCATCAAAAACGACAAGGCAAATTGCGAGAATATCAATTACTCGGCAGGACTATCCTTTACCGGATTGTTCAGAGTCATCGACTATCTAGCCATCGAAGCGATGTTTTTCTATGGCACCTTCGACTTATCTTCTATTGATCCATCCGGGGACAGCAGTGCCAGCAACATGGGTATCTTAGTGGGAGTAAGAGGCATGATTCCCGTCTGGAAGATCGATATCATGCTGGATGGTGACATAGGCTGGCTGAGACTGGACATTGAATCAGGCTTTGCTTACTCCATGACCGACGGACTGGGTCTGGCCTTTGGAGCAGGAGCACAATACCGTATCCTGGACTACCTCGCTGCTGGTGTCATGTTTCGTTTCCACATTCCCATTCCAACCACGATATGTGCTGGTACGGGAGACGCTGAGACATGCGAGGACACTACCGACGACTACAAGCAAAGTAGGGATTTTATGTTTGGTATTACCGTAACAGGCAACTTTCCAATCTAGCATTATTGGGGATTGATACGGATGGAGGGAACACCACCTGCTGCGTGCGGGTCGTAATACACCTTCTGCATTCCAGGAAGTGTTTCTTTCAACGCATCCAGCGAAAGCCTTCGCTTCATGAGACGGGGAGCCTTTCGATATTCTTTCGACAGCTTATCAAATCGCGCAACCCCACCCCTTGCCCTTGCCATTTTATCAGCACTGTAACTGCTCGCCCCGGAAAGCTGCTTACTGGCCTGACCCCTTGCCTTGGCCTTGGTCTCCATGGCGTTTGCCTGGGCCTGGGAAAGGATTTGCCCTGCCTCTGCACGGGCATCGGAGACTTTTTGAAATGCAGAGATGGCCGCCTTGGGAGGGACCACGTCTCCTATGAGAAACGAAGTTACCAGTATGCCAAGCTTTAATTTAGAACACTCCTGCTGCAGTCTGAAATGCAGCCTGTGAAGCAATTCCGACCTTCCTCTAGACAGGACATCATCTACGGCTGTTGCCAATATCTGCGTCACCAGCACATGCCTGGCCAGGTCTCTAACGATTTCGTCTCTGTTGCGAGAGGTGAAAGCGAAATTCCAGGGATCTTTGATACGATACTGTACAGAAGCATCGAAAGTGACCAGGTTTTCGTCGGAAGTCAGAAAATAATCCACTCCCTCACCGGTTTTCGAATTCTTCGAATGCTGAAATGATTCTTTTGAGTCGCGCACCTTCGTGGCTTCTGTCAGGATTACTTCCTTCCTGATGGCAGAGAGCTTTATGGTTTTGACCTGCTGTGCAAAAGGCACGATAAAATGCAGGCCAGGTTCCAGGGGTGTCGTCCATGCGCGGGAAAAGGTCATGAGGATGCCGATCTGTCCTGGTTGAACCGTGGCAACGCCCTTCCAGACGAAAACTGCACCGAGCAGAATCACCCAGAAACCTATGGTCAGCCCCACGTGTTTTTTCCCGACAT
>CAYSLH010000434.1:0-2608 GCA_964431605.1 uncultured Myxococcales bacterium
GCCCTTGACTCTTTCGGTAAAGTCGGAGCCAGGCACTGCAACAAATGTCACTTCGTAAAACGATGGAAAATCCTTTCCAGCCCGGAGGAGTTTCCGGCCATGCTGCCGTGACTGCGGAGGATACGATGGGAAAACATATGAAATACTTAATTGTCGGTGTGGCTTTTGTTTTTGTGTCTTTTCCGGCGTTGTACGGTTCGGCTGACGAAAGCGAATTGCCTGTGATGGGCGATGTTACCAATGGCACACGCCTGTACCGGGTCCACTGTTCAGTCTGTCATGGATTTTCAGGCACAGGAGATGGTCCGGCCAAGGTTACCCTGAAGAAAGCTCCTGCAAATTTACGGGATGGTTCTCTCATGAACGCCAGGGACGATTCCATGCTTTTTTCCACCATCCAGGCAGGCTGCAGGAAATCCGGGTGTTCTGAGACCATGCCTGGCTTTGGTAAAGAATTGAGTGTCTTGGATGTGTGGGACGTGTTGGCCTATTTGCGTTCTATCCATATTCCTTTGAGGTGGTTTTTCCCTGGAGTGGACCAGTATGTTGTAAAACGTTACCACATAGGTCACATGGGAAACGAGGACTTTCAGGATGGACAGAAGGAGCGGTTGAGAAAACGTATTGGAAAGGTGACACCTAAGGAGCTTTACCAAACCGTGTTTACGCTTTTCAAGGCATCGAAACACAGGCGCAGTCCTGAACTCGTGCCGCAACAGCCTCGCAGGTTGGCCCAACTGAAAAAACCCGATAAGTTGGGATATGTTTTATTTATGCAGATGCAAGGACCGAGGGGAAAAAAAGTACCGGTGGGTATTTCGCTAGACGTCAATTACACCATAACCAAGCTCGTGGCCACATTGGCAGATCCAGGCATAGCAGGGGAGTATAACAAGCGCCTGGAAAAATACGTGGGAATGGGAAAACGTGGTGATGATCCCAAGTTTAAAACGGGCAAGGATAAGGTGAGCAAGATCTTCGACAAGGCAGTACAACACATTTATGCCCTGGCCGTGGAGGGGGCAAATTCGTTCGAGCTGGAAGAGAAGGATCGATCCTGGGCCGATGGTGCTTTCTGATTACCTTATCCAACCCGGGGGTACACCTGCTCGTCTCGCCTCCTCGGGCAATACTTCATCCCGGTACTGCTTGGCTTTTTGAAGATTTTGTCTACATGTCTTTAGATCCTCGGTAAGTGATACTGTCTCCTGTCTCGCCTTTGGAGTTGCAAATATAAGGCCCTTTCTCGATGCTTCATCCTTCATGCGGAGCAATTTTTCACACTCTTTTTCTATCTCTGTGACCTTCTTTCTGGCGCGAGTCGCCTTGTCTGCCCATGCCTTTCGTTGGGAAGAACTGGTTGGATCAACCTTATCATCTTTGACTATGGGCTTGGATGTTGCGTTGTTTGTGCTTGGGGTCGCGAACACCTGCCCCCCTGTGTGCCCATGTTGTCCGGTCGACTGTGCCGGGGGAAGTCTTTCTTTTCTCGCCTCCGGCGGTATGGGCTCATAAGTCGGTTGAGTCGCTTGTTGCTTTTTATGAGCTTTGCTCTTTCGCTCCAACTCATCGAGGACCTTGCTCCGCTGCGGTTCGGGCAGTTCGTCCGGGTTGTCCGTAAAGTGTACAACCCCTTTTTTGTCCACCCATTTATACGTATCGGCCAGTGCCAGATTGCCCAAGGGGCAAGCCATTAGCATAACCAAGGCAAGTTTTGTGGCTAGTTGGAAGTTCATTTCTATGTATTCCTTTCAAGGTAGCGGGCCAACTGCTGACCCAGAAAGTTTGCAACACCCAGGTCTCTTTCCGTAAAAGTACTGCCCTTTTTTTTGTTTATGAGTTCGATGGCTCCTAGGACTTGCCCATCTGCCTGAAGCGGTACACAAAGAATAGACTTGGTGGGATAACCGATCTTATCACTGATTTGTTTGTAGAATCTTGGATCCTGGTTGGCGTTGGACACGGCCATGCCCACTGCCGTGGCAGCGCAAAAGCCGACTATTCCCTGTCCCATTTTTATGCGGAATTTCATGAGCTCGTCTGCTTTGGGACCACGCACGGCGCCAAAGGTTAGTTCGTCCGTGTTTATATCTGCCAAAAAAACAGAACCTGAATCCGTGCCGACAGTATTCATGGCGATATCCAGAACATATTCCATGGCCTCATTTGTGTGGGAGTGGTCGTGGACTTTCTGGGAGAGGTCGAAGACTTCCTGAAGAAGGTCAGCTGTGGCATCTGAGGTGAAGTCAATGGCCCGTCCTATGCCTGAGGAGGATGTTGTAGGTGCCACATCCGGGAGTTGTTGTTCAGTCGGTGACTGGTGCTTTGAGATCCTGGCCGGAATGATATTTTCGGTATTTCCTGGGAACTGTTCCGAAGGCATCTCTGGTATCGTGACCGCCGTGTCCTCTACGCCAGGCATTTGTGGAATCGTGGTATAGGCGTCTTCGTCTACATTCATCTCCAATATTCGAAAGACCCTGCCTGTGGTTGTGTCTGTGACATGAATGGAGTTGTCTTGCTTGATGTCACATAGAACATTTTCAGCAATCGCTCCGTCCTCACCAACTTTTTCAAGGCCTGCTTTTAGGGCTGATAGCCAATCTGA
>CAYSLH010000435.1:0-2589 GCA_964431605.1 uncultured Myxococcales bacterium
TGGCATGTGCAGCTTTATGGATGGCATCATGTCAATCCAACTCGCTGAAGCAGCGGGTAGTGGTGTTCCATGCATCGAGCTTGTCCAGGATCCTGGGTGGAATCAAAAATGAGCTTGCCGAAGCCGAACCACCGGTGAACATGATATTGGAACCAGCAGGTTCCCTCATGTCTGCTAGGAAGATCTCCGAGCTGGGTCGGCGTGCCGATTTGCTCTTCACCGCTGATTGGAGGGTGATTAGGGATCTATTGGTCCCGGATAAGGCCGGGTGGATTATCCAGTTTGTGTCCAACGAGGTGGTATTGGCTCACACTGAGTTTTCGCCTTATACAGACGAAATCACATCTGATAATTGGCCTAGTATTTTACTCAGATCCGATGTGCGATTGGGCCGGGCCAGTGAACAGACCGCCCCCATCGGCTACCAGACCCTTCAGTTGTGGAAATTGGCTGGGCGAACGCCAGGTTTGGATGGAGCTTCAAACGCCCTTGTGGACTCTTTGAAGAATAAATGCAGGCCGGAACACGTCACACCTGATATTGCCGAATTGGTAGTCCTCTTAGAGGCTCATTCCATTGACTACGCGTTTTTGTTCAGATCCATGGCTCAGGAGCATCACTTGAAAGTTACCCGTCTTTCAAAGGATTACAACCTAGGTGATCCATCAAAGGCTGATTCGTATGCCAAGGCGGTGATACCTTTGCGTTTGGGTGGCAAACAAGCCAACGTTATGATGAAGGGCGCACCGATTGTTTATGGTTTGACCATACCTTCTAATGCCCTCAATGCCGAAGGGGCGCAGAAGGTAGTTAGCTTTATCCTCGGACCCCAGGGAAGAAAAATGTTTAACGCATCCGGCTATTCTCCCATAGACCCCCCGACTGCTCCCGTGAAGGATGGTTTGCCACCGTCTTTGAGCAGATACCTCATGGAAAAAAAGTGATCCCCCGCTGGTCTTCAATCTTTTACACAACCTTGGGCCTTGCGATCCTGCATGCGGTTGTGTTCCTTTTCCCCGGACATTTGATTTCAGGGCCCAATACCCTGGTTCTTTTTGCCGCGAACATGTACGTTGCCTATTGCATGTGGATTATCGGTCGTAGCGGAAAGCAGGGTGACAAGGGACTTTTCGCTATTGGTTATCTGCTGTTGTTCATCTTAGTATTGGTAATACTGGGCAGGCAGCCTCTTTTTATCCTGTTGATTATTCTGTATTCAAGCGTTTTCCGAATACCGCTTTTGTTGGGGATTTTCATTTCGTTCGTGTTGGCATACGTTTTGTTCCAGCCATATGCGTTCGAGACGTTCGTTCCAATGTCGCTGGGGTGGGTTGTCTTTTGGCAGGTTCGCAAATCCGGCGCATCCGTGTTTGTTCAGGTGAGTCTTGCCTTGGGTCTTGTAGGGCTGGGCATAGTGCTTCTTCCTCTGATGCATCTGGTTACCCAGGATTCACCCAAGACCTTGTTGTTTGTGGCAGGGCGTTCGGATGTTCAAAGGGCCATATGGTTTAGCTTGTTGAGTTCATCCATGGCGACCGCCATCGTAGCTGTTTTTGGTATTCCTCTGGCATATGCCCTTGCGCGCAGCAATTTCCGGGCAAAGCATATCGTGGAAGCCGTTATCGATTTGCCCATTTTGATTCCACAATCTGTGGTGGGCATTGCCCTATTGGTAATACTTGGACCAGGAAGTCCGGTAGGCAGGTTTTTAGACACTCAGGGCCTTGGCGTCAGTGGGAGATTTGCAGGAATAGTCATAGCGCAGGTGTTTGTTGCATTTCCGTTCTTGATAAAAACCGCTCAAACGGCTTTTGAGGGAGTTCCTGCTCATCTGGAAGATGTATCCAGGACCCTGGGATCTTCTGCTGGAAGAACCTTCTTTCGTATCAGCTTGCCCCTCGCATCCAGGGGGGTTTTTGCGGGGCTCATCCTCTGCTGGTCCCGGGCCATCAGTGAATTTGGAGCACTGATTCTATTCGCTTCCAATCCCCAGACCGCACCTATTTTGGCACACACAGAGTTTCTCCATGCAGGAATAAGCGAGGCTCGTCCCATCGCGGTTGTTTTGCTGCTTGTGTGCCTGTGGGTGTTTGTCATGCTTCAGTTCGGTCGCACACTGTTGCCTGGAACATGGCGGGTCGGAGGGCCGTTGCGATGATTCGCCTTGAAAACGTGGAAAGGACTTGGGGCCGGTTTTCTCTTTTTATCGATTCGTTCCATGTTCCAGATGGTGAGTATGGAGTTTGCGTGGGAGCGAGTGGCGCCGGAAAATCCCTCATGCTGAAGTTGATTGCCGGCCTTTATGTTACGCAGAAAGGTTCCGTAGCGCTCGATGGAAAGGATGTTGGCACGGCTTCTCCAGAGGAACGCAAAGTGGGGCTGGTTTTTCAGGAACCATCACTGTTTCCCCATTTTTCCGTCAGGGGAAATATTGAATACGGATTGAAAGCCGGTGGCATTGCCAAACAGGCCAGGCACGCAAGGCTTTCCGAGGTGGTGGAACTATTTAGACTGGATGGAGTCATGGATAGGCCGGTCAGGACCTTGAGCGGGGGAGAAGCTCAAAAGGTGGCTTTGGCAAGGGCCATC
>CAYSLH010000436.1:0-2581 GCA_964431605.1 uncultured Myxococcales bacterium
TCTTACTGTCATTTCTACTCGGTATTTTACTGACATATTGACTCGGCTTCGACACGAAAAAAGCCCGCCCCAAAAAACCGGAGCGGGCCTAAGGTACAAGGCCAGAATCAACTAGTTGCTGCCGACCATGATGTCGTCTATGTACATTCCAGGCCGTGTGCTAGAGCTATCCGACGAAAGAGCAAACCGGAGGTATACGTTACCACCAACCCAAGGGCTGAGGTCTGCTGCCACCGGAAGCCAGTCCGTACCAAAATCTCCGGACCACGAGTCTGCGGGATCATGCCAGTTGTAGGCAGGAGTCAGGACCGGCAAAAGCTCAAAGCTGACGCCATCTGCAGATACTTCCACCCGTGCGCCGTCATAGTTGTTCTCCGTGTTCAGCCACATGCTGAAGTACAAGGTAGCGCCCGTCTCGCCAGAGAGATCAATGGGGCCCACCTGGACATAATTGGAATCATACTCGAGGTTGTTGCTGTAATCGTCGGCAAGGTTCGTCCCCAGGCAACCGGCGCTATCGTTTGCGCATCCTGCGGGGCCTGATGAATAATTATCATAGTCAGGAACTCCCCAAGCCCATTCGCCTGTCATGGTAAGGCCAGGATCTGCATCCAGGTTTTCCATGAAGATCAAGGCACAAGGCAGGTTAGAGGCGCCTGGTGTTCCCAAGTCGCCAGCACCATAAGGCGTTTGAGCCACGCACCACTTGGTACCATCGTCGTTTGAGGTGGTGTCGAAAGATTGAGGGTCCAGGGACATGGATGCACCGGAGGGATCTGGGAAAGTAGCTCCATTGTCCCAGGCAACGCGATCGATCTGAATATCGCCATTTAGTATTTCGATCTCGTCGCTGCCATTACCCAGGCTCATGTCCGAGGGGTTCCAGGAGTAGTCCTGCGTGACTCCACCATTGGTGGTAACGTCCGAGTTGTTTCCAAACACCACGTACGCGCCAGGTGCCACAAATACGTCTGTATCCACGGTGAAGGCATTACTTCCGTCGTCTTTGAATATCAGACCATTGAGGTTAGCGAGTTGTCCACTGTTGTTAATCATCTCGAACCACTCACCCACACCATCCGAAACGGCCGATGGATTCTGCATGATCTCGGTGATGACCAGGTCGCCTTCGACCTTGGGTCGATAAAAGCAGCCATAATCACCGGAGGGCAACTGGGTGCAACCGTCTTCACAAACAGTGTCTTCCCACTGGCCTGTGGCGTTGCACACTTCGGCCGTCATACCATCTACGCATCGGGTCTCGCCTGTGGCGCACTCGCATCGTTCGATATAAAGATCGAAGTCAGGGATACAGGTCGGGGTTGGAAAAATATCCACCATCAAAGTGTACATACCTGCAGGCATGGAAAAGCACCCGGTCATGTACGGGTCGGAACCGCTGACGCCACCTGCTATGAGGCAATCATCCGTACCCAGAGGACAACCGGGACCAACGCCGAGACCTGTCCATGAAGTTCCCTTTGGGTCTATGATAATATTTATAGCGATATCCTCGGTTGCGTTTAGCTCATAGACGATATCCTCACCACCATCATAAGAACCCATGCAGGTGTCTGAGTAATCATCACCCCTGCCACAGGTGGTCTGTCCGAGATCCTGTACAGGCAAAGAAGCGGGAATATCCAAGGGAACCAGGTTCGAGTCGTCGCAATTGTCACCAGGTTCGATGCTGTTATATGGAGCACACACAACGGGATCCAACGAATCATTGCAATAACCTACATCAGTACAATCAGTGGTCTGCACCCAGTCAAGGCAGGTATCAGGGCCCGCGCTGCATGTCTCGATCCATGTGCCGTTGCACCTGGTCAGACCTTCAGAAGCACACTCGTCCTGGCAGGCCACACAAGACGGTGGGTCAAGGGTGTCATCACATGTCTGGGCATTTGCAGCACAGTCCGTGTCCAGCACCCATTCGTTACAAGCGGTTGCAGCGTTGAATTGGCAGACATTCAACAAGGTGGCATCAGAACTACAAGCCAACTCGTCGAGCGTATCGCACTCGTTGTAGCAGGTTCCGCCACATGACACCACAGAGACGTCATCCAGCGCAATGTTCGTGACCACCTGGCCGTCTGCACCAATGGTAGATGAGTGGAAGGTCAACACATGGGCTATCCCGTTGGCATAGTTGCTGACATCTATGTCCACCAGTGTATAGTCAGCAGCGTACGTATCCATCTGAGTTCCGTTGATCGAAAAGAGCACATCAGAATCCATGGTCACCTCGAACACTTCCTGGTCCGAGTTGATGGTGGCGGGAATGTGCAGGTAAAAACGCAAATGAGCCATGGCGCTGTTTGCGATACGAATGCTCTGGCTGACCATACTATCTTCTATCTGATCGCTGCCACCCATCCAGACATAAAAAGTACCGGTCCTCGGCAACATGGTACCATTGGCAGTGCCACAATCGACCTCATCGCAAAGGGGAGTTCCGAAGTTTGTGGATGCCTCGTCCCAATCAGCGTTCGGGGTCCCGCCCTCAAACGATCCATCGGCCACACGGTCTTCACAGTTGGTGTCATCGATGCACGTTACGGTACCATCATCACAAACC
>CAYSLH010000437.1:0-2562 GCA_964431605.1 uncultured Myxococcales bacterium
TAACCCTTGACAATCCTGCGTGATTGCGGGACTCTCGTTGAGATCAGTGAGTTTATTTTTTACAACATAACCGGTTGGTTTGCAAGGAAAAGGAGCGTAAATCATGAAAAGATATTCCATGGGGACTCCTGGGGTAATACTTTTGACTTTGTTTATGGGGACCATGTTTGTGATCGGTGGATTTGCTCAGGCTCAGGAGAGAATTTATCGCATGGTGGTGGGTGAGCAGCGTAGCTTGTCTTTCAAAGGTGCCACTCAGGTCTCCGTTGGAAATCCCAAGGTGGCAGACGCAAAAAGCCTTGGTAAAAATACTATCCTGCTTTTTGCTGTGGGACCAGGTCGAACCACTCTGATGGTTATGCGCAGTGGTCGACCAAACCTGACCTTTACGGTCGTGGTAACAAAGGAGGATGTCAGGGGGCTGATGAGTGAGGTCCACAAATTGTTGGGCGATATCGAAGGAGTCACCATTCGTCCCGTGGGAGACAGGGTGATTCTGGATGGTCTCGCTTTTACTTCTGAGGATTTCAATCGTGTAAAACAGATCACTAAGCTATATCCACAGGTGAAAAGCTTTGTGAAGATCAATCCCAACGCGAAGAAACTCATGGCTAACCAACTCAACTTGGCGTTCCAGCAAGCCGGCTTGAAAAACGTGGAAGCTTCGGTGGTAGGCACAAAAATTTTCCTGGAAGGTTACGTGGAGTCCAAGCAAGACTTGCAGAAGGCCGATATGATCACGAAGGCCATAGGTGAGCAGGTGGAAAACTTGTTATCCGTTGGTATAAAGAGGATGGTACTGGTGGAAGTGGATTTTGTGGAAGTCAAAAAACAGGGCCTTGATAAGATTGGAATTACTTGGCCATTCGACATAGAAGGAAATGCCAATATCTCTATCAATGGTGCATTGCCTTTCGGCGGCCGTCATACAGGGACCATGACATATAATGCGATTGGATCCACTGGATTTGCTTTTGGATTCCTGTTTACAGACGGCTATGCAAGGGTTTTGGCCCAACCAAAGCTGGTTTGCGCCAGTGGTGAAAAAGCAGAGTTCCACGCTGGTGGCGAGGTGCCAATCGTTCTCGTGACGGCAATGACCATAAGCGTTGATTACAAGCCATTCGGTGTGAGTTTGAAATTGGCACCCATCGCCGATCGGCGTGGAAACATACAAATGAGCATTTATACAGAGGTCAGTGATCTGGACCGCAGTCTCGGTGTAACCATAGGTGATATGGATATCCCGGGATTTCAGAAAAGTAGCGCAAAGACCAATGTTACCGTGCGTCAGGGCCAGACCATCGTACTCGGCGGGCTGTTCAAGGCAGTAGAGGAAAAAGATCTCTCCAAGGTTCCTTTGCTCGGACATATTCCAATCATAGGTGAGCTGTTCAAGTCGAGAACCTTCAAGGAGAAAAAATCCGAACTTACCGTGTTTGTGACTCCCAGGATTGTCAATCCGGCTACCCCGAAGATTCTCAAGATGGTGTCGGACATCAAAGCTCGTTACAAAAGAGCCAAGAGTGAGGTAGGGTTCGGTATCTTTGACTGACAAACGATTCCAATTCCAATTTGCTGTGGAGAGAGCCCAATGCTAAGCGTGTCGATCACCGAGAAGGGCGGCGCCACCAAGAGGCGCGATTTTCAAAAGGACGAGATAACGGTTGGCCGGATTCAGGGCAACGATATTGTCTTGCCCAGGGGTAACATTTCGAAGAAGCATGCCAGGATTGTCCAACGTGATGGAAAGATTGTGGCATTAGATCTCAAGAGCACGAATGGCACGTTCATCAATGGTAAGAGAATTTCCGGGCCCCAGGTGATACGTTCATCTGATAAGATTCAAATCGGCGATTTTGTAATCATAGTTTCGGATGCTGCTGAAGATGCTCCCAAAAAGAGGCCTGCTAGAAAAGCCACCACCCGTGGTGTCAAGCGACGTCTCGATATGGATGAGCAGGTGGATAGTTTCGAGGACGAGTATTCGGATTATGAGGATGAGGTAGATGATGTAGATGACTTCGAAGAGGTTGGAGGTGAGGAGTTTTCAGGCACATCCATCGATGCGGAAGAGATCCATGAACCAAAGCCAAAGCCGAAGCCGAAAGTAAAGGCGAAATCCAAACCCAAGGCAAAGAAAAAGGGCAAGAAGAGAGACCCTCGGGTCGAACAATACTCCGAGTTGCAACGTGAGGTTCATGGCAGATTGATCGATTACCTCGATCTTAGACGAATGGATATCGAGGAGTTGAACGACGATGAACTATGGAACCAGACGGAGCGTGCAATCAGGGATATCATTGTCCAGATGGAAAATGACGGTGAGATTCCAGGTTGGGTGGACATGGAATTGTTGGTCAACGATGTCCTGAATGAGGCTCTTGGGCTTGGTCCATTGGAAGAGTTTCTTGCCGATCCTGCTATCAGTGAGATCATGGTCAACCATTCGAAACAGATCTATATCGAACGTGAGGGTAAGCTGGTGCTGTCGGACAAGACATTCTCATCCGACCATGCCGTGCTTGGTGTGATAGAGCGAATCGTGGCACCTCTGGGAAG
>CAYSLH010000438.1:0-2528 GCA_964431605.1 uncultured Myxococcales bacterium
TACAATGTCGATGTGCCGGTTATGATATCAACCGCTCCATCATGGTCCAGGTCCATGGCGTGAACCCAGATGGGATAACGATTGTAACCGGAATCGTCCTTCAACTCGAACTCAGGGCCTTGCCTGAATAAACCTGTGGCGGTTCCTTCTTCTGCGTTGCCGAAAAAAACTTCGATGTGGTTGTCCCCAGAGTTTCCTTCCAGGTTGTAATCCGTAGAGACCACCAAATCCAAAATATCATCCCTATCGAAAAAGGCACTATCCAGCCCTGAGGGCCTGGCAGGCAGACTTGTTACCTTCGGGTTATTGCAATCAAATGCTCCGTTGGCTACACCGTTATGGGTTTTTCCCGCCAGGACGAAGATTTTTGCGTCCTCCCTGCTGGCCAATGCTACATCCTGCGTCCCATCACCAGTAAATTCCCCCACTGCCATATCCACGATACTCTTTCCGATGCTGCAACTGAAACCTTTATTGAAGCCCGAGGGATTTCCATCAGTTCCGAGCAACACGAGGAATGAACCCATGTCATCACCATCCTTTTCACACCCCACCATGATATCCGGCACATGATCAGAATTCACATCAGTAACCTTCAAGGCTGTAACATGGCTGCCAACGGGACACACATCATCCACTAATGATATCGTCCTGGCAGCAAAGCTCCCGTATTTATCGTTTTCCAAGATACCGACCTTGTTTTCATCATTTGGCGATTCAAAACCAACAGCAAGGTCACTGTATCCATCATTACCAAAATCCCCTGCAACGATCTTTCCAATCCACAAGTCCTGTACGATTTTTTGCTCGTCACCAAAGGGATCGGCCTGATTATCGGTTCCATAAAAAATTGAAAGTTTGTTTTCCGGTTCCCTTGATGTGACTGCTATATCCATTCTCCCGTCCTTGTCGAAATCAGCCGATGCAATACCATAGGAGTAATTTCCAACATCCAACCCAATATCGATAATAACAGCAGGCCCGTTTTTATCATTGATCTCAAGGGGAACGATCGAGTCGTTATTATCTGAGCCGGATGCAATCAAGAGTGCCATATCGACAAAATCACTTTCTTCTTTTTGGAATCTGCCAAATACAGCGCCGAACATTTCACCAGAATTTGTATAATACTTGGTAGCATCCCCGAAGGTGCCATCTCCCATACAGCCTGTACACTCCTCATCCGTATCCGTTTGCCCATCACAATCATCGTCGATGCCATTTCTGCAATTACCCCACCTCGCCCCCTCCTTGACCGTGGACGTCGTAGGCCCTGCCTCGCAAACACCATTTTTACATGAATCACCGCTGGTACACATATTTCCGTCATCGCACTCACTGCCATCAAGGTCGTCGGCCGTACAGGATCTGCTCGCCTCGTTGCAGGATTCTTTACAGTCATCATCACCATCAGGACCTGGACAAGGAGAGCCTGTGGCATTGGAACATACACCCCCGTTACAAGACTCCCCTATTGTACAATATTGCCCATCATCGCAACTGGTTCCGTCCTCTACGGGTAGATTACTACAGGCGCCATCGTTGCACGAATCATGTGTACAGGGGTTTTGGTCTTCGCAGTCACTGTCCTTCGCACATGGATTGCAATTGGGATCGGTGGAATCAGTATAACCGTCGCAATCGTCATCTACACCATTGGAGCACGTGGCATCTCCTTGTGGTCCCTCTGCCCCTGGAATCGGAATTCTGTCATGGGAACATACCAAACCATCGCACCTGTCCTGAGTACACCTATCCTGATCGTCACAATCGTCGACTGATTCACACAAGTTGCCTGTTCCGATCAGTTGCAAGACTATACTGGCGTTTTTTCTCGCCACCTCCCGGCCGCAAGCGTGAAACAGCACCATGCCAGTTTCGTCCTGTGCTTCTACGAAAAACACTGTCACTTTCTGGGGAAGATTATAAAGAACAGTCGCACCGCTGGGAGGAATGGATACAGAAAGGCTCGCAAGAACGGAACGCTCAGGACGTGAGCTGCCCGCTAGTAGATCATCACAGGTATATGCGCCTGATTCAAGCGCCCAGATGTTTACCTGTCGGCTGATCGAATACGAAGCCTCGTCAGGCCATATCACATACACATCCCCGGATGGTAGTTCAGGACCCTTGACACCCAGGGCGACCTGCAGGTCCCAGGGACCATCAGAAACAAAGACCCCACAGCCAGACAACAGCACCATGAAACAAAGCAACAACCGCAAGCAAAGCAACGCGGGACGTGAACCCATTTTATTTCACCTCCACTAAGAGACAGACTATATACTGTCGATACTTGCAAATAAGCCTGATGGAAATCAATGGATTTATTGGGCAAGCATTCCGCGTTGTCAGCAAGACCGCATTCTATATGACCCAAACAAACAGGTGCCAGGTGCCCAGGTGCCGGTAGGTGCCAAGTGCAGGTGCCAAGTGCAGGTGCCAAGTGCCAGGTGCCCAGGTGCCAGGTGCCAGCCACTTGTTTCCGCCACTTGTTTCCGACTTGTTTCCGGGGAGTTATTGGGCAA
>CAYSLH010000439.1:0-2497 GCA_964431605.1 uncultured Myxococcales bacterium
TCTTTAGATTGGAAAATACCATCTCTGATTTGTGGCCGGTGAGTATATTTTCCATCTTCATGGATGTCGCGAAAGGTGTACCACTAATCATGTCGACTTTTTCAACCACCATAGTTTTGAACAGTTCGCCGTCCTTGTTGAAATAATCAGCCTTGAGCGCTATTTGACGATTGGCATCCACATACCAGGTGATCTTGGAATAGCCTGTCTCCTCGACTATTTTTGGATTTGCTGCAATACCATCGATTACACGACACATGACCGAAGAAACTTTTTCAGATTGCCTGAAAGTGTATTTCCAGTCGGTGACTTTCGGTGCGCCAATATCATAATAGGTGAAATCAGAAGACATGAAGTTGCCGCCCTTGCCAGATGCGCTGATTCTTTGAACTCTGCGAAGCGCGGGAAGAAACAATCTCCTGTCATCCTCGCCGTCAGAATGCTCGATGAGGAGAAACCCCGTTCCCTTGACGTCTGGCGGGTGAATGAATCTCATCAGCATACGTGTTTCACTTTTAGCGTTTTTCTTTGACCATATTTTGATTTTTCTAACCTTTTTGTCTCCGCGTTTATTGACCAGACGAAGGGTGATTTCTCCACTCATGTCGTTGAATGCAGATCTTTCGCAGACCTTTTTCATGAGATTGTATGCGTCGGTAGTCTGTTGACCCATAACACGATCAGTTGCGCTGAAAAGCAACAGAGCAAAAAGGACTGAAAATACTCTGCGAAAAGTGTTCATGGAGATCCTCCATTTGAAGCCTTTCCTTTGAAGGCCTTGGGGTGAAGCGTGACGAAAAGCGCGGGTAAGATGGTCAAAGCTGCAAATGAGCTGGTGACCATTGTCAGTGAGATTAAAAAGCCCATCTGGGCAACTCCGGAAAACTCGCTAAAAGTAAGGGCAGAAAACCCGGCAGCAACCGTAAGAGCATTTATGATTATTGCAACTCCACTGCTTTGCATGGACTTTGGGACAGCGTCTTCGTAGCTGTATCCTTCGAGTCTTGTTGTTTGGTATCTGTGTATGAAGTGGATGGCATAGTCGATCCCCACTCCCACAGCCACAGAAGATGTGGCCATAGTCATCACGTTGAGTGCAATATGGGAGATACCCATGATACCAAAGTTTAAAAACAGGCTGAAGAAAAGGGGCATGGTTGAGAAAAGTCCCAATATCATCGACCTGAACAACATGGCGGATAGAACGAAAACCAGCAGTAGAGATGTTGCAATGGACCAAGCTTGCCCACTGATGACCATTTCGTTTACCGCTCTGATCAACTCAACCATTCCTGTTAGTTCCGCCTTTAATCCTCCAAAATTTTTTGTCATGAATGATCTGACTTTTTTGTTGAGTTCGCCTAGTAGCGACGCTCTGTCTGTATCCACGAAAACAGTTATCTTTGCGGTGGAATAGTCATAAGTCACCAGGTTGGCAAAATCATCGGGTTTCGAGCTCATTTCATACAGTTGCAAGTACTGTGCTATGAGCTGTTTGCCTGAAACATCGAAGCTGACCTCTTTGGGAATTTCATTGCCGTTTTTTTCAATATACTCGATGCCGGTCTGATGTTCAGTCTCATTGGGAATACGGTATTCGGATGGTTTGTCGTCATGCAGCACCTTGTTCATTTGTTTGATGAAACCGGTTATGGATTGTACGGCCCCAACGTGAGGAAGGGTTCGGAGGTAGTTTTCCAGTGCATCCATTTTGTGCAGGACTCCTGGGTCCTTGATGGCGTCGGGCTTGCCTCCTTCGACAACGATGATCAGGCTCGATGC
Source organism: uncultured Myxococcales bacterium (assembly GCA_964431605.1). Taxonomy (GTDB): domain Bacteria; phylum Myxococcota; class B64-G9; order B64-G9; family B64-G9; genus JALVPF01. Next base: position 1,783 of record CAYSLH010000439.1, read on the forward strand.
ACCGGCAAAATTTTCGTTTACAATTTGTGTGTCTATCCTGAATGGGTGGTCAGGCTTGAAGTTCTGGAGATTGCTCATCTCCATGGGAACGAAAATCGAGCCTATTCCCGCACCCGCAAGTATGATTATGATTCCCGTAAGCACTAGTCTCCGGTGCTGAACCAGGAACGTTCCCCATGCTCTCGCCAACCTGTTGGCTGTTCCCATGCGTGTCCTGGACTTTATCAGCGCCTTGGGGGAAGGAAGTATCGTCAGCACAGCAGGAAGAAATGTAAGGGAGATGCCTAATGCTATCATGACTCCGAATGCTGTGAAAAGCCCGAGGAGCATAATGGAATGTATTCCAGAGGTGTTGAGTGCCATGAAACTTATAGCAGTGGTCACGGAGGTGAGAATGACAGGACGGTTGAGGTCCTTCATCGTTAGTATTGCCGCATTGAATGGATCTGCTCCAGTAGCGCTGTTTGCATAGAAAGCCTTGATAATATGGATTCCGTCTGCCACGCCTATGGCAATGAGCAGTATGGGCAGTACCTCGGTGGAATGGGATATGGGAATCTTCAGCCATCCCATTAAGCCAAGTGTAGCTATAACGCTGAAGACTACGACGCTGAATGGTAACAGGACTCCCCTGAAGGAACGAAAGGTCAGAGCGAGGATCAGCAAGACAACTAATATTGCAAATCCGCTGAGCATACCCATGTCACGGCCCATA
>CAYSLH010000440.1:0-2468 GCA_964431605.1 uncultured Myxococcales bacterium
CAACTCGTCAGATGATGGAAAAAGGGCGATGTTTGCCCACACTACAGTGTCTGTGGACAGGTCTGGGATAAACGATGGGTGGTTTGCTGGTGGTCAAAACGGTATTGCCGAGAATGGTTGGATAGTCTCAAGTACACAGACAATGCAAGACCATGGATGGTCCGAGGCTCTTGGACAGAAGACCTCAATTTCCATACCATTGAAAAAGAATATTCACTTGAAGCTTGCTTATGAGCGTTCGGAACTGCACCAAGCTCGCAACGAGAGCTTACAACACGACATGTTTTTGGCTCCTTTTTTTCATCAGGGAATAATCCTGTCGAGACCGTCTCGTAGAAATGCCGTATTCGGTCGACTTGGATGGTTTGGACAGACCTTGGCGATTTCAGCGGCAGCCGAATACAGGGTGGATGAACATCTTCCACGACAGGATTTTCAACAACTCAAGACCCTAGCTGCCACAAGTATCCACCAGACCGTGTTGAGGTTGGCTACAAGGTGGACCCCTTTGGATGGACTTGCCCTGACCGGGCGGTTGGCATGGGCTGAGACCATGGAGGCCATCCAGGAGTCCCAAACTATCGGAGCACCTTCAGGGGGGTTCATAGAAGGTTCGATTGGTGCCGCATGGAGGCCTGCTGGAATAGATTGGTTGCGCATGATTTTCAGAGCATCCATTGTCAAAGAGCAACGACCTGGTCAATTCACTGTCTCGCAACCGCAGATGGGTCAGGAGACCTATCTCAGTTCGTCTCTGGCTGCAGCTTTCTATCCCACAAAGTACTTACAGCCCACTTTGGTTCTGGCACCCTGGTTTTCTGTTTTCGATTTCAAAGATCACCGAGACTCCATTCATGATAGAGGTTTAGTAGGTATGTTGAGAGTGGGAAGCGAGATCTGGGCTGGCTTGGGAATGTCGGTAGAGGTCAGGACCGCACTGGGTGACAGGGATTTTACATTGTTGCCGGAAGTACAAAATGATTTGAAGGTAGGGCTTGCTGGAGAGGTTTTTTATTCCATCCAGGGCCAGGATATGGGTGCAGTAAGGTTTTCCGTTGGCTATTCGTTCTCATCCATTCCCGATCCGCTCATGACCGAGTTGATGACCGGGGGGCGTGGGTTGTTCTTCCGCCTGGAAGGAATGTTATAGTTCTCTTTGTATTATCGACACAGAAGCAACGGACGAGATGGCAAAACAGGAACGAAAGTCGGAAAGGCTGTTGCTTGTTCGATACAAAAAAGGGTAAAATTTTACGAATGGCGTATCCCAAAAGATACAATTTGTTTTCATTTTTTGTCGTGTTTTTTTTGCTCTTGGTGTGTGTGCCCCTCGAAGCTCAGGATGGGTATTGGGGTTCTGTGGACCTTGGTACCACCAATGATCTAAACGGAATCTATTTCACTGACGCCAATCATGGATGGATTGTGGGTAGTGGTGGGCTGATACTATATACACAAACTGGTGGAGATCATGGCTCTGATTGGCATGCTGCGCAAGTAAACCCTACCACAGAGGATCTCTACTCTGTATATTTCATCGACAATTTCTGGGGCTGGGCCGTGGGTGCCAACGGTGTAGTGTTGAATACAATCGATGGGGGATTGACATGGGATGACATACATTCCATAGCCACCTCTTCGACTCTTATGTCTGTTTTCTTTTTGGATTCCCAGACTGGCTGGATTGCTTCAGATTCAATGCTCACCCAGGGGTATCGAACGACTAATGGTGGCGCTGACTGGAACACGATCGTTTCACTGGACGGTTATGGCAGGGATGTTTTGTTTTCCAATGCTTCAAGCGGTTGGCTCATAACAACGGGCGGATCCAGTCCAGGTATATTATACAACAGTTCTTCAGGTGGAAACTCTTGGCTTGACCAGGTAACGTCGCCATCGAGTTTCTATGCTCTTGTCATGGACTCGGATTCCCAGATATGGGTTGCGGGAGAAAACGGGGAAATCCGCAGGTCCGGCAATTCCTGGAACCCTGTTACTGTTGGTGAGGATGACTTCTATGATATTGCTTTCGTGCCTGGGAATTCTCAAATAGCATGGGTGGTGGGACAGTCAGGTGTGATCTATCATACCACTGACGCAGGAGTTCAATGGTCGGACGAGACCTTCGTCTCCGAGGACCTTCATGCCGTTGCGGTTTGGGACCAGTCCAGGGCGTGGACCGTGGGAAAAAACGGCACCTATGCTATATATCGTCAGTGCATCAGTGATGATAATTGCTCAGGAGTTGTCCAGGGATGTGTTGACTATACTCGTTGCGATCCTCTGACTCACCTGTGTGGTGCAGAGGCCGCAAATGGCACTGGATGTGACGACGGGTCGTATTGCACGGACAGCGATCAGTGCGTGGCAGGAGTGTGCCAAGGGGGAGGTGTGAGGGATTGTACGTTCATGTCTGATCAATGCAACACTGGCGAGTGTGACGAGCAGGCAGACGCTTGTGTGGCGCA
>CAYSLH010000441.1:0-2461 GCA_964431605.1 uncultured Myxococcales bacterium
ATATTCAAAGGTAGTTTAAGAAGATTTTCGGGGTGGCTTGGTTGGTACCTGGTGGCGTCTTTGGACTTAGTCTTGTTGGACGTGCTCCTGAAGCTGGGTTTGTTTTATCAGGACAACTGGCGGTTTATTGCCATTTCCCTGGTGTTGGACCTCCTGGCCTTGGCAGGGGTATATCGTACTGGACTATGGTCGTTTCCGAGTAAATTCAAATGATACTTAAAAGGCACACACGTGTTGATTCATAAGTCCAAGTCTACAACCAGAAAAGTATGATCTGAAGGCTTGGGTTCCCTTCTCGCCTCAGTATCTATCCACGCATCCCTGACTCTTTTCAAAATGGGGCTTGTAACCATGACATGGTCGATACGCCATCCAAGGCCTCGTTCCATGGCCTTGGGAACCCTGTAGTCCCAGAATGAGAAATGGCCAGGTTCGTCAGGGTGAATCTTTCTGAACGCATCGGACAATCCCCAGTCCATCACCTTTTGCAAGGCCGCCCGTGCATCCGGGTGAAAATCGACATGGTTCTTCAGCCTTTTGGGATCATGCACGTCGAGTTCACTGGGAGCCACGTTTAGGTCGCCACACCATAAGAGGTTTTCCGACGGATCGTGATGATGACGAAGAAAGTCGGCAAACCTGGAAAACCATTTCAGCTTGTACTGAAAATGTTCCGAATCCAGTTCACGACCCTGAGGTGCATAGGTGTTGATTACCCACAGTGAGTCGACTTTGGTCGCTATAAATCGTGCGTCCTGTGGCTCTTCATCCATGCGGAGCACTTTTTCTTCCGGTGCTTGTTTGCTGATGGTCGCCACACCGGCATAGGATTTTTGACCCTTGAACGTCACCTGGTACCCAGCGTCTTTGAATGCTTCCAGTGGAAAATCTTTGTCTTGAACTTTTGTCTCCTGTACGCACAATACGTCAGGTTTATGCCGATCTATCCATGCCAGGAGCAGGTCCAGCCTGGCCCTGATGGAGTTGGCATTGTAGGTCGCAATTTTCATTTAAGTTCCTCCTTTGGTGAAATTTATCTTTATCCAGGAATTGGCACAAGGAGCATCTTTTTTGATTCAGAGATCGATTCAAAATTTTGAATCATATCGAGGGGAGATTTCGGGGCACAATGCTTTGGTTGACCTAATATGGCGTGTGAACTATTCTTCACTTGCTACAAGGAGAGTAGAGTTGTCGCAAAATGCCATACATGAACAGTTGCAACAGCGGCTGGGCGCTTTTTTGGGTGAGAACACAGCCAGAGTGGCTATTGCCACTTTCGCTAAAAAGAGCGTGAATAAAACTCCGGAGCAACTCATGCCAGCTGATGTGCCCGCTGTTTTGGATGCCATTGCTCCCATGCTAAGGACACTTTTGGGGGAGGAGTCCGCTAAGTCCTTGCTCGAATCCATACGCAAGGGGGTGCTTGATTGAGGCTCAAGTTACTGGCATTTTTTCCCATCGCATGGGGTGTTGTTTTTTTAGGCATCGCTCTTATGATGCGAGATAGTTCCTCTCTGGAGGTATTCAGGGTAGCTGAAATGGAGACGGCCAAGGGTATGTTCGTTCTCGGTGGGCTGATAGCAGGATTTTCTTTCAAGCGTGGTGAATATCTGCGAAGAGCATGGTTCATTTATGTTGGGGCCATGGCTGTCTTGCTGCTGAGGGATGGTCTTTTTGGTTACGACATTTTTACCAACGATTACTGGAGAGGAATATATAAAGGCGGGTTTACCTTGGTGGCTAATTTAGTCGGCGTTATGGGAACCTGGATGCTAGCATCAGCCTGGAAGGTGGCCGGTATTGAACTACCTGGTTCAAAAAGAGCCAAGGCTTTCGTGTGGGGCTCAGCATTAATACTGGCCATGATGTTTGCCGGACCGAGTATCGTCATAAATATTCCTTTGCTTTTTCATGGAAATACCTCCTCATTGATATGGATCTTTTCAGGACTTGGCGATGTGATTATGCTGTTTTTAATCGCGCCGCTCTTGTTGACGGCCTTGGCATTGCGAGGAGGGCTTTTGGGTTGGCCGTGGGGTTTGTTGACTGCCAGCGTGATAACCTGGCTTGTATTCGATGCCTTGGTGGCCTTGCTCCCAGCTTTGAATGCTGACGAGTATACCGTGATGGTCACCATGGAGACCCTTCGTGCCACTGCCTGCCTTTTCGTCTTTTCTGCAGGGGTTGCCCAGAGGTTGGTCATGAAGCATACATCTCAGATGGCAAAGATGACCTGATCGGAGTTGAGAGTTTTTGCCGGGAGGTTAGCCCCAAATGATACGATATTTTTTCTCCATGGCCGTTAGTTTGATTTCAATATTGTCGTTTTCATCAGCATTCGCGTCTGATTTCCAGGTCCAACCATCGTCGGTGTGTCCTGCGCTTTTTGGTACCTCCGAGTCCAGGGCTGTCAACATGAAGGCGAGGAAACGATACCTCGAGTTGGTTGTACCAACTG
>CAYSLH010000442.1:0-2455 GCA_964431605.1 uncultured Myxococcales bacterium
AAAACCCCCCACCCACGCAGCCTGGTCCACCCCGGCCGCCACCATCCTCCGGACCACACTCCTTGCCTTCACAGGCAACAATACACTCTCCTTCGCACTGACAAGTATCCTGATTGCAAACACGTGACGTATCAGCACAATTATCTTCGCATTCTCCCCCGCAACCATCGTCGCCACAGCAACTATCAGCGTTACACTTGGCAATACACTCTGTACATTTGCCCGTTTCGGTATCGCAGGTCGGCGTTGGGTCCGAACAATCATCATCAGAGGAACAGGCCGAGACGCAAACTCCCTTTTCGCACCTTTCCAAAGAACCGCAATCATCGTTGGTATCACAAAGCTCCACACGGCTGGTTGATGTGCAGCCCGCCAAAAAAGTGACCATGATAAATAACATTGCGAATAAAAAGATAACGATTCGAGTCATCTTTCACCTTCCTTGAGTAAACATTGAACCTACGTGTTCGTGGCCATCAGAATCGCACCGTATAGGTTCCAAATACTCCTCCAGGTACAGGAGACAGACTGAAACCATCACTAGGTCCCGTAACATCCACCTCCGGTTCAGGTTCTGTAAGAAAAAGCACTACCGAGACGCCACCCAACAACGCAGCTCCGCCAAGCATGCCCCAACCAACGTTTAAAAACAGCGCTGCCCTGTCATCCAAGTCCTTGTATGCTTTTTCATTGGCAGTGGTCTGATCCTTTAGAAATTTGTTGTAAGCATCATCGGCTTCGGACATCTTCACCAGCCCCGTAGTGAACATGGCCCCTGATGTTATAAGGGTTGCGACCGCCACCGCGCCCGTAATCCAAGCGGACCATCTTTGCACAGACATCCCTGCCGCCTCTCTAGCGGATTTTTCCGTATCCACCTCTTGTTCTTCAGCCTTTTCCGGCAAATAGGATGGCATTTTCTTTTCACTTTCCTTTGTAACGTTCTTGTTTGAAAAAGTGTTTTTGACCACTGCCTTGGTTTTTTCGTGCTTGAGACCAGACTTGGCCTTGGTGATGCTCTTGGTCTTTGGCTCCCTAACTTGTACTGGTTTCTTTTCGCTTTTTCTAACCAACGCCTTGTTGTGCACTTGCGGAACTTTGTATACCGACTTGGATGGCTGCTTGAGATTCATTTCGACTTCCGAACGCTTTCCTTCAACGATTTCGATTCGACCATGTAATGGATCGAAGCCCTTGGCGCGGGCCAACAAAACATGCACGCCTACCGGAATACTCTTTATGGACAAGGGAGCAGAGCCACGTTTCTTCCCATCTATTTCGATCTTGGCTCCAAATGGTACAGAATTTATCATCACAGCCCCGGTTTTCACGGGCATTTTCAAAACCAACTCCTGCTTGGCGCCAAGCCTGATCTTGACCTTGGCCTTTACCGGCTTGTGTCCCGGTTGAGGATCAGTTGCCAGGATTTCATGAATCCCGGGAGATAGCTTGATTATGGAAGGTGCAGTACCCTGACGCTTACCGTCTATGAAAATCAAACCACCGCTGGGGCGGGTATGTACAGATAAGGTTCCAAAAGCCGGTTTGAGGATTGCTTTGAGTTTGTTGAGCTTGCCTCTTTTTACAACTATTTTCTTTTTAAAGGGCTTATAGAAATCAGCTATAACTTTGACCGTGTGTTTTCCGGCGACAACCCGCTTGAGAGTCATAGGAGCTTGGCCAAGTTCATCACCATCCAATACCACCAAGGCACCAGCCACTCCGCCTGCAGATACCTCCAATTGACCAAAATCCGGAAGCATTTTTTGCTGGATAACCATGGATTTTCCCGTTTTGATGACAACTTTACGTTCCATTGTCTCGTAGTCAGGAAGCCTTGCTTCCACTGTGTGTTGCCCTGCCTGTACTTGCTCAAGCTTCAGAGGGGTCTTTCCAGACTCTTTGCCATCGATTAGCACGAGCGCACCGCCGGGATTAGTTAGAATTTCCAATGAACCGAAATTTGCCTTCAACTTTGCATGCACCTTTACGACATCCTCTGAAGATACCTTCACCTTTATTTTGACCGATTTGTACATTGGTTTGGATACAAGGACAGAGTGCTCGCCGCAGGGAACATCTTTTATGGTATGAGGTGTCCTCTTGTGCAACTTCCTTCCATCAAGCTCTATGTTCGCCCCGGTGACATTGCCTGAGTCGATACCGATCCACCCCAGGCATTTGTCTCCAGCGAAAACCACATTTTCGAAAGAAACAACAAAGAATGAAAAAACAACCAATAAAAACAAAATGGCTTTCCTTATGTTCATGTTCATATTGACACACTCCTTGTGATCCTAAAGATCCTATATTCCCGGATGTCGTTCACACCAAGTGTAAGTAAACCAACGGGCATTCTCGCCCGCACTCTCCAAAGTGTCAACCTGTTAGAACCTGTTAGGGACGGAGGCAATTTTTCATCGTTTTCACCCCATTGCGCTTTTCCCGACTGCTC
>CAYSLH010000443.1:0-2442 GCA_964431605.1 uncultured Myxococcales bacterium
ACCAACGCCCTGAGCGCCTTGGCCTCCCGTCGAAATCTCATGATCATGTGTTCGAATACCACCAAGTGTGGGTAGAGGATCTTTATGGCCACCATATTGTCGTTCCTGGTGTCCAATGCCTTGTAAACCGTACCCATACCACCGGAGCCGAGACGGACTTGTAGCTCGTAAGGGCCAATCTTTTGGCCGCAGTAATCCTGTACGAGTTGAAGCTGTGGTTGACCTGCGCTGGTGCTGACCTTGGCCAGGTCCACAACCAAGCCACACTCAGGGCAGGTGGCATAGGATGCATCAGCCGGTGACGCGATACCTGCCGAACAACGTGGGCAGAGGAACTTCATCTATAACCCTTCGAAGATGTCAATGTTGTATTGGTTCAATTTCTTATCCAGTGTCGGCCTTGAAATGGACAGCAACTTGGCCGCTTTGGATTTGTTTCCCTTTGTTCGTCTCAATGCATCGCTGACCATGTTGCGTTCGAGAACCTGGATGCTTTTGGCAAGGCTGGATCCTGTTGAGGTCTCCTCGTTGTTAGGAGCGTTAATCATTTCAAAGGGCAATTGCTCAGGGCTCACTATTGTCTTATCGGACAAAACAACTATCCGTTCGATTACGTTTTTCAGTTCTCTAATGTTTCCTGGCCATGGGTACGACTCCATGACTTTCAACGCCCTTGAGTCAAACCCTTGAATGCTTTTGCCCAGCTCCTGGTTGAACTGCTGCAAAAAAAAGCGAACCAGCTCAGGGATGTCTTCGGGGCGTTCCTTCAAAGGTGGCACTGTTATGTTGATTACGTTGATGCGGAAATACAAGTCTTGTCTAAAACTACCTTGGTCGCACATCTTTCTCAGATCCCTGTGAGTAGCTGCAACCAACCTGAAATCCACGTCTATTGGTTTGATTCCTCCAAGTCGATAAAAGGACTTGTACTCCAGCGCCCTGAGTAACTTGACTTGCATAGCAAGAGGCAATTCACCGATCTCGTCCAGAAATAAGGTCCCCCCGGATGCAAGCTCGAGTTTGCCCGGCTTTCGCCGTCGGGCCCCGGAAAACGCTCCTCTTTCATAGCCAAAAAGTTCGCTCTCCACTAGATTTTCAGGCATTGCTCCACAGTTAACAGGTACGAACGGTTTTTGATGGCCTGGACCAAGATCGTGTAACCAATGAGCGATCAACTCCTTGCCCGTTCCAGTCTGGCCTAGGATCAGAACTGTTGATGAAGCGGAAGCTGCCTTTCTGATTATACTCTTTATATCATGCATGGCCGGGCCATTGCCTATCATCTGCGCCAGAGGCGGAGATTTCTCCAGCTCAAACTCAATCTTCTTCTTCAGGCTGGATACTCGTCTGGTGTAACTCATAGCTAATGCCAGGAAAGGACACACAGCCTTTAGAATGCGCAAGTGATGGTCATCATAAAATCCAGGTTTTTGTTTATTGAGAAATACAACACCTCTGATTTTTTTTTCGTTTTTGATGGGTGCTGCCAATACCGATCGGATCTTTCCCTGTATTATGCTTTTGCCCTCCTTGAAAATCGTGTCCCCAACAGCATCAGGAATCCTGAGAGCTTTGTCTTCGGCTATGGCAAGAGTGGTGATGGTTTTGGAGATGGAAAATGTCTTTTGTGAACTTGCAATATAGATAGGTTCAAGCTGGCCATTATTGCCATTGAGCAAAATAGCGGCAGAATCAAAATCGACGATTTTTCGAAATCTTTCCATGATGGATTTCAGTAGATCATTGCTGGTGTCTCCTTTTGTCAATTCACGGAGCATTTGCGCAATAAATCCATCCGGCTAGGCTGACAATTGTTCGTCAGTGTTTGCTTCATGAAAAATCATGGTACCGGGCAGTGTGTCTTTTTCTTCCAGGATCAGGACCGCCTTGTCTGAGTCACTCATGGGCAGTATGTCCATGGATGGGCTGAAAAGATAGGACTGAGCGCCTATGGTGATAACGTCATTGGGCGATATTCGGGTCGGTTCCTTGATTCGAGAAGAATTTACGAAAACTCCGTTGAGACTTTTCATGTCCTGAATGTAAAAGTAACCACGGTTCGAAAAAATCCTGGCATGACGCTTGGATACTTTACTGTCAATCAACTGAATGTCACATTCAGGGTGCCGTCCGATAATGCACTCTTTTGTAAGAGGGTACTTTCGCCCCAACCCACTTTCTCCAAAGGCAATCAGCAGTTGCCCCATGATGGACATCTCCTATTTTGTAAATATTTTTTACACAATAGCATCAGGCATTGCTAAACGCAAATACTTTTCGGTAGCACCTAGAGGGCTTAACGATGATGTTCCTTCATGTGCGGCATGGCATAATTGATATAGCGGCCTCCTTTCTGACAGGTTTTGTCTTTTTAGAGAAAAACGGATTGTTCCTGAGTATGTGAAAATCACTCACACCATGTGAAGCCACAAAAACACGTTC
>CAYSLH010000444.1:0-2367 GCA_964431605.1 uncultured Myxococcales bacterium
AGTCTGACCTCTGGTTCCAGGTCTGCAAGCATCATCCCCAGACCATTGAGATGTACCCAGCCTCCCACGTGAACCAGCGAGAGATTTTTATTAACCATCCCCCTTATGAGACGTGAAATTTTGAGGTTCATCCTTTCCAGACGTCTTTTCGCAAATGAATCCAATATGGGACCACGGTCCATCTCATGCCGGGCCCTGCTCCATTCTCTCTCTACTTGAATACTAAGTGGTTGTTCGTCCCTGGTGGCGAGGTTTACCAAGTTATCAGTTACCATCAACTCACGCTCCAACCTCGCAAGCAATTGGCGGGAAAGCTGGCTGTCACCCACCTCTACAACCTTTGCGCCGGATCGGCTCGAGTAAGCTTCTGCAGCCGTATATTCGAAGGGAGGCCGAAGCTGCGCAACCACCGCATGCATTGGGCGTGGTAGACTACCATCCGGCCTGCGGAAGGGTTCCAGTCGTTGGAGGAGTTTTTTACCCCTGTTTCGTCTGAATTCCAGGCCAAATTGGCTTACCTCCACCGATACCACCTCAGGCTTCAATTCGTGAAGAAGTTTGAGCAGTAACGAGTGTCCATTTGGGTCAAGATGAACCGTTCCTATGATGACCAGTCCATTCAAACCTAGTTCCCTTGTAGAGATGTGGATACGTTGGAGAAGGGCAAATCGCATTTTAGTAAGGAAGAATTCATGAGTTTCATTATAACAGATCTTTGTTCAATGAATGTTTTTTGATTTTATCCACTCGCTGATATCTTCTATGACCTTTTTGAATATGTGTCCTGGGACTTGGTACTCTGCTGGTTTGCTCTTACCTTTTCCTTCCATGAATAGGTGGTTGAGGTCGGGATAAAGCTTGAATGTAACATCGCTCCTCTTTGAGAGGTGTTTCTTCCATCCCAGGAAGTCTTTCAGAGTCACCTGGTAGTCCCTGCCTCCTTGCATAACCAGCATAGGGCGATTGATGCTTTCGGCTGCTTTTGCTGGGTCGTATCCCCGTAGATCCAGCCAGTAAGCTGCCGGAACAGAGAATGGCAGTTTTTCCGCAGGCGTTTTAATAGAGAGGTTTTTGTCTTTGACCCTCGATACTTTCTCTTTGACTGCTTTTAGTGTCTCCTTATCCTCTGTAGACAAGGAGCCATCCAGCTCGAGAACGTATTTTGTCTGCTCCATGATTAGGTCTTCCAGGGGACGGGTGGACCCGGCCATTATTATGAACCCGGCGGCATTTGGGGATATGTTGGAAATTCGAGGGACAAGGGTTCCGCCCAAGCTGTGGCCCAAAACGAAAACCTGCTTTGGATTGACCTTTTTTGTACCCCTAAGCAGTTCAACTGCCAGGCCAGCATCCACTATGGTCTCACCTTTTGTGGTGATAGTCTCCCTTATCCCGTGCATGGCATCAGCGTGGGCTTTGGTTCTTTTTTCGTACCTGAGCACTGCAATCCCTTTTGAGGCAAGCCCCCATGCCAGATCTCTGAATGGTTTGTTGGGACCGATGCTTTCATCCCTGTCATGGGGACCGGAGCCGTGAACCAGTACAACCGCAGAAAATGGACCAGGGCCTTTGGGCATAGAGATGGTACCCGGAAGCTTCCATTTCCCTTTTCCCACCGTTACCTCAATCTCGGAAAAAGAGTTTAGATCGGCGTAGGACGGGGCCTGGTACAATTGTGCGTTGTCACCCTTGTTTGGAAAGAAAAATAGTCCTGCGACCTTTTTACCGGAGAATACCACCTTGGATATCACGACTTTTGTTTTGAACTGGCAAAACACGAGTGCTATGAAATAGTCATCTCTCTTGGTGGTTTGAGTCTTGATGCGTTTTTGAAAAGCGCCGAATCGGTCCCCGATGGATTTCCATACCAGTTCAAGTTTGTCCACAGGCAGTGCTGTTGCCATCTTCTTGTCGAACCATGAAAACGCTTCAGGGTATTTTTCCTGTACGAGCAGGTCGATGAATTTTTCACCAAGGGCTGCATAGTCAGGGGCCTTTGCGCTTGATGGGGCTGTACGTTTTGCTACATCAGTTGGTTGGGTGGAATCCGACTGTGTAACCTTATGCAGCGTTGTATTTGATACTTTTTCGCAACCAGTGTCTATGAACGCATGGAGTGACAAGAATAAAAAGGACAATGAACAAATAAATGTGCGCTCTTTCATTTTCATGCCTCCAATTCGTCGTGTGCACTGTGCGCCAACCATATCATTTAGTAGACTGATCGTCTACGATCCCTTAGGACAATACAGGTGAACAGGTGAACAATACTGCTTCCCCTACACCAATACAGGTGGCCCAATACAGGTGCCAATACCAATACAGGTGCCCAATACAGGTGCCAGCCACTTGGATGCCCCCAATACA
>CAYSLH010000445.1:0-2365 GCA_964431605.1 uncultured Myxococcales bacterium
TGGAACTCGTAGTGGTGTTTCCTCTTCGAATAGTCATCGTGTCCAAGGATCATTTCGCGAATCCAGGGCAGGGTCAGGTCGCCGGGATGTAATGCGTAAAGGTGCTGACGCAGGCGTTTGAACAACTTCCATCGCTGGTTGCGTAACGCCTGATCCAGCGCCTTGATGGATTCAGGAGCCTTGTCATAAACCTGCTCGCAGGCATAGGTCAGCGTGTGTACCAAGGTCTCCTTGACATCCTGATAGACTCGAGTCGGCTTATCCAGTCGGCGGCACCAAATTTCCGATAAATCCTCATCCTTTCCTTTGTCGAGAATGTCCTGGTGGGTTCCAAGCCGGATCATGCCTGCCACCGCGTCAATAAGGATGCGGGCAACCTGATAGGGTTCATTCTCAGCCAACGGACGAACCCCCTTTTCAAGGATTTGTTGATATTCCCAACGGTTAAAACGAGGGGCAGGTTCAAGCGAGGTGCCGAAAGCATCGGGTTTCTTCCTGCGGAGTTTCTGTTTTTCTTGCGCTCTTGGATCTTCACGGAAGGGAACAAGCTTTTTTACTATCTCAAGGGCCTCGTCTGTATCGCCTTGGTTTGTCCAATGTTGAAGCAACTCCGGATAGCGGTGGGCCAGAAACTGATTATCAAGATCGATATATTCAACGAGTTTCGGCAACAGCTTTGCCGAGTCTTGCCCTTTTAGTTTAAGAGCGATTGCGAGGATATCGTCATACACACGGGGATTATCTGTTTTTGGAAGAGATAGAACGATATCGATTGTCTTGTCTATAGATTCCTCTGCAACGGTGACCAAATAAGTCAGCTCCGGCCAATATGGATATTGTACATAGCCGTCAGGGAGATGTTTCACCCCAGGAGGGCTGCTAAAGTAGCCACGTTCGCGCAATGGCTCCACCCACAGGGGATTGTTAAGCCTGGAGAAAAAATACTGCCTGTCCGTTTCTTTTTTGACGGATGCCAGGACTTTTTCTACCATTTCACTGGTTGGTAGCTTCCAGAATTTCATTTAACTCCTTCAATCTCTCATATTGACTACTGGCAGCGATATAAAGATAGCCGTCCAGACATTCGAAGTTTTTCACCAGGTCATCATCGGTTTCAATTCGAAAGGGCTTTTCGCGAAGATGGGCATGCCTTAAGAACCACTTTTTTGCGTCCTTCCACTCGGAAAGAAAATTTCTGGGGATTTTGTCCCTATCGGAGTAGTCAAGAAATGTGCTGAAAAACAGACCGTCCGCTTCTGAACTTCTCATTCGACCGGATTCGTGTTCTTCAATCAGGATGGAAATTTTTCGGCACACCTCAATGGGTATAAAATGCCCCTTCTCGGCCGTTTCTTGCGATAGCTCATCACTGAGCCGCCATTCATCCCGCCAAACATCCTGAAGTCCGTCAACATGTTGCTGGTACTGAACACGATTAGACTTGATGCCGGTGACTGTCGAAGCAAGGCGATTCATCAGGTCGCGTCCCGTGTGGGCAACAAAAGAGACATATCCGGCTGGTTTCTGGCCCAGGAAAATTACGGAACCTTTATAGGCTTCAGCAAAAACCGGCAGGCCTAGGTCATCATTCAGCCATTCATAGACTCGCTTTTGTTTTGCATTCAGTGTCATATGAGTCGACCACCATATACTGCGACCAATAGCGCATCAGCATGAATCCCCTGGGTGCCTCTCGTAGGTGCCAGCCTTTTTGTTGAATATCGATAAATGTCTGCATGAACGCGATGTACCTCTATATTTCATCCTCCCAAATTTATTGTATTATAAAGTGTTACGCACATTTGATTCACATAAAAACAACCAAAAGTTGCCTTTATGGCCATAATGGTGTCACCTGTATTGATATTTGAAGAGCCTACCCATTGTGTTTCTTGTACTCGGCAGCCGCCAACCCATCCGCCCGTTTCGCCAAGGCAACATTGCGCGAATGGTGATTGTAGGTCACTTCAGCAAACCTCTGAGCCAGCTCGTTGGCACGATCGAACAGCGGCTTGATGTGATCCTTCTTAAGCCTGTAGAGCTTGTTCATCCACTTCACCACAAGTTCGCTATCCATCCACACTTCGACGCTTTGGTTCCTCCGGAGCACACTGCTGGCCTTATCGAGCGCGAAAATCAAACCCTCGAATTCCGCTTGAGGGACTGTCTTGTGACCCAGGTACGACGAGAATTCGTACTCTTGGCCAGTCTCATCAATTACAAGGACACCGCACGCCGACTCGCCTACGCCACCTCGGCCTTTCGTGTGCGCATTCGAAATTCTGCATGTGGCGTCCACGATGATCTTGGGTACACCACTCAAACTCTACCACCTCTCCAACTCATTATTCTACACAATCCCCAT
>CAYSLH010000446.1:0-2364 GCA_964431605.1 uncultured Myxococcales bacterium
ATCGTTCTGGCTCAGAACTCTCCCTCGCAGTATTTCGTACTCAACGCATTGATCAACGCAGGCATTCAGCCTTCTGAGGTAAAGTTCAAATATACTCAGGATGCATTCCAAGCCGCTGCAGCTTTCAACGCCGACAAGAGCATCGCAGCATGTGTTTCGTGGGCTCCCGATATCTACAATCTCTCAAAGGTCAAGGGAAACAAGCTCCTGGTATCCACCGAGACAGCCAACAAGCTCATCGCAGATGTCTGGTTCGCCAGGGCTGACTTCGCCAAGGACCACCCGGACATCATCGAAGGCCTTGTCAGGGGAATATTCGATGGCATGGAGGCTCTCAAGGATCCCAACAATAAACAAAAAGCTGCCGAACTCATGGCCAAGGGCTACTCCATTCCTGCCTCCGAAGCCCTTGCCATGCTCGGAGACGCACACTCAACCAACTACGCGGAGAATAGGCAGTTCTTCCTCAACCGCAACAATCCAGCCAATTTCGAAAGAACCTGGGAGACAGCCTATTACCTGTATAAACGAATAGGTCAGGTGACCCAAAAGACATCTTTTGAAGAAGTGATGGACTTCTCCGTGATCAAGAAGCTTGGCAAGGAACCCAAGTATGCAAACCAGAAGGATGAATATTCCGTCTCTTTTACTCCCAAGAGCGTCCAGGCAATCCAGGCGGAGTCCGGGGAGATTCTCACCAAGACCGTCATAATACACTTTTTCCCCAACTCATGGGATTTGAACATGATGGTCGATAAAAAAATCGACGGTAAGGTCGTAAAGGTTCCATACGATCCAAACGTAAAATTTGTCCTGGAAGAGATCGGCAAACTAGCCGGACAGTATGGTGCGGCCCGCATAGTGATCGAGGGACATACAGATGCATCAATGAAAGGGCAGGTTCCGTTTTCCTCAGTAAAAGAACTTAGCGAAAACAGGGCCAACGCGGTAAAAGAAGCCCTTTTGAAAAAGTTCAAAAGCTTACAACCGAACCAGTTCTCCACCATTGGCAAGGGCTGGAGCGCTCCTGCGGACCCCAACGATCCCATGAATCATGCCAAGAACAGGAGAGTGGAGGTAAAAGTCTACCCTCTGGAAGCGCAGTAGCATGAACAATGAGAAAGGAAAACCAGACGAGGCTTCCACATCTGCCGGCCCAAAAGCGCCTCGAACAAAGCCTGATTCGGAATCAAAAGGCCCGGAATTCGCCCAGAGTTACACCGAACAAGAGGCACAAGCTGCGCTGGAAGCGTTTGAGAAACAGCAACAAGAGGAACAACAGGCACAGGAGTCTCATTCAGATGAAGACAGTGACAGCAAAGAGGGAATCCTTTCCATAGCGAGACAAATGTTTTTGGGATTCTTTTCGGGATTTTTCAAAATTCGCGACACGCCTACCATTTGGGGTCGGATGTTCATGGCCGGTACATGCATGGGGCTGTTGCTTTTGGCCTGGTACCTGGCTTCACGCCCATGGTGGGGACCTAATGGTAACGAGCGTCTCCTGAACAAGATGGCCATGGGAAGCCCTGAGGAGGTCTTCGGATCTTTTCACTCCCTGTGGTTCGATCGGGCTCTGATGCGTAACTTGGCTGCCAGCTTGTGGAGGGTCTTTCAGGGGTTCGGCCTGGCGGTGATAATCGGAGTTCCATTAGGAATCCTGGGTGGAACCTTCAGGAGGATTGATGCATTTTTTGCACCCATCTCGGTATTTGGCAGAAACGTACCTATCGCCGCCCTGGTTCCCCTCACCATGCTTTTTTTCGGCATCGACGAGGGCCAAAAGATCGCGTTCATATTCCTGGCTTGCGTTGCTTTCATCATGTTTGATGCGTCCCGTGCCGTGGCAGACGTGAAGGAAGACTACCTGGACACAGCATACACCCTTGGTGCTTCGCGCTTCCAGGTACTCAGCAAGGTACTCATCCCTTTGGCCATGCCTGCCATAGTCAACTCTCTTAGATTGATGATAGGATTGGCGTTTGGCTACATTATCCTGGCGGAGATGGTAAACGCTGAGTTCGGCATTGGAAAACTCATACTGATTTCACAGAGAAGAGGCCCCAAGGAACACGTATATCTGATCCTCTTTATTATCACCATTGTTGCATTCGCACTGAATTACTTGATCGTAGGATTGCAGCGCTGGCTGTTTGCCTGGAAATACACAAGACGGTGAGGGGTATATGGAAGAGCAGGAAAACAACTCGACTGATAACAACATGGCTCAAGACAGTGCACCGGACACCAGGGAAGGTATCGACCAAGTAGCTGATTCGAATCCGACCCAACAGCCACCACAACAGCCACCCGAGCCGCGCCCGGCAGTCGTGGAGTTCAAGGATGTAACGAAGACATACAATC
>CAYSLH010000447.1:0-2355 GCA_964431605.1 uncultured Myxococcales bacterium
GGTTTTATGTTCCTATGAAGGAAAAAGATATTTCGAATAATGTTGCTACTCCGCCTTCTGTGCGAGTAGATGTAAAAGGAATTTTCGGAAAGAAATATTCTGGAGAAATAGGGCCTATTGAAAAAAGAGTCTCTCCACGGTTTCACTGGAGACTGCGGGTTTCACGCGACCTCCTTCCTTGCACGTCTGACCTGACGCGGGGAGCGCTCGATGGACAGTTGGCGGATTTTCATCCCGAAGTACTCCAGGTCGCGGAAGCCGTAGCGTGACCGCCGTAGGACATTGATCTTGGTGTTGAGGCCTTCCAGGGGCCCGTTGGTCATGTGGTGGACATGGTATGCCAGCAATCCATAGCGATGCCTCTTGAGCATCTTGGCCACCTTGACCAAAGGCTGGATCTCGGTTTCGAGTGCTTCTTGGATCCAGGCGTCGAGGAACTTGGCTGCGCTTCCCGCGTTGCCGTAGTCCCAGAACTCATTGAACTGCTCCTTCATCAGGTAGACCGCTGTCAGGTCGGTGTTGAGCTGGAGCAACTCGTCGAGTTCGTTGACCTGATTGTCATCGAGGTTGCCAAATCGGCGCAACAGGATGAACCGCTTGCCCTTGACCACCTGGCGTTGTTCCTCGCTGGCCTTGGCCATCGTGAGCTTACGAGTGTCATTGACTGCTTCGTTGAGGTGCTTGGCCACGTGGAAGCGGTCGAAGACAACGCGGGCTTTGGGGCAGTTGTGCCTGACAGCTTTGGCGTACGCGGCGGACATGTCCATGGAGACCGCGATGATCTGCTTGCATACCTGGGGCCCGATCAGCTTGAAGAATGCCGACAGGGCCCCCTCGCTGCGCCCTTCTCCGGTCCAGACAACCGCGCCGGTGTCGTAGTCGAGTACGACGGTGAGATAGTTATGACCTTTGCGGTAGGCAATTTCATCGATCGCCAAGCGGCGCAATCGCTTGAAGTCAGGGGGCGGGTAGGTCTCGGCCAAGTATTCTTTGTCGATGGCGCGGACGGTGTCCTCGGACAACCCGATGTGCTCGGCCACCTGGCTGTTGGGCAAAAGCAGACACAGCGAACCGACGTAGCGCCGGAATGCCTTGGTGCTTCGTTTTCGAGAAGCAACCAGGTCGTTGAGTTCGGCTTTCAGTCCGCAACGTGGGCAGAGAACGAAGCGGACTTCAAAGCGCAAGAAGCAACGACGATGGCAAACGTCCAAGTGGCGGACCTTGCGTTCCTCGGTCGAGTGAACGAAGAAACAGCCTTGACCACATCCAGAACAGATCGGATGAGGATGTACCGGTTCGATGAACAAGGTCACGTCCTCATCGGTCTCCTCGTCGATGCAAACCACTTGGTATTCCCCCAGGCCCAAAAGTCGGGTAAGCTCCTTGCTTGGCATCCGGTTCTCCTCCGTGTTGGAATGAGTGTCGCAACCCAAACCATGCACGAAAGGCCGGATGCCTTTCAACTTCAGCCAGCTACGTTACGAAACCCCCGTTTTCCAGCCAAACCGTGGAGAGCCTGATTTTTTCTCTTGCTTCCCCAGGAAGCATGTACAAATTTATTATAATATTTTTTCCACCTTTTGTTGTCAGTAAAAGGGATGGTCCCCATTTTAGTTCAATAGCCTGTACTTCATTCCATTTGATTAGATCACTTAGTAAAGAGTAATATCTTGATATCCATAATGAATTGTCATTGATTTTCACATATGGGAAAAAAGCGTATCTGATAAATTCTGAAAACAGTGCAATACTCAACGCGATGAAAGCGAATAACAAAAGTTCTGATGAACCTTTAATGTTGTAAAAAATATTCACAACATTAGCTATCGTAAGTAATAAATAGAACACTGAAAAATATTTTCTCCTAAATATGTTTGGATTTGAAGTTTTCATTTTATTTTGCAAAGTCCTTTATGAGATGATCTCCAATGGGGTCAACAGGCCGATAATCCGAAGGTAACGATGGCTTGCCTTGACCTTGATAAATTGGCAAGCAGTCCCCGGGGATCCAGCATGGTGGCCTTTGTTGAGTTTGCTCCAATACCCAATCCGCGATATCTTCATGCAATGGTTTTTTGCAACCCAACGTGTCAATTTCCTCACCAACTGTATATCCAAAAGCAAAAGCGCCAGCTAGAGCTTTTCCTAGGAACCCGGCGAACCCAAAACCAATTTCAATTACAGCATCAATAAACTGGTTCCTTCTTAATCCAAAAATATCTATCGAATTTGTCGGATTATTGATTACATACCCATACAGGTTCACATCCCCTCCCGCAAAACCGATTGGGTCTTTACCAGTCCACCTGCCCGTTTGCGGATCATAGTCTCTTGCGCCAAAGCGCACCAGTCCCG
>CAYSLH010000448.1:0-2286 GCA_964431605.1 uncultured Myxococcales bacterium
TGTGCAACCAGGGCTACCACGCCGAAGGCCTCGCTTGCGTGGAGGACGAT
Source organism: uncultured Myxococcales bacterium (assembly GCA_964431605.1). Taxonomy (GTDB): domain Bacteria; phylum Myxococcota; class B64-G9; order B64-G9; family B64-G9; genus JALVPF01. The sequence goes on from CAYSLH010000448.1 coordinate 51, forward strand.
GTTTCCGGTATTGCACCGCCTATGTCTACCGGAGAGTCGGCCCGACTGGCGTTCATGAGGCAGCAATTGACTTGGTACCTATCTAGTGAATACGATGATTTGAACACTTGGTTATACGACAGAGTGCAGGCACTGTATGAGTTGTATTTAAGAACTGGCGATGAGAATATCCATGCTGAGGCAACCAAATCAGCGATAGAGTATGTCAAACATTACACCAATGTTGGCAGTGCACCGAATTTTCCTGATTGTAATCCCGGCTGGGAACTTTCCGAAGATGGCGTAAATAGATGTGATGTAAAGTTCACCTACGCCAGTGCTTGCTGGTATAGGTTGAAAGTAGACAAAGTTTCCGTTTGCAGCAAAGACCTGCTTCAACGGTTGCATCTCTACTTCATGTCAAACGGCTGGAATGCAGCAGGACTTTTGGATCCGGCGATTTCAGATCCCATAAATTTTGAGACGACTGAACGTAATATGGGCTATCAGCTAATGGGCTTGGTCTATGTCAACAAAGTTGCGCGAGAAGAAGGCTATACAGAATTGGCTCAGTCCACCGGGAATGACATCAAGGCGGTTATAAGGTGGCTGTACGACTGGCAGGCCGAAAATATCTATGGCGGATGGATGCACTCATACAATGGACATGAAGGGGATGATTCCAACCCTGACTACTTGATCTTCTCTCCTTGGCAATCGGCCATCCTGACCGGCGCATTGTGGCGCGCATGGGATGCCGGATTCACTACCGACATCTGCGGAACTGAAAAATGTATTCCTGCTATGCTGGTAAAATTTGCACAGGCCATGGAGGACTATGGATGGGTGGAAAATCCAACGGACTGGATGAGTGATGATAACGCCAGCAGACAGATTTCATGGTATATCGCGTTTCCTGAAAATTTCGAAAGACAACTGCAAGAACAGGATGCTGAAGGATGGTATGCGGATGAACACAACCCTGAATTGCAGTGTGTCGCCGCATTGGGTTATTATTTTACAGAAGATGATGCGCAGAAGGCTGTCTTTAAGGCCCGCTATGACGTGCTGGAACAATACTATGTTCCAGCACTTTCAGCGCAAGGCAACCCGAACAGGAAATTCGGTTGGCAGCACTCAAGTAATCCGTCTTGTGAATGGCTGATGGAGCCCCATTAGCTTTACGTCGCATCGGATCTCTTCCCGTCCATCTCGGCACCTCCTCCAGATGCTCATTCTGCACCTAGATTTGTGGAAAGAAAACCGGGAAGTGGAGAGAAGCCATGAGAAAGAATCGCTGTTGTACACCAACACTGTTGCTTGTCGTGCTTGTGCTCATGGGGTCGGGTTGCCTAAAAGGTACAACCGACGGCAACATCGAGGTGGACGGTGATACCGACGGTGCCGGCGTGGGCGACCAGGGCTCAGGGTTTGACGAGGACGCAGGTGGGAAATATGATCGAGACTTCGACGGAGGCATCGATGGAAATGGAGACACTCACGGAGACCCTGCAGGAGAAATCGATGGAAATGGGGACTCTCACGGAGGTGCCTCCATCAAATTCGCTATGCTGACTGTTCCCGCTGCTCCGATTGCCGAAGCGGACTGGTTCGGAATTGCTTTTTCCAAAGATGCCGAAGATGGCGAGGTGCGTGTGGCGATGTTCGACCATGATCGTTATACCATGGAGAACGATCCTGTTTGGCGTTGGGATGGCGAAGGATTGGTGCGCGATGGCTGGATGACTCCGCCCAACGGGATTCGCGCTTCCTTTACGTCGAACATTACCGCATTGCCGACAAGCACATCGTTTTTCATGATCTCGGGAGACAGCGGGTCTGGCAGTGGATACAATGACCTCATCCACTATGGCAAGGGTCCCGGCTTCATCGTATGTCAGGTTGATAGATGGGATGATATCGCTTGCCATGGGTTTGGCGATGTTAATGGAGACGGGGTCGATGACGTTCTTCGCTCAGACGGAGTCGTTTGGGACGGTACGACCATCTTGCTCGGAGAGGAACCCTTGGAGGATGGCGCAATCGGGACACCTATTGGTCAACCGGTCGCATTGGGACACGTATCACCGCTTTTCACAAAGGCGGTGTGCTTTTCCAGGGGTGTCGTCATTACCGATCTTGGTCCGTACAGCCTGGACACTGGAAGCCCCATCGGCACCTGGCCTGATGCTGGTCAACGACGCGTCAAGGGAGGGTTCGGTTGTGGAGACTTTGACGGAGACGGTGATCTGGACAT
>CAYSLH010000449.1:0-2223 GCA_964431605.1 uncultured Myxococcales bacterium
TGCAACTTCAAGTTGGTCGTCGGTGGGCGGCCGCGTGGTCAAGCGCTGCACGAACATGCCTGGCCAGGCCAAGGCCTTCGCCCACCATTTATCCAGAAAACGACTCGTCAATCTCTGGAACTCATATGCCAGGCCAGCGATGGGGAACAAGAGGGGAAGCTTTATGAGAATGTAGATTATCTGGTCCAGCCACCCAATCCCGGTAGGTTTGCCGACCAGGTAAATCAGGGCAGGAAAAGCCAAGGAAAATACCACGATGGACAGGGCTATGACCATGATCAAAAAGGTTGTACCACACCTCGGATGCATGGGTTTGTGCTGCCTTGCAGATTCGACGACCAGTTCTTGGCCGGCTTCGAATGCGTATATGGATTTATGCTCGGCGCCATGGTACATAAAAACCCGACGCACGTCTTTCATCATAGAGATGAGACCCAAGTAACCTAGAAAAACTCCCATTTTGACCACACCCTCAATGGCATGGAATGAGATCTCGTCAATTGTCAACTCCCGACCCAACAACTTGCTTCCCAACCACACAGCCATGTGGGGCAAAGCTACAAACAAGCCAATCCCCAACACCAGCGCAAATGCCACAGTCCCCCAGATAGCCCAATCCGATGGTTCCTTGTTCTGATCTTGTTGCGACTCAGCAGTAGAAGCTTTGTTCTTTTCTTCCTTTTCCTTGCTCTCTTGTTCCTGCATGTCCTCCATGGCGACCTTGGCGGAAAAATTCAAAGCCGAGATACCATTCGCCATGGACTCCAGGAGAACTATGGCACCACGCACAAAAGGCCACCGAAGAAATCGCCATCTACCCAAGAGGGGACGCCATGGAGCTTCTCTGACGACGATCTTGCCATTGGCTCGCCGTACAGCGACGGCAAAGGAATTCGGAGAGCGCATCATGACACCTTCCATCACTGCTTGTCCACCTACCCTGAGAGGTGCTGCTATGTCATTTTTGCTCACGTCTCTTACTCCATAAAAAAAACCCGCCGAACCATCGGATTCGACGGGCTATGATATCCCGATAATACTTCCGGGGCGCCACAGGACCGGGCCCGCCGCCAGCTTCCATCCTAAAAGGACAACAAGAAACCTGGCGGTGCTAGGATTCGGATGTTTTATCCTGTAGGCCGTACTTTCTCAAAAATCGCTCAACGCGACCAGCGCTATCGACCAGCTTCTGTTTGCCGGTAAAGAAAGGATGGCAGGCCGAACAGATATCGACCTTGAACGAACCACGAGTGGATCTGGTCTTGATCACGTTGCCACATGCGCACTCTATGGTTGCTTCTTCATATTTGGGGTGAATACCGTCTCTCATTATGATCTACCTCGACTTCCAGCCGGCACGCTTTGCACCGATTCAAAGAGGGGGGTATTTTATCCACAGCAGGCCACCTGTCAAGGCAATTTTGTCTCTGGATGTACCCTAGTTTCGTTTAACTCCATAAACATGCGGCTCTCTTGGAATGGAAAGAAGCTTGGCAGTCTGTGAGAGTTAGTACCCCGGAACAGGTGCCCGGAACAGGTGCCAGCCTTGTGGAGAGGTAAACCATGATTGTTTTGACCTGCGCAAAAAGTGAGTTAATCTTAATAATACAAGGAGTTATGGAGAGTGAAAAATAATCGCGTATCGCGGTGGAGAAGATATTTAATCAAGAGGCTGGCACCTAGTCTGGCACCTAGTCTGGCAGCACCTAGTCTGGCAGCACCTAGTCTGTCCTCCAAAAAGGCACACTCTACGGTCCCATGCCAACGACAACCTGAGACAAAGACATTTCGTTCTCCCTGAATGATCCGACTCAGTGGCCGGGATAGGACAGATACCCCACGTCTGAACAGCCCACCGTTGGAAGCAAGGAATAGTCGCCACTGTCCGGGTCCGTGAACACCTCGCCCACGTCGCTGGAAACCACCACTACTGAGCTCAGGTCGAGACCGAACAAGGATCGCCCCTGCTTGAAGTCATAGTGGTCCACGCCATCGGACCGATAGACCGCCACGTGCTGGAAACTGGCATCGGGCACGATGAAGCAATTATCATCGCTCTGCAAAGCAGATGCCGCAACGAAGTCATTCCCACCCTTGACATAGGAGGACGAGTCCCAGTCAGCAGAAGCTGCCGTATCCGGCAGGCCGAAAATGACATTGTGGCGTAAGACACGGCCTGTCCCGTGGCTCTGGCTCACCAAGGTACCTTCCAGACCCACGAAC
>CAYSLH010000450.1:0-2214 GCA_964431605.1 uncultured Myxococcales bacterium
TAAAGCTGCACATGCCAACGGCGCCCAAAAGCTCCGAATTGTCAGCTTTTCAAGCATCGGGTCTGTCTTCGCCAACCATGAAACAATCTAAGGAAGAGAGGACAGTACGGCCTTGGCAAAATCCTTTGCCGCAGTCTCGGATTCGTCACTAACCGGCTCCGTCTCCGTATCCAGCAGGTATTTTCCCTTGTATGCAATGGTCAACCTGTATGCTGAACCCAATGTACCCATGGAACACGCGGCCTCACCCGCGCCCAACGGCACCTCAGTCCAGGTTGCGCCATGATACTGAAGCAGGCCATCGTAACCTTTTTTCGCGGCGGCCTCATCTGTCCATTCGTGAAGGTACAGAGTGATCTTGATGTCTCCATTGATGTAGAACTCTCTTGCTACACCAGCCCAACCGCCGGATTCCACGAAAAAGTCCATGGCACCATCGACCCAGTCGGTGGCCGTATCTATGCTGTCTGTATACTCGGGACCAGGCTCGCCTCTTTCCGTGTTTTCCGTCCATCCTGCAATATCTCCGCTGCCAGGCAAATAGTCGACGAGGGATTTTTGCTGACCGTTGTCAGTAGATCCACATCCACCCGTAAGAATCGCAAAAACGATGGAAGCCAAAAAAACAAAAGACGCATTACGGAACATATCTCTCTCCTGTTGTTGATGTTGTCCTGGTAATATCAAGTTCAGTTTCAAATCAAATGGGAGGTCCGGCAACAAGGTTTGTCGGTGCCTGGGGAGGAATATCATCTATGATAACGTCTTCATCCAGAAACGACACTACTCCGGAGCCATCCCATCCCCCTCTCCGGGCAAAAACCACCAGCTGGAACAAGTAGTCTGCAAAGAGCCTGAGATAACTGGTGTTCGAACCGTTAGAGACCTGGGTCATGAGATAATCCGTAACTGGTGTGTCTTCTCCCATTATACCGAGCGCCGCAGAACATGCGATCCGCACATGAGCATCCTGTCCACCATCAGTGTAACAAGATGTTACATCATCATGGTATTCGCTGTGTCCAAGCATCATCAACGCGGCTTTTGCCATGATTTGGGCTTGGGCACTGGAAGAGTACGAACAATGACTGCCTTCCGGGTCGGAATCAGCCATGGACTGTATGCGAGCTTCGACCCCTGCATCGTTGCCGCCATATGCCGCCAAAAACGCGGCATATCCCCTGCCTATGGGGTTTTCGTCATCCATCACGTCGATCATGTTCTGAACGACTTCCTGCCTGGTTGGGTTGTTGAAATCTAAAAACCTCAGCCGTACAGCTAGGGCTTGTCCGGCCCTCAGACAGGTGTTGGGATACTGGGGAGTAATATCTGCATCACAACTGTCCACCCTGTCGTGCCAAAGGGTCAAAAGCCCATTGACCCCGTCTGTCTCGCAATCTGCACAAGGTTGCATTGCCAAGTCGGCATTCAGTATGCCCTTTGACTGCCAAGTATCGTTTTCAATGCTGTTTCTGATGGCATCCGGATCAGGATTTTGATTGACCCACTTATCGGACATGTCCCTCCAACTGTCATTACCTGATGCGCTTTGTACCGACGTTGCCACCTCGAGGTTCAATGAAGACACACTGTCATCACCTGCCGAGTTCCTTGTGATGGTCAGTACAAAAGTCACCTCGTGTCCTGGATAAACCACCTTGCCTGCGGCATCGGACTCGTTTGGAGTGACCGCAACACTCAAGCCGGCAGGATTGTTGGCCCGCAACTTGATGAATCTCAGGGCATAGGGAAAATTGTTTCTGACCCTTACCCTCAAGCTGCCTGTCTCACCGACTCCGATGTTGATATTCTGTCGCTCCGGCTTGACCACGATCCTCGCATATGTCTGATAGATGTTGGAACACCAATGGGCGCTACTTTCGATGGGTAAAACCATCAGCATGGAGACAATCATGAGAGCAGAAAAAGACATGCGTTTGATATAGTTCATCTCGGTTCTCCCAACATGTAACCGGTACGCTTCGAACTCCAACAATACCAGTCAACGTACATTCTATTGATTTTCTCAATTAAAGGTTGAACCGTCAACACCAATATGGCTTTCCTTTTCATTCGGCTATCACATTCGCACGACGAGACCATTGACACCAAACCATTGGCAGACTACCATCAGCTTCCCATGAGTCGGCAAGTAAGATGTCCAAACTGTGGGGGCAGCCATACCCTGGTCAACCCCGGAATCCAGATGGTGGT
>CAYSLH010000451.1:0-2131 GCA_964431605.1 uncultured Myxococcales bacterium
GGACCTTGCGGCCCAGTTGCCGTCGGCCAGCACGCAACTGATAAAAAAGATTCTTTCGGAGCTGAAAAAACAAGGGAAGGTCCGCCTTGTGGGCAGAGGACGTGGCGCTCGCTGGGAAGTGATTCCGTAATGCATAAAAACAACGGTTCAATAAATGGCTACCGGCTGTTACTGATGACGCGCAGCCACAGCGCCCGGGAGGTGAACCGAAACAGATGCCCGAAACAGGTGCCGAAACGAAACAGGTGCACGAAACAGGTGCCAGCCTTGTGGAGAGGTAAACCGTAATTATTTTGACTCGCATCAAAGGTGCGTCAAGCTTTATAATACAAGGAGTTATGGATAGTGAAAAACAATTGCGGGTCGCTATGGAGAAGGTATTCAACCAAGTATTCAACCAAGAGGCTGGCACCTAGTATGGGTATTGAAATTCACGTAACTTGGTGAGACACTATGCGGCCTGTGTGGGGGAGAAAGGTCTTTTTCGACTCATGTGTGCGGTAGAAGCGACAATTTCAGATCCACTGGCAGAAAGCATCCAGTCTTTGGCCACAGACTTTCGGGCCTTGGTGGCCAGCATCCAAAAGCCGGCCCTGACCGACAGCGCATGGATGAAGTCCATCCAGCAGCGATGCCAAAATCTCAGCGATAGATTCGACATGTTGCGAGAAGCTGTTGCATCCCGCAGACAGAACCTGGCAGACTCCCTGGGCGAAATCAGGGCATCTTTGCAAACTTACGCCAAAGACCTACCGAACATCGCTCACCCTGGTTCCATAAAAAAAATGCAAGCAGTGCTGGTACGCAGATATGAAGATTTCGTCGAACAGGTGAAGGACTCCAAACTGTGGAATTCAAAATACCGCCCGAGGTTCAGATCCTTGAGGTTACCGAAGGCGGCTCGTTCCATATTCCATATGACTTCCGGGGTGGCAGGTGTTGTTCTGTACCAGTTCATGCTCGCTCGTTCAACAGCCATCGCAATCCTTGGCTCGCTGTTGAGCATATTTTTCATCCTGGAGGTATCACGGCGCTTTTCTGAAAGATTCAATGATTTCATGGTCTACAAATTATTCGGCGCCATCTCCCGCCCACAAGAAAGATACAAGACAAACTCCGCGAGCTACTATCTTCTTGCCCTGACTATCATCACAATTTTGACTCCCAAGCCTGCCGTCTGTGCTGCAGCCTTGGTCCTGGCTTTCGGCGATCCGATGGCAGCCATGGCAGGAGGTCGCTGGGGAAAGATCAGGCTATCAAACGACAAAAGCATTATAGGAGCCTTGGCCTTTTTTGGCGCGGCCTTTTTGGCGGTTATTGCCTACCTGGCAATAGTCCCCTTGGATATCACCACAGGCCATAAACTGATGGCGGCCGGCTCCATGGCTGCGGTGGGAGCGCTGGTGGAGCTTTTCAGCCACGATCTGGATGACAACTTCACTATCCCAGTGGCCTGTGCCTTGGTTGGTCTATTATGGTTTTAGATCATGAATAGTCCTGGAAAAAATCCCCGCAACCCATACCCCACGGTAGACATCATCATACGGTTGCCGGATGACAGGATAGTCATGGTGAAGCGTAAGAATCCCCCAATGGGATGGGCCCTGCCTGGTGGATTCGTGGACTATGGCGAGTCTCTTGAACAAGCTGCTGTAAGAGAGGCAAAGGAGGAGACGGGACTGGAAGTCACATTGACAGAACAGTTTCACGCATACTCTGATCCTAGGCGCGATCCCAGGCATCACACCTTGACTGTAGTGTTTTTGGCCAAGGCCATTGGTCATCCTGCAGGCGGTGACGATGCAGCCGAAGCCCGATCTTTCAGCCCTGACAACCTGCCTTCACCAGTGGTATTCGACCACGCACGTATCATTTCAGACTACTTGTACTATGAAAAAACCGGCCAACGAGGCCATTTTACACTGTAACCAGTGAGGTAGAGGAAAATTGTCAGAAAACAAGTTAGACAAGGGACAAAAAAAACGCCTCTTGCAGATAGCCAGGCGGACCATTTCTCAATATCTCACAGGGGAAAAAATCGACAAGGAACAAGCTGACGACAAAGCCTTATCCATCCCTTGTGGCGCTTTTGTGACAATTCACAAAAAGGCAATGTTGCGAGGCTGCATCG
>CAYSLH010000452.1:0-2115 GCA_964431605.1 uncultured Myxococcales bacterium
ATGGGCGGTCGTCGTCAGGTATTTGCACCGAGCTAAAGTCCACGATTTCTACTGATCTGAAGCTGCTTTTCAATCTTACCCTCTTGAGGGATTCGGCTCCTGGATCTAGTCCTATGGTGAGTTGCGCCATGGTTGTTTCCTCACATCACTCGCCAGTACATGATTTCCTGACCGGCTGCCGTGTTTTTTAATACAGCTTTGATGTTGACTACCACTTCTCCCATCCTGCCTTGGGCCTTTACCATGAACGTGTCTGAAAATGGTGCGAGGTTTTTCAGGAAATACTGGTTGAAAGTAGGTCCCATGCTCGTGAAAAACGCTTGAATGGCCTGGTTCGTGGGAACGGTGAAAGTGGTCCACTGCATCATGTTTCTGAATTCGAAAAATAGCGATAGCACTTCCAAAAGTTGTGGCAGTCCCTGCTCCGTGCACATGGGCATGTTTTCAGGTTGTAGACAAAGCACCGATAACATGGTCACAGGATCATTGATGGAACTGAGGTTGATGAGCAAATTGGGATCGGACCATACGGTGAACTTGTCGCTGAATTCTTCCATGAAGTCATCGTCTATGCCTCTGACCAGCTGCAATTCCTCCACGCTCAGGAACGGATTGTTTTTGCACTTGTATGGTGGGCTGAGCATATCGTAGTTGGAATCCTCGGATGTGGTGCCAGGGGTGAAAACCGATGGCTGACTGAACGGATCCAAGGCTACTACTTCCGGTTGAAACGTATCCATCACCGTGTCTCTGTCGATCCAGTCATGCATGGCAGCAATTACCTCTCCAGGCGTATTGTGGCGACCTTCAGCGTCATCTCTTTCCCAAAATTCCCGGTAGCGGGGCGAGGCGATGAGCGCCAGGATTTGTGCAGCAGTGGGCGAGGCGATGGACGGGAGGCTGTCTAGGGCGTTTAAGTTGATCTTAGCATATTCATCCTCGATGGTCGCGGAAAAGCCTCCGTCAAAATCTCCAAACCCTCGCATGTCTCCGAGGTTTGCTCCCTCGAGACCGAAGGCCTCACCCATCTCACCTGACGTGATAGCCTTTGCCAGATCGCTTTCTATGGGAATGAGTTGGTACAGCTTTACCGCACCTCCAGTCAACTTGTCCGCTTGGCCCTGGAAAAACAGGATCAACCTGGAGAAGTTCATGGCGGACCTGGCGAGATAGTATGCCTTGAGCCTGTCTCGAACATTTGCCGCCATTTGTACATCTACCCTGGTCTCGTAAACGAATTCCACGATCACAGAAGCGAGCATGGCAATAGTTACCAAAACCATCAAAAGGGCCATGCCTCGTCTTTTTTGTAAATGTTTGCGACCTTTCGGCCTATTGTAAACAAGTACGCTCATTGTGATGGTTTCATCCACAGTGAAAGAGGTTTGGTCACAAAAATCCTGCTGATGGTGGAAAAGGGCATCTCTTCACCTTGTTCGTTGGTTACCGTGAGGTTGATCCTGACCAGCTTGGGCATCTGGTTCTGACGTTCCACCTGCGTACAATCCCATTCTTCTACCCAATCTTGTTTGTTTTCATCCCACAATTCAAAGTGAAGGGACTCCACGTCGTGGCAGAGGATCATGGCCTGCCCACCTTCTTCCGGCTCTCCATCTATTCTGACTTTTTCTTTTCGCATGATGTTCATGACCGAGGGATCGTCTGGATCTTCCTCTCCATAGTATGTGATTACGTTTTGATCGCTTTCATTGGAATCCCTCACCATGCGCAGATGGGAAAACGAATCAAAGATCATCCTGTCGATTTTGCCTTCCCGTTCCACCTTGAACGTAGTCCACATTCGACGCTCGCCGGTGGGTGTCGCAAGCTCTCTGCAATCGTAGATGAAGGCCATTGAAATTTCCCTGGACATGCGTTCCAAGGCAGAGCGAACATTGTGATAACGCTCCTGGACCCGGCCCACCAGTTCTCTGGCGTCGAACACTCGTGCAAACGAACCATAGACCAGAGACGACACTATGGCCAATATGGCTACTGCGATCATGATTTCTATGAGAGTAAACCCATGCTCGGTGCATGCTGGACAATACCTGTAGGTTTTTGCTCTCATATCACTTATCATCCCTGTGTGCCTATCTCAGCTTGGGGCTGATG
>CAYSLH010000453.1:0-2113 GCA_964431605.1 uncultured Myxococcales bacterium
AAATCAGGAGCAAGGAGACTTTTCCCTGCGAGCGGATTCTCCTACCATTGATGCGGGGACCGTAATCAATGAAGTGACAAAGGATTTCATGGGAATGTCAAGGCCTCAGGGTGTAACATACGATATCGGAGCATATGAATTTGTTGATTCCAAATAACATGCCAAGATGCGTGTTGTCGGACCTGGAAGATGAGCTCTTCGAGTACATTGAAGGTGCGCAGATGCGGCCAGTGTGCTCGTAAGATCAATTGAGCAGTGAGACTCAGGCAATGAATGCGTTAGAAATTGTTCAGGCTATCGTTGAAAGAGACCCGCAGCGGCCTTTTTCTTCTCGTGTCACATATGGACAGCTGTTTTGCCTGGCACGAAAACTGTTGCAGAATATGGAAGGCTTGGATGGGCCTGTGTGTCTCGCTTCTTCTGACAGGGTGCTTTGCGCAGCGGCCTGCCTTGCGTCCCTGGCAGGAGGCCGGGAGCTAGTGTTGCCTCATGGTTTTTCAGAGAGGGTTCTTGCTGAGACACGTGATGCAGTGCCTTATGTTGCCATTCTTGGGCCCAATGCCGAGGTCACTCGAGATGTGAGGGTTTTGGAGATACCCGGGCAGGCAGCGCCTGCAGATTCCTGCACCTTGGAGCCTGTGCGTAAGGACGATGAGCCCATGGTGCATCTTTTTACCGGAGGCTCCACCGGAAAACCCAGGGTCTGGACCAAGACGGTGGCTAACATAATGGGTGAAGCATGGTACATGAGCCGACGTTTTTCTTTTGAACCTGACGACGTGGTATTGGCAACGGTACCCCCCGTACACATCTACGGGCTTTTGTTCTCCGTGCTTGCGCCCTTGCTGGCTGGTGCGCAGGTGGTGAACAAGACGGTCTTCATGCCCGCCGAGATAGTGCAGGTCTTGGCCCGACAGAGGGTAAGCGTGTTTGTATCTGGACCCGCCCACTACCGAGCCCTGCGGCAAGGCAAACTCGAGGCCCCGGCCCTACGCCTGGCCACGAGTTCCGGCGGAATGCTGGACCAGGCTGACGCAGAGAGATTTTTTAATGACTCGGGAGTAGGGGTCGTGGATATCTTCGGCTCCACCGAGACCGGAGGTATAGCCACCAGGCCAAGATCCCAGGGGGGGGAGTCATGGATTGCCCTTGATGTGGTGAACTGGAAGATCCTTGGTGACAGACTGTACGTGAACTCGCCCTTTTTATCGCCGAAACTTCATCTTGACGAAGATGCTTTTTTCTTGACATCAGACAGGGTTCATGCGGCGGGTGCTGGAAAGTTTTTTTTGCTGGGTAGGGCAGACGGGGTAGTGAAAGTTGCGGGGAAAAGAGTGGATCTTTTGGAAGTGGAGCAAAAAATCCGCTCATTGGACTTTGTGTGGGATGCCCACGTACTGGCGCTGGACAGCAAGGTGCGGGGAAGCGAGATAGTGGCCTTGGTGGTGATGGATTGCACAACGGACGATCTGCGTGCTCGATTGGAGAATATATTAGAGTCCCAAGCCATGCCCCGAAGGATGCTCAAAGTGCGGCAAATACCCCGCACCGAAACAGGAAAGCCCCACAGGGAAGAGATTCTCAAGATCATACATACTTAGTTTTCTTCCAGGATTTCGAAGGTCGCCTCTCCCCTCGTGGCATTCATTACGGCTTTGCCGAAATCCGATACGAGGTGGGAGCAGACTTTTATCTCCGCAACCACTCCGGTATCGGTGTATTGCTCTTGTGTCTGTGTTGCATCGAACTTCTCGGTCAAGCGATGGAGTTTGGAGGAGTGTTTAAATCCAAGGGTGAGGCGGATTGTCGTCATGGGGATTAGTTGGCCTTTGTCCGCGAGTCTCAGGCAGGATGAAGCCACACCGCCATAGGCCCTTGCGAGTCCGCCCGCGCCCAGCTTTATTCCGCCGAAATATCTCGTCACCACCACCATCACACGGTCCATTGCCTGTTGTTCTATGGCTCCCAGGATGGGTCTTCCCGCTGTGCCACCCGGTTCGCCATCGTCGTTGAACCTGTATTCCTGGCCGATTTTATACGCCCAGCAGTTGTGGGTAGCACTTGGCTCCCTCACCTTTTGCAGAAATTCCATCGCTTCTTCGGATGAGTTCAC
>CAYSLH010000454.1:0-2095 GCA_964431605.1 uncultured Myxococcales bacterium
CAGTTCCCCGGATTCTTCATCCGTAAACGACATATCACCATGCTCATGGTCAGACACGACACGATCTACCAAAGGCCTGGCTGCGGGTTCCGTATCCAATGCTGGAGAGCTGACAGCTACGGCAGCCGATACTCCAATGGGTTGTAGAGAAATGGATTTAGTCATGGCGGGACGCTGAATTGTCCCAGGCATACCCAGCACTTTAGCCTCGTTGGGGTAAAGGTTTTTCAAAAACTCCGCCACCGAGTCTCGTCCTGTGTCCCTGCCTGACAATAGGCTTTTTCTCAACCTGGAGATAGCATTATACAGGGCTTGTATGGACTCGTGTCTCTGACGAGGTGAACTGGCCAAAGCCTTTATGAACACGGCATCACAGGAATACGGTAACGAACGATCCACCTTGGATGGAGGTTTTATGGCCTGGTGCCTCGTGGACATCCCGACTTGACCTTCCAAAGGCGCCCTACCGGAAAGCAAATGATAGAGCACAGCAGCAGAAGCAAAGACATCTCCTAGAGTATCCTGGGCCCTTGCCTGGGAAAGCTCGGGAGCCAGGTAAGCTCTGAGCCCTTTACGGTGAGTTTTTCTGAGTTCTTTTATACTCAGCAGGGCTGCGTCAAAAAACACTCCATCAACTCGTGCCACACCGTCCAGGTCAACGATAATATTCCTTGGGCATATTCCTCCATGAACACCACCAAGGTCATGAAGGGCGGACAACCCCTGAAGAAAATCAATTCCTATCTGAAGCACATTTACAGGAGAAATTCGAACTTCCCTGGAACCAAGGCGGCTAATGATGGTCTCGACATCGAAGCCCAAGGTACGTTCGCTAAGCCACCACAACTCTCCATCCGCACTGAACATTCCCAATGGAGGCAGCAAAAACCTGGAATCCTGCGGAGAAATTCCAGACGCTGTTCCGACCAGGGCATCCACCAACCCCTTTGCGCTAACACAAGCAGGCTTGAGTTTCCTTGCACTCACAAGGCTAGGACCTTCATCGGTTACAATCCTGGCGACATAGAGTTCGTATAGGCTTTCATCCGCTAATTTTGCCAGGAGTTCCAACCGCACCGCCTGCCTCCGAATTCATGACTCACGGTTATTATGCTTGCCTACTACCTCCAATAAAACCGAACAATTTGGACATCGTTCAAGCTTTTTATCAGGGATGGGCAATCGGCAAACCGGACAGGTCGGTCCCTTTTGTGCCGGTGTCTCCGACCGTGTCCGACGCTTTTTTTCCGCCTTGCGCTTCAGAAAACCTTTTATCATCTTTCTATCCGCAGGCAATAACCTACCTCGGAGCGATGCGGCCAATAGCAAAACCACCATTCGCTCCAAGTCATCTACCCTCTCTTTTAGATCAGGGGCAGCAAGACTGTGTTCAGCTTCTTTTTCAACCGAAGGAGAATTTTCTCTCTGACTTACCAAAACACCTCCCTGTTAGCATTACCATAGTATGTCCCTACAATTGCGATGCTTCAAGAAAAGCAACATATATTTTTAAACAGGGTCTAAATTTGAATCCTGCATGTCGAATAGGGTAAAGTATAGCGAGTTTGTAAAATCAAAAGGATGGAAAAAAGGCTAATGAATGCCGGTGTAAAAAAACTACTTTTTTCAGTGTTATTGATTTTTGCTTATGTAGTTCCAGCTCGCCCTGTCTTTGCAGGTCCACCAAAGATTCAACTTTTCGAAGAGGTGGAAAAAGGCCTCGAGGTCGGAGGACACCTTGGCCTGTGCTATGACTTCAACTCTTCTGTGGAAAACTTGAATCCTGGCCTGCTGGCAGGAATAGAATTGGGTTACGACCTGTCTTGGATATTCAGAATCAAGATGGGATTCGATAACAGCATCTACTCGGGCAGGTCTCCAAATCACAGGGACGACATGGTTGGTATGGATTTCGAACACCACGTGGCATGGGCAGGTGCGTCACTGTCCTTGCTGGCCAGTGAACGCTTTTATGTTTATGCCCAGGCGGGTTTGGGTTACATGTGGGCCTCGCCTGAAGAGGTAGATGGAGTTAGTGCGTGTGGACAAAGCGACTTGGCGATCCTGGCTGGTGGTGGAGTTGAATATTACACCA
>CAYSLH010000455.1:0-2054 GCA_964431605.1 uncultured Myxococcales bacterium
TGCCAGGCTCTTTGTAGATGGGATGGAACATGATGCCATCTGGTGGCCAAGACTCTTAGCACCCGGACAGATTTTAGAAGGTATCCCGCAAGCCCAAATACACGACCCTGTCGAACTATATCAACATTTCTCATGCTCCCTTGGAGGTCTAGTTGTATGGGACCCCAACATCCCCGCGACCTTGAATGTGGGCACTTCAGTTGCAGGAGCGGACGACTTGGCACTTGTCCGGCGTGACGATCGTTCAGATTCTCTTTTCCAAGTATTACGAAACAGTGGGCTTGGGATTTCCGTCTCTGTGGACTTGAGTGGAAAGTTCACCGGATCCGGCACCATTCCCGACACAAACAGGCTATCTAGTGGATCTGCAAAATGCGATTCATACCTCTGGCTCTTGGAAAAATATATTAAAACAAATCGCCTGGACTATCACTTTGCCGGATACCTGGTGGATGGATGGTGGCTTTCGCATCCCATGGGTCCCAACTCCACACAAGCGTTCAATAGGGATTTTCTGGTCGCAAAACGGGCGCTGGTTTTTGACCTGTCCAACTGGGCAGATGAGACCCCTGTAGATGATCCAGGCCAGCCTGTGGGCACCGATTATGCAACTCTAATTGAACTGCTTTACGGCATTTACAACCTTCATGGTGGTACAGGAATAACTCAAGTGTTGGGTTTTACTCCTTGGGTATGGAAATACACAAACTACCAGGGAGCCGGGGGTTCTCACGATCCAGTGGCAACAGAATGGGATGTTGCGCGTATCCTTAGCAGCTTCAACGCTCTTCTCGATGCGGATGCCATCAGCATGACAACGATGGCAAACGCGTCTGTATACTCTCAAGCTTTATTGCCAGAAAGACGGATAGCCCGACGTGCTCCCACCGCCCAGGATCTCCGGGATCTTGGAACATGGGACAACCGTCTTGTAAACGCTGGATTCGATGACAACAACTTCGTAGGCAGTTGGTCCGTATCCCTTTCTGACTATCTGACCACCACTGCCCCTGGCAAGGCGCATTCTGGAGTAAACTATCTTCATGCCAGAGCCGCTTACGACACACCTCCAAACTCGATCTCCCAGGACATAGTATTTGGAATGCAAGCAGGTCAAACGGCTCGTGCATCGATCCACGTTTTTGCTGAAAGCGGATCCGGAGACGTGACTCTTTGCCTTTGGGGTCTTGGGGGGCAGCAGGAAAACGCATGCAAGACTCGATCTCTGAGCCCTGCAGACGGATGGCAACGTATGGAGGTTTCTTTTACCGCCACATCTCCTCACTCGTCCGAACGACTCGAACTGTATTTGCCCGTAGCTGGTCCCTCTTTCAGGCTCGACTCGGCAGCCCTATGGATTCCAGGACAACCGGTAGGAGTGGCACCAAGGCACTACATCGTATGGCACATGGGTGACTATGACTCGGCAGCCTGGCTTTATCAAATGATCCCTACGAGATGGGATGACCCACGAAGGGGAGAAATACCCTTGGCCTGGGCTTTCAACCCAAATCTAATGGATCGCTTCAGACTTGGATTCGCATACCTGTGGGATACAGCCACTGCTAATGATTTTTTCAGCGCAGGAGACACAGTTGCCGGATATATAAACATCACTCAGCTCTATGGCCCTCGCCAACCTTCGAGCCTTGGCGATGCTCGTCTCACGTTCGAAAAATTTGCGAGACCATATCTACAGCGAATGGGTATCACGAATACTGTTTTCGCACTAAATGGCTCTTGTGGCCCTTATGACAGTAAAGCACTGGAACTACTAGGCGGGTTGACCGGCCACGGTGTTGCCTTCAACATGGCCAGCCAAACACAAAGAGGTCCATTTTTAGCCAATGGCGTACCATTTGTGGGGCAAGACTCAGACCTGGTTCCTGGAAATCTGCAAACAAGCGCTGACCGAGTTTTCGCAAGGACAGAGAACCAGGCTCCAGGATTCCATGTTTTCAGGATAGTTCTCGGGACCCCTGGTTTCATGTCCGATCTTACCTCCCTGCTTTTCCACCAGCACCCGGAGCGATTGCTTACCGTCGTTACGCCGG
>CAYSLH010000456.1:0-2044 GCA_964431605.1 uncultured Myxococcales bacterium
TTCCTGCGCCCCCTCCCACGTTTACGTAACACTTGATAGATTCTCCTGCAGCATATTCTTCGTAAATGTTCATCCGTTGATCAAAGGATGATACCAGGTCTGGCGGATCGATGAATTCGATACCGTTTCTCTTGATGACAGCCCGGAGAATTTTCACCCCGTCTGGTGGAAGTCCAACACCACGATCCTGTTCGCCACCCATGGATGCAGCGACGGTACGGTGTTTTATCACACCATGTTCGAACAGAAGTCGTTCCATTTCCAACCATGGCAGTTGTGGATCGTTTGCACCCCATCTGGATGCTGCAGCAGAAGAAATAACGATAGGTTGCAGTTCCAGGGTCTCAGCCGCAATCAAGACCGCCATGTTCAATGATGGAAATGAACCTGAAAACCCCATTGCCACGAGGTCACCCTTTTTCAGTCCCGCTGTTTTGAACATGTCCACCATAACAGCTGCGAAGTTCGGGTTTGCCGATGTTTGTTTGGCTACCAAGGAACCTTCGTTTGAGGTAATGGCCGTCAGACCGGAACCGATCATGCCTGTGGCGTTGGGGTCCGACCTGGTGTCGATCATGCCGAATATTGAGATCTTTGCCCGTTTGACTATATCCATGCCCCTGGCCATGGTTTTGGCCGCCTGAATTTTCTCTCGGTAGAAAGGTTTTCGAGTCTTTTTAGGCAGGCCTTCGACTATCATGTAACCTATGATGGATATGCAGGTTACTAGTATCAGTATTCCACGCGATGCTTTTCCAGGTCGCCACATCATAGCCATTGATAAAGTTCTCCACCATAGATGATTATCAGCACCAGCTTTACCAGGATACCGGACAGGATCAATGTTGATGACGTCTCTATCACACCCTGCCTGTCGATCCACATGCCTACCAATCCGGGAATAATATAACCGATAGCGGCCAACTGAATCGTCTCATCTCCGATGCTGAAAATAAAAAATTTTCTGAACAGAGCACCTAGAAGAAATCCAACGAGAATGATCGCAACGGTTCTTCTCCTGCCAAAGAGGATGATGAACGGATCCATCAGCTTGATGACAAGCCAACAGGCGATTCCAAGGGCAAGGGTCATGAGGACTCTCAGGGGATCTGTAAGGTTCAAGGCGATATAACCTGGTACGACCATGCCACCTGCTGCCAACCCCATGGACTCTGAAAACAAGAGACTGACTACCAATCCTATTCCAATTGCGTTGGGTATCAGACTTTCCACGGCGCTTCTCCCGCATCGAAGGTTTCTCTTGGTATTGCTCTATTTTGGAAGTACTCAACGATATCGGCTCCACCGCCACCGATGTTTCCCATGCCAAAAACCAGTCCCTTCGAGCCGACTTTTGCCATGGCTTTTTCGAAAACTACTGGTGCGGAGGCATGATCCAGATTGAGAACTTTTTCAGGGTGGAGGCCAACAGATAGAGCTTTGTCCATAGCCAGTCTGGTGCCTGTTCCGGTAAAAAGAACCGCATCGAGTTTGGCGAGTTTCGGAAGGATTTCTCCCAACTGAATGCTTCGATTTGGCCGGTCGCTTCGGCAGTTGAGGATGACGACCTTGCGCTGATCCTTTTGGCATAGATCTAGTACCTGGGTCCAGATGGAAAGGGTTGAATCAGGGTCATTGGCGGCAAAGGCATTTATGAAGTCTATTTCCTTGGCCCAAAACGCAAGCCGCAAGATCCTAAGGGCTCCCATGTCAGGTTCGACGTCCATCATTCCAGCCAGGGCCTTATCCTTGTCCACCCCCGCCTCAACACAGGTTCGCAAAGCGACGGCAACGTTGTCGGGATGTTCCACGTACGAAAAACCCTTCATGATCTCGTTCGTGATCCCTTCTTCTGCAGGTCTTGTCACAATTAGTCTTGAACCTCGGTCCTCACAGGCCTTTTGGAAAATTTTCAAAAGTCCCGGTGAGGTCTCGGCTGTCAGCAATATACCTTTCTTGGGAATGGTCGCACAAAGCGCCATGGCAACGTGAACAACGGTGGGGCCCATGACATCGAGGTGGTCAGGTCTGGCATTGGTGATAA
>CAYSLH010000457.1:0-2040 GCA_964431605.1 uncultured Myxococcales bacterium
GCCGACAAATTCAAGGATGTCCATGCGGTATTTCTGTACGACGTGGGTTTTGCTGATTTCGACCCTATGGATGTAGGTAATTCCAAGTATCCCACTTACCAGTTCAGCGAGTTCGTGAAGATAAAGCTCCTCACCCGTGCGGCCACAGAGGGCGGAATGTTCGGCAATCGGACTATCAGACACTTGGGAGAACTCAAGAACCTGGAGGCATGGGTCATCAAGCCGGATGGAGCAAGAAAAAAGCTTGGAGCATCGGATTTCAAAACGACGATCCTGGTAAAGGATATTATTCCAGGAGCTACGCCTCCCATCAATATGTATGAGACAGCCATTATATTCCCTGGATTGGATGCGGGAGATATTATCGAGTATCACTACACCAGGCGGGGCCGTGACACGAGTTGGAGTTTCAGTAAACTACAGGCCTCTGTGCTGTTTTCTAAGTTCATGCTTGCCAGGCCCATGAGACGCATCGAGATTCAACCGCTGATCTATGAACGCAACGGCTTGAAAGTGGAAAAGACCGAGGATCGGGGTATCGTCTCTGGTATGACAGGAAGGGTAGGCTCCCGCAGAGCGACTTATGACATTTGGGAGGCAACCAATGTAGCCCCCATAGACAAGGAGCCATCGATGCCTCCAATGGTGGACTTGGTAGCCAGGCTCAGGGTTTGGCAGGGTGATCGGAGGTTGGATTGGAGCACTTTAGGTGGAACTTATTATAAGTGGTTTAGTCACTATGACCGTTCCATCTCCGGCATGAAAGAACTCCTGGCAAAGGCACTGGAAGGAGTTGGTTCAGATCCCATGGCCAGGGCGAAGGCTATTCATGATTGGGTCAAGAACAACATGAATCTGATGGATCATGACCAACTCAGTTGGGTTCCCAGAGAGATTGAAATCGATACCATCGATTTAGACAAGCTCCTGAAAGAAAAAGATGCTACTCCTGAGCGCACCGCAAATCTCATGTGGGCCATGATGAAAGCAGCCGGAATCGATACGAGCCTGGTGCTTGTGACTTCTACCTGGGATGCTGGTGCAGAAGAAGGACTGCCTGATCTTTACCAGTTTACCTATCCTTTGCTGGCCATGCCTGATGGAACCATCATAGATACCACAAATCGTTGGTGTCCCTTCGGCCACGTTCCATGGTATTTCGAAGGACGCAAGTCTCTATGGATCAAAGGAGAAACGATCTCATTCAAGAAAATGCCCGTAAGTCCTCCTTCAGATAACAAGATTGCACGTACCATAAGGGCCTCTGTGGATACTGATGGAAACGCAACGGTCAAGGTTACCGCAATATACAGTGGGCAGCGTGCTTTTATCATGAGGGATCATTATGGTCCCATGACCCCCAAGGACAGGGAAGTACAGATGCAGGAGTTGGTCTCGGATGTAGTGGAAAAGGGGGAGTTGGGTGAGTTTGTTTTCAACAACTTAGAGGATAAAGACAAACCGTTGACTTTGGTGTTTGACTTCAAGGTGCCGGGTTATTCTCAAGTAATGCGGGATAAGATGATTGTAAAACTCGGTGCTTTTGTAAACCTTACCTCTTCTCCTGAGTTGGTGGCGGAAAAGAGGCAGTATCCTGTCTGGTCTAAGTACAAATGGCAGGAAGAAATGGACATACAGATAGATATGCCCATGGGTTTTAGTCTAAAGGCCCTTCCCAAGGGGTTTCGGACGAGGCATTTCGACACAAACACGGCTATTGGTGCACAAACTTCATATGGGTCTCCTGACGGGCAGGACCTGCATATCATCAGGAAACTCTCAATCAACGAAGTTCGGATTCCTACCAGTGGATATGGAGCCCTTCGTAAACTTATTCAGCGTTACTTGGCACAGAAGGACACCTTGGTTACCTTGAAGCTTCCGAAAATGGATTAATCTTTGTCAGGAATCTCTGAGTAGTCTGACCTCTGGTTCCAGGTCTGCAAGCATCATCCCCAGACCATTGAGATGTTCCCAGCCTCCCACGGGAACCACCGAGAGATTTTTATTAACCATCCCTCTTATGAGACGTGAAATTTT
>CAYSLH010000458.1:0-2039 GCA_964431605.1 uncultured Myxococcales bacterium
TTTCTTGGCTGATTTGTGATTTGCCACTTACTTATTCCTCCTTGCCGCACCATTGTTCCACTTTGCCAAGTGCCGCCAAGTGCCATTCGAGGCGCGAAAGCTACTATCTTTTCATGACCGTGTCAAGCAGAAACTCCCCGAAACTTACCAAGAAATACCCAGGTGACGATATGGAAGTGGTATCGTGCAAAAGCCGACTTTTGAATCTTGGTCTTGCTACTGGTGGTGATAAGTGTAATATATGCGTCGATTACGCAATGCGGCATGGAGTTTCAAAATGGATCTTTTCGACTATGTATCTGTATCATTGCTGACTACTTTTGAAACCACTACAGGTCAAATGCCATGAATGAACTGATAAAGATGCTGGAACAACATCGTTTGGGATTTCACCTGACCGAGACCATGAGTGGAACCCACGAGTTTGTCAACAACGCAGGACCGGAAGGAGAGCACCGCATGAAATTCGTGGTGACCTGGGGGACTAAGCATCTTTCGAATTGGCTCAATCCTCTTTCTTCCGGGTTCATGTCCAACTACCTCGAAGGACGTATCTGGGTCGGTGGACTCGTGCAAGACGCGCCGTGCCATGGAACGCTGGACCTTCGCTATTTTAAAGATGCAACGTTGTGTTACACAATTTTTTTCAAAGGCGATGATGGAACACCTTACAGGTATGTGGGGGAGAAGGTGAACCTGCGTCCCTGGAACCTGCACCGAACCCATACCACGTGTTATGGGACCATAACCGACTTGGATTCAAATAAAGAGATCTCCAGGTCGATATTATATTTCAGGCTTGACACAGCACCCTCGTTCCTGGCTTCCTTCCGTCTGGGCTAGACGTCGAAGTTTTCAGGCCGTCATGGAGAAAAAAACAGAATGGGTTTTGATGAATACGGATTGGATCCGCAAGTTGTAGCAGGTTTGAAGGACATGGGTTATGAGGACCTGCTGGAGGTACAGATCGCCTGTTTGGAACCTCTGAGACAGGGTAGGGATGTGAGCGTCCGTTCCAAGACCGGAAGCGGAAAGACCGCAGCTTTTGGAATTCCTCTCTTAGAGCGTTTGGACATGGGCATGGATGGACCATCGGTGTTGGTGCTTGCGCCTACCAGGGAGCTTGCAGCGCAGATTGGCAGGGAACTGGGTGCCATTGGTAAGTATAGGGATATCAAAGTGGTTTCTGTTTATGGTGGCGCTTCCATAGGAACGCAAATGAAAGCATTGGCTAAGAATCCAGGAGTCGTGGTTGGTACTCCTGGTAGACTTTTGGATCTTATGAGACGTAGGAAATTGCACTTGGACAGGATCCAGGCCGTAGTATTGGACGAGGCTGACGAGATGTTGTCCATGGGCTTTTTTGAGGACGTCACCTCCTTGCTCGATGAATGCAGCAATTGCCAACAGGTCGTCATTCTTTCAGCAAGCTTGAACGACGAGACCCAACACCTGGTAGACCGCTACACCAACGACGTGGTATCTATAGACCTGTCGGTGGACAAACTATCGGTCGACGAAGTTGACCATGTCTATTACAAAATTGGAGATGAATTACCGAAGCATCATTACCTGTTGCATGTCATGGCGGCAGAAAAACCTACTTCCGCCATAGTGTTCGTAAATACCAGGTCCGACGCCAGGCTGGTCACTACCCAATTGGCTCGCGAAGGTTACAACGCTGAAATGATATCAGGGCAGCTTCCACAGACTGAACGAGAGAGGGTAATGGGAGCCATAAGGGATGGCAACTTGAGAGTATTGGTGGCTACGGACCTTGCTGCCAGGGGTATTGACATCAGTCACCTTTCACACGTGATAAATTTTTCTTTGCCCGAGGATCCGGCCATTTACCTGCATCGCACTGGCCGCACGGGTAGGGTGGGCCGAAGAGGTACTGCCATAAGTCTAATATCCGGCTCAAGGGTCCGCACATTGGGGGTTTTGGAACGGCAATTCGAAATAAAGTTTGAGCAGCGTGAATTTCCTTCCACCGACGACATGATTCAAAAGCGTAACGAAGATCTTTTAGCGGACCT
>CAYSLH010000459.1:0-2014 GCA_964431605.1 uncultured Myxococcales bacterium
AAGCTTTCGGCTCCAGGATTTCAAAAAATCCTCTCGTCAAAAGGTTGGCATCGAATGGGTGATAGATGCTTGCTGCTTTTCGAGCTGAGAAACCCCGCTTCGCTAAGACATGCGGTGTTGGCCCTCAAACCTCGCTCGAAGACTGATGCCTACATGTTGAACATGGATTGCACCGACGGCCGAAGACGCGAACCATTTCACGAACCCATCGAATGTCATCACACCCCTTCCCAGCACCGTGCCATGGGAATCGATGCTAAGCAATTGCACTCAGGCCACTCGGAGCATTTCAAAAGAAAGAACCCATGGAGGATTGAGCTTGCCCTCGACCCCAAGTGTATCGCATACAGGTTCAGGCTACAGGCACCACCCATGCTGTGTTCAAAGAGATTTCATGCGGTGATTCCGCACATCATTCTGGATTATTGAGGTGGGACCGTGTAGATCAAGGAAAAGGTAAATTTAGTCCCATGTAGAGGGACCTTGCGAACTGATCCATTCCTTTTATCAGATCAGGTATTATTTTCCCCACCAGAACTGTTCCACCTATGAGCAATACCGAAGAAATCAATGCGTAGGAGATCATGGCCTGACCTCTTTGAGCCATCAATCTGGGAAAATTTTGTTTTTTCGTCTTCTTCATGACTCACCTCCTGGTGAGAATTTGGCGATGATTCAATACGCTGGTTACTTATTACGCTTTTTGCACCTTGCGTAGCATTCTTCCTGCAGCTTCTTTACGCCGAGGGTGCGGCATTTTTGCCTGACATTGGAGTCCTGGTTTTTGTCGCATGCCTTTAGCAGTTGTGTCTTGGCCATGTCGCAGCCCTTGACGCATCGTTTGTATTTCGCCTTGTTCTTTGCCAACACAGAACTACTCAACGCGAACATCAAGATTGTGGCCAGGCTCAATACTATGAGAATAGATCGTTTCATGGTTTTTTCCTTTCCTTTGCAAGGTTGTTGTCCACAACTACCATGGTAATCGATGACGATGGTGATGACTCACTGCTGTTTGACGCAGGAGTCGCTCTGATGATGCATAATTCTTCGCCCCTTTGTAACGTCAATCCCTGGTCGGAGATCCTGCGCTGTTTGGATGCCTTTTTCCAGCCTTTTTTCAGGGCGCGATTGTTCAATTCCTCCAGGACCTGTTCCGGGGTGCCCCATGCTTCGAAGTAAACAGTCCTGCTTTTGTTGCCAGACTGTTGCGCTGAAGTAGTAACCACGTTTATGGCACTTGGCAGGTCTGGAAGGTCCTTGGGAATTTCCATGTTCTTGCCCAGCAAGGGCAGGGGATTCATGGATGACAATACAATCATGCACGTGCCGTCCCCTTGGGCCTGGATGGTCGCCATTCGCATGGTGCGGCTCTTCGTATGGTAAAAACCCACATAACCGGAGTAAGGGCTGAATCGGTGTTCTGTTATACGAAGTTTTCGTTTCTTGAGTTCGGTTCTGTAAAACTCCATGATTTGGTCAATGGTGGCCGTTGAAAAGAATACCATTACCTGTTGAGCAACCCCGCCAGTGCTAAGGTGTCCGTCCATTGGTACAACTCGTGCTCCCGGGTAGACGGGAAGGTTCAGCGAGTCCGGGTTTGCATCTTCCCTGGCGTCTACAGGATTGACCTTTGCTGCGGGGGGTTGTTCTTTTGAAGAACGGGCCCGGGCTGTAACGATCGAGCTTCCAAGAAGAAAGACACCTGCTAGCCATAATCCAAGGCTTCGGTTGGTTATGCTTGGCATCATGTGAGACAACATCAACATGAAGGTTCCCTTTTTTGAGAAAAATGTTCTTGCTTTTCAGTTGCAATCTTTCCCGAAGCTCTTACAACCCATGTAGTACATCCCACGGTTGTCGTAGGTCTCCTTGAACGGCTTTAGCGGGTCTTTGGTGCTATAAGGTATGGTCCAAAACTCGTCTTCGGCTCTACCAGATACTTCCACGTGTTTCTGTTTTGGAGTACCAGGGCTTGAGCCTTCATCGTAGTGTTGGGCTGCCAGCTTGAGCT
>CAYSLH010000460.1:0-2010 GCA_964431605.1 uncultured Myxococcales bacterium
TCCTGGCAACAGTTGATTTGCATTCTTTCAACACAAAGCGAATTTTCTTATCAGGCTGCCTGAAAGATAATTTGTCCCAATTGTCAGGAGGTTGGCCCCTGAATCCGGGCCCCTTGAACCAAGCGAGCCTGAGCGCTGGCTCAGGAAAGCCAACATATGGATTTCTCGGTTTGACATGTTTTTCTTTTCGTGGTGATGTATTCAAAGATAGGACATAATGATTGTTAGATATTGTAATGGCCTTGGAGCTGAAACATGGAATTTCATTTTGATAGTCATTGGGTAAAGGTTGCGATTTGGTTTTGGATGTCCGGTTTAGTTGCAGTCGTTTTGGGATTTTCTGGGTGTTCAGGCAGCGGGCCGCAGGAAGAAGAGAATCCCTTCCTCCAACAGGTGGCTGGCTCAGGTGGCAAGGATGACACGGGATGGATCTCTGCCCTAAACGCACCCGAAGTGGAAGTAACCATGGAGGGAGATGTTTTTATTGGTAGTTCATGGGATCAAAACCACGCTCCTGTCGACCTGGCACAGTTCGCCCTGACCTACCTGCGACAACACACCAACATATATGTGGAGTCGTTGTTGCAGGTGCCGGAATCGAAGAGAACCATCCAGTGGCGAGTGGATAATGACTGGATTGATGAGACCGAGGTGGGGAATCTTGCCAGGAACCAGATGTCGCATTTTAGGATTATCGGAGTAAACGCCATCGTGCTTCGGCCTGATGAAGGTGAGAACTTGCTTTCAAAAACTTACGAGGCCATTGTTCCGAGTACTCCATACAGAATTTACACTGAACACGGAAATATTTGTTCCCGTGGCGATCACGGTGAACTCTGGGATTCGTGCTATTGGTACACTTGGGCTCCTGACAAGGATAGCTGCACCATCGATAAAGGCACAATGACCGTGACCATTGACAAAGTTTTCGATGCAGGCATCATTCGCTACCCTGAATACGACAGGCTCATTGAAGATGGAGAGGTGTCTGTGGTGGTTTTTTTTGGCAAAGTCTCTCATGATGAAGGTCCCATCGAGGAAGATTTTGGTTATCGAAGCATGGAGAGTTTCATTTACAAGTTGGAAAAGGCGGGTTTCGACTCAGGCACTTCTCCTGATGGACTGCGTCGCTACACGAAGGTAGTAAATGGCATTACCGACTTAGTGGATATCTCGGGTCCAGGTGATTTCGAAGGTCTCAACGACTACTCCCATGAGTCCACTTTTACAGCTGCCGTACAGGGCCACGAGGTGGTAATTTACACTGGTCATTCCATTCTTGGTGCGAGTCCCATGTGGAGCGATATGAGTTTATACCCTGATGGCTACCAGATTTTCTTTTTCAATGGATGTCTGGGATACGAGTATTATATCAAGTTCATACTCGAAGGAAAAAAGACGTGGGATGACGTGGATGTCATCTCCAACATAGTCGAGACACCCGTAGAACCACAGAGCAATGTCATCGCTGCATATGTCGCGGCTATTTTCGAAGGTGCGGCAAATTCCGGAAATCTTTCGTGGCAACAGGTTCTGGACAATGTAAACAGGAGAACATACAAAAGCTATTACGGTGTTTCCGGGGCTAGGACCAATTGTTTTTCACCTGCGGGTTCATTGTGCGAGAGTGTTACGGGAACAACATTTGAAAATGATTCATCCATGGATATCCCAGACAATGATCCTCGGGGCATATCGTCCTCAATACATGTACCAGACTCTGTGACTGTGGGCCAACTAGAAGTGAAAATAGATATCACTCACACCTGGATTGCCGACCTGAAGATCATCCTTTCACATGCCGGGGCAAAAGCCACACTATGGGATGGCCAGGGAGGTTATACACACGACATTCACCAGATTTTCAAACCTTCTGATTTCGCGGGCATGGATGCCCAAGGCGATTGGACTCTGACTGTGTCCGATGGTATGGAACAGGATACTGGTACCCTTACCCACTGGGAACTGACTATTTCAGAACCCTGAAATCCAGGCCGACTAAGCCTTCGA
>CAYSLH010000461.1:0-2003 GCA_964431605.1 uncultured Myxococcales bacterium
TGGACCAATCGTCAAATCCATATTGTATTTGTGACGATGGGTATAAAGTCAGTGGACTGTATTGCGTAAGTGGAACTGATCCATGCGGCGGACAGGATTGCTCGGGTCACGGTACTTGCCTGGTCTGGGATAACGCGCCTGTTTGTGCCTGCGACGATGGTTTCACCCCTCCTGACCGTACTGGTCTTTCATGTGTGCCCACGACTGATGTGTGCGTGGGTGGAGCCATCGATTACGACGTGGATGGTGACGGAACCAACGAGACATGGTTCGAACCCAACGATTGGGAATGCTTGCAGTACGAGTTGGTCAACCGCACCAGGGCCACGCACGATCCCGAGGGCTCTCCCGAGTGTCACACTCCCTTGAGTTGGAGCGTAACCTGGTCCGCACACGGCAGGAATCATTCCACCAAGATGAAAGACAGTGGTGGTTTGTTCCATGAAGATTTTCCATGGGGACAAAACGTTGCCTATGGGTGTGATCCTGAGTGCGAAATGAACATGTACATGACAGGCTCTTCGGAACCTCACTGTCCCGACCTGTCCCACCATTGCAACATAATGCGGTGTTCTTTTTCATCTATTGGAATCGGGTACGATGGTAACTGGAATACACAGAATTTTTTCTGAGGGATGTAGGATGTTGACTACGGGGTTTTGAATGAAATTTTTTTTGAAAAAAACATGGGGAGAAAAACATGGCAAACTTGATGCGTTGCAAGGCATGCGGGTACATCCTGGAAGAAGGTAAAATAGGCGAAGTATGTCCTGCCTGTGGTTTGCCCCGCACAGTGTTCGAGCAATACCAGGACCCGGTGTCGGCAAAACGAAGGTTCTTGGTGGATTTGCATCTTCATCCCATCGCGGTTCATTTCCCCCAGGCTCTGGCAACCCTTATTCCTTTGTTAATGTTGGCTGGTTGGATTTTGGAAAGTTCATTGGCCATCGAGGTTTTGAGCACTGCAAGGATCCTGGGCATTTTACTTCCCTTGACTGTGCTTGGGGCTTTGGCTGCCGGTCTGCTGGATGCCAAGACCAGGTTCAAGAAACTCAGCACTCCCTTGTTGGTCAAAAAGATCGCTCTTGGGTCGCTTTTGTTGGTTTTTTCCGTGGCCATAAGCGTGTTGATGCTCCTGCCGGATCTGGGCCAATGGGCAGTCTACGTGGTGGTTGGCCTGTCCATCGCATGTATAGGCTGTGAGGTGCTGTTGGGGAAAATCGGCTCCGGGTTGATGTATGCTTTCTTACGCGGCTAGTTCCATAAGGAAATCAAAAAAAGGCTGCAAGGCTGCGTCCTGACCCACTTGATCACTGTGCGGATAGAGTCTTGCGTGGTCGTTATAAAAACCTTCCGATATGGTTCCAATCGTTTAGGTATTATTGATGATTCACCGTGAGTAACAACATCGTACCCCGAAGTAACTTTTGACCTGGTAGGGCAAGGCGCAGTCTTCTACTTTGTTGTCTTGTACGCGGCAGCTGAGACTCTTGGTGACATCGCTGTAGTCGTCATCCGAGTCGATGTCGCAAACATGACAGGCATCACCCAAGGGGCACAGCTCGCACTTGTAGCTGAAACCTGCAAAAACAGCTCTGCTGGGATCGTCCAGGCTCCAATCGTTTACCCACTCAGCAAGATTGCCACTTGCATCGAACAATTGTCCTGCACTGGTGCAATCCGGCATGGTTGCCGTGGGCAAAAGTCGCTCCTGACCGCTGGTAAGAGAGTGCCAAGCGTCATTGCAGATCCCCTCGATAAAAACCATTCCATAAGGTAAGAGATCAGATGTGCCGTGGTTGCATGCGATGGACCATTCCCCCGGTTCACAAAGCCTCTTTCCCTGTGCTTCACACGCTCGCCTTGCCCTGTACCAGCTCAGCCAGCCGGAAGGCAGGACTCCTGGCAACGAACAAGCATAAAGCCTCGTCTCTCCACCATCATTGACCCCAGGTCCCCATGTCTGCGGATAGTCATCTGCTTGCTGTCCATAATATTCACCG
>CAYSLH010000462.1:0-1999 GCA_964431605.1 uncultured Myxococcales bacterium
ATAGTTATTTTATGGATTACGATTGCGGCTGTAACCAGCACCGGGTCGATGGACGGTGGAAATATTTTCCGCTTTGACCATGTCTCCGATTTCCATCTCATGATGGACCGAAGGGCTTTTTCCGAGTTGCGCAATCAGACCAGGACCGCCGGACACGGGTATGCCAAAGACGTTTTCGGTCCCGCGCCCAAGAGCCCATATTCGTGGTTTCGGGCATCGTTGAGTTTGGACGGAAAAAAAATCGGTGATGTGGGGGTTAGAAAGAAAGGCTTCCTGGGATCGCTCAGCACCAACAGGCCGTCTTTGAAGATCAATACCGGGAAATTTCAAAAGGGTTTGAGAGTCGATGGGATCAATCGCCTGGTATTGAATAACGCAATAGAGGGCCCATCGATTTTGCGCCAGTGCCTGGCATATGAGATTTTTCTGGAGGCATCCTATCCCGCACCGCGTTGTGGATATGCCCACGTATGGGTGAATGGGCAGGACCTGGGGCTTTATGTATTGTTGGAGCATGTGGACAAGTCCATGTTGGCCCGATTTTTTAATAACCCACGAGGAGCCTTGTTCGAAGGGACAGGAAGCGATTTCAGACCAAGATGGTTGGATACATTCGAACCGAAGAACAACTCATCGAAAGAACAAGTGCAGTCTCTCGCTGAACTATCGAAGGTCATGGAGTTTCCGGACGAGCGACTTATCGATTCTCTTGGAAAAGTACTGGATCTGGATGCCTTTTATACCTATTGGGCACTTGAGAGCCTGGTGGGGCACGAAGACGGGTACAACGCTTCCGCAAATAATTTTTTCCTTTACCTGGATACCGGCACTAATCTTTTTTACTTCATTCCGTGGGGCATGGATAAGGTAATGGCTTATGCGGACCGGGTGGTGGCCTCGAGCCCTTTGACTGTTCTTACCGGTTCGGTGATTTCATACAGGCTTTGGAAGATCCCTGAATCGCGGCGAGCATACCGGCGAAAGCTCATACAGTTACTGAAAAGGGTTTGGAATACAAAGAGACTTGTATCAAGGCTTCGCACCATGCACCATCTCGTCATGGGTCATTTGTTGGTTTCACAACGCACCAGGTTGAAATACACTTATCCAAACCTGGTGGATTTCGTCAAAAACCGCAAGCGTGTTTTTATGAGGGCCTTGAGAAAAAATGAACCAGAACCAGAGCCACGACTGCTGAAGCCGCCTGTTTGGAGAACTCCCGGGACACCTCACAAGCAGGGGCCGAGATAATCTAGGGTAAGGACTCCAAGCTCGTTTTCACCTGGATAAATGTATTGCTCGAACCAACCCTCATGGGTAGTGGTCCCAAGAGGGCACCTGCCGGTCAGTTGGATGTCGTACCAATCAGATGCAAAATTGGTCAGGTCGAGTCCCAGGTCTCCGCACGGACGGTCTAGCACCGAGTATTCCAGATATCCCTCGCTGTCGAAAACCCTCACATCTACACGTGCAACGTCAGCCAACTCGCAGGAATCGGTGGAACTGCCGTCCGGGAGTTCAAAGCTCCACCAGAACCCGATGTTCCCAGGGCCGACACCGCAATCGTTGCCGTAACATCCCTGGCTTTCGTGATCTGTTATTATACAGCCAGGGATAAAAATCGCCCAAGAGGCAAAAATAGCAAAAAGGAAAAATTCGGCTCTTTTCATAACCTTCCTCCTGTTGTTCATGTTCGACATGGAACAACGGGAGCAAGTCCCGTGCCCATTGTGCCAGGCGCTTGCATCATGTTGAAAGTTCACCACATTCCGTCTTCGTTTGCAATTGCCTCAACTGGAGGTGTTCCACTTGGGGGGTTCCATTTTGGAATCTTTGACCGGGTGAAACTTATTATTGGCCTTGTTCCGACACTGGACTACACTCCCATAGCAGGGAGGAGTTCAAATGGGTGGAACGAGGATCGGCTGGTTGTTGATTTTGGCGGTTATACTCGTTGGTTGTGCCCAAGCCACCTCCGTGGTTTCAAAAAAATCCAGGT
>CAYSLH010000463.1:0-1981 GCA_964431605.1 uncultured Myxococcales bacterium
AGAGGGTGTCGCGAAGTCATGCCAGAATCACGAACAGGGGAGGGGTTGTTTGGGTTGAGGACATGGGCTCTTCCAATGGAGTGTACATAAATTCTACGAAGTGCAGAGGGCGAAAACGATTGGAACCTGGAGATGTGATCAGAGTGGGCAGATACAGGATCGGGGTCAGCATTCGGACAAAGGAGCATGATGGTGAGAGTCTGGCGATGGTGCTTGCCATGCCGAACCAAACGAGCCGTGTTGATGCTTCCGTCCTTGGACTATTGTGCCTGGCGCTTTCAGTAGCAGCCTGCGCCGCCGCATACTTGATCTAGCTATCGTTGGTTTATGATGGAATGGGTGAGGATACAAAGGGTCATGAGATATCTATGCGAAGCACCTGGTTTCCGATTTGGATGCGGTCGTCTTTTTGCAGTTCATGGGATTCGTGGATGCGAAGGTAGGTGCCGTTGGACGAATTCAAGTCAAACATGAAACAATCACCTCCCTTGTTCACCAGCTTGCAATGGCGCGCGGAGATGAACCCGTCTTCCGGGAATCTTACCTCTCCATCTTCCCGTCCGATAATTACCTCAGCCTGTGTCAGAAGATGAATCTCTCCGATTTTGCCTCCCTCGAGAACCTGTACCAGCCTGGCCCAAACTTGCGGAGCAGGGCTGCCCCAGTACTGACTGTCATCACCCTCAGAGGCGTCCACATCCAAAGGTTGAAAATCACCCGGCACTTCCAGGCGCAACAGCTGCCGACCTATCCTGAAATATGTCCCTGGCGTGATGTGTTCTTCTTTGGTCATTTTCCGATAGATTCCATTGAGACTGTTCAGGTCCGTAATGGTAATAGTATCGCCTGACAGGTTTATCTCAGCGTGCCTGGGTGAGATATAAGGATCCTTCGGGAACATGATCATTCCCTGGGACCGACCGATTACCGTTTTTTCGGCGAGAGTGAAAACCGTACCTTCCGAACCATCGGGTTTGATAAGTACCAGACGTACTCTGCGTGTGGGCTCTGCAGTTGGAGACACTGTGTGCATGAACATGGTGCTTCCGTGTTCGAGTTCTTTCAAGTTCTGTCCACAACCAGCGCAGAATGCATCATCAGGTTTGACCGTGGTGCCGCACTTGGGGCAGGTCAATGCCGCCTGGTTCGCCGGTCCGGTAGGCGATGGAACAACTTCTGGTTGTGGTTCGGCTACGGGCGGCTGGGTCGATGCGTCAGCCTGTGAGGATGGTGCTGGTTCGACTACGACCGGCTGGGAGGTGGCAGAAGGGCTGGGTGTGGGTTGAGGATTTGCCGGAGCCGAGGGGATATTCTGCTGGGTCCCGATGTTTTTTTCCGATGCTCCCGGTACCACAGCTTCCGCAGGTGTTGGCGGTTGTTCAGTTGGTGCAGGTGGAGCAGGTTCCGGTTTAGCCTCGTTGGGGTGAAGAGGATTACCGCAATCGAGACAAAACTTGAATGAATCATCATTTTCTCTTCCGCACTGGGGACACTTGATCATTTTTACAACCTCCCGGGCCTTTAGGGTGACGGACCCCGGATTTCAATAGTTTATGTTGAATTGCATTGAAGCACTGGAGCGGTTGTGGTGTCAACCTTTCAGCAGACGTCTCCAGGTTTTCTATCTCACCAGGCTACAGAACGTAAATGATTGTATAAGACGTATCGATCGTGCCAGCCGATATTAGTCTGTCACTAGGGCTCCGCAAGGAAATGAAGCAGAAAGTCGCACATCGTCCGTGTCGAGGAAGGTCTGACAGGCAGAGCCCTGAATTTTCAACGTTGAGGCATCGATTAGGGTCCACCCGTCAGGATCATCGTACGCAAGCTCGTTGTCGTTCAAAAAGACCTTTCCATATTTTGCGTAGGACATGGGCTCTACCCGTCCGTCCAGTGCAAAAACGCAGCCCCTGGCTCCCTGGATTATTTCATCGAACGAGTCCAGCAGGGTTTGGGGGTCGTCTGCGACATAGAACGGGGC
>CAYSLH010000464.1:0-1977 GCA_964431605.1 uncultured Myxococcales bacterium
TGCCAGCAGATCACCTTTTACCTTGTCGAATTTTACGTCTTGCGGATCGGTGGAGCGCAGGTAGTCGACCCAATGACGCCATGCCAGGTAGTCGCCGTCCTCCGGGTCCATGTCAGCAGCCCATCTCAAACATTCCGCAGCTTTTGCCAAATCCTTTTTCTTGAAGAACACCATGGCCTTTTGGAACTGAATTTTTGCTTCTTCCGGTCTTGGTTTGGAAGGCTCTCCTGGTTTTTTCGACCGCCCCTTTTCTGCCATGTAGGCCATTCGTGCATGGGGATCTGCCAGAATCTGGTATGACTCGTTTATCTTTGTGATTATCATGTCTACCCGGTGGGTGATTTCCTCGTCCTGGCAATTTGCGACCCTGTCCGGGTGATAGACTTTGGCCATGGTTAGAAATGCCTTCTTCAGCCTGTCTCCATCAGCCTCCCTCTCCACCTCCAAAACTTCCCACGGCTCGGCATCCCTTATTTGTTCGAACTTCTCATTGATTTTTTCCAAGAGTTCCTTGGAGATATTGGAAACAGTAGACGATGCAGGTGGTGTTGTGTTGCCGGGCTTATGTTGTTGCCCTGGCCTTGGAGATGAAGGCGCAGAAGGGGGCGGCGGTGTGGCTTTGGGTGCCGGCCTTTTGTGGGCTATTCCAGTTATGGGGACCGAAAAATCAGGTTCTTCAAGTTCCAACATATTGCAATACTCGAGCGTCAGAAGAAGCATCATGGCGGCGGTAGGTCCACATTTAGCCGCCTTGGCAAACTCCTGGGGAAGACGGAACTGTTCGAGTATTTTTGCATCTGCCAGGTCCTCTTCGGGAAACTCGAACAGGGCCCCCCGCTCCACGAATTTTCTCGATACCTTGACAGATTTACCCACCAGGCCGGCAAGTCCTTTTTTCAGATCTCCTATCTCGTAGTTGCTCCTGATGGCGTTGTAGATGAGGCTGTATGGATTGATCCTTATGGGCTCCTGTGGAGGAGGAAGGTCTTCGTCTTCCGCAAACCTGAAAGAGCCCTCTTTGAGGGTGAACATCTGGGAGAGCTTTCTGGCCAGTTGAAGGGAAAGCGCCTTGTCCAGTTGTTTGTCGTCGATAGCCCCGAGGCCAAGCAGGATTTGACCTTGAAGCTTTTTTTGCTCTGCCATCAACATGAGAGATTGATTGAAAGTTGCATCGTCGATGAAGCCTATCTCTCGCATGACGGAACCAAGATAGGCTTGGGACTTCGGATTGTGAACTCCCGCAGGAAATCCTTCATCGAAGTAGACCCAGTATTTCACGTCCTGTGCTTCTATATGAAGCAGGCCCGTGAGCTTTTCGTCCAATATCTGTGCAAAAAGAAGAGGGAGGGGAGATGTGCCCAGATTTCCCTCTGTTTTGAACTCATTATTTTTCGCTGCCATGATGGTGTGTAATGTACTTCGAAGAGGCTATTAAGTTCAACCATAGATCCATATGATCTAAGATTTTAGTCGATTTGGAAAACGAACTTGTAGACCGTGTAAGTGCCCACCGGTCTCCCGTTGATGGTGTATGGAGAAAATCTCCAGGTCTTGATGGCCTTGGTTACAGAATCGTTGAACAGACGGTTGCCTTTGAGAATTTTAATGAATCCAACCTTGCCATCCGGGTTGATGTGTATTTTTACGAGTATGGTTGCACGCAATTTGGCATTGCGCGCCATGGGTGGATATTGGGGATCGCTTCCGGCAATTCGGCGTTTTGCCACAACCTCAGGCGCCTGATAGGCCGGTTTGTCCAAAGTTTGAGTTTGAAGATTTGTCGCTGCTTTCAGTACCGGCTGTGTTGCCGGAATTTGTTTCTCCTGTTGATGTTGTTTTTCTGGTTCGGGTTGTTTCTCCAGTTTGCCTTCAGATGCTTGCCTCTCCTCTTTGGGCCGTGTCTCCTTGTGCCCTTTTGCAGAACTCGGTTCTTCAACGAGGGTGTCTTGTTCCAATTCAACTTCGATCTCTGGTTCT
>CAYSLH010000465.1:0-1955 GCA_964431605.1 uncultured Myxococcales bacterium
GATGCCACCAGATCTACTTGGGTGGCTTCGTACACACATAACCCATCATGCTTGATTCCGCTTAGTCCGGTGGGACCTGTCACCAAGACATCCATACAGCCTGGCTCGGAGATGGCCGGAACTCGCGCAACCAATTCAGTAGCTGAAACCAGGCGAACTCTATCCGAAGGGTTGCCGGCGAATGAGACTGTGAAATCAGCTGAAATCTCAGGTGCTTTTCCAGGATTCCAGGTCAGTCGAGGAGAAAATTCGCCGTGTATGACAACGAAACGTTCCTGGCCAGAGGCTATTGACTCCGGGGTTATCCTCTGAATTCGTGGCGCTAGCTCAGGAAATTGTTGGCACGATGTCAAAAGAACGATCAATATGAGGTATGGCAGAAAAATACCAGAACGAGTCGTTGTCTTTGAATGAGTTACAGTCATTTGCTCGCTCCTGATCATTAAAAAACCAATCGGTAGCCCAGACCGGTGCTAACCGCGCCAAAAGAGCCCGTGATACCACCGCTGCCAGATGGATTCAGAGTCATGTATTGATACCGTACTTCGGTAAACAATGCTCCAGGTCCCATGTGTATTTCCAGACCGGCACCGGCATAAAAAATGAAACGTGATTGTCTGGCTTGTTGTTTGTCGAATCCCTCAGGTTCGATGGAACTCCAAACCAAGGCCATACCCAAACCTGTGTCCAGGAAGGGTGTCAAGGGCCAGCGAGGCCATATATGAATTTGCAACCCAAGCGTGTTGAGCCACGCTAGTAATTCCCCATCAACGGACAGGTCGGTTGCCTGGTCGCTGAATCTTTGTCCCAATACTCCCGATTCCGCAACCAGTGAGAATATTCCATCCAGCCAAGGCAGCCGCAGGTTCAGTTCGAGGTTTAGCTCCGGAGCCCAGAAACCCTCAACGTTTACCATCAGTCCTGCCCTCAATCCCACCGACCACCACCTGTGGGCTTTTTGGATGGCTATGATTTCTGACATGGCTGCTTCTTTGAGCGTGAATGAGACCTTGATAGTGCGTTCGAATCTGACATCTATGAATCGTTCAATATCCTTGTAGTTTTTCCTTGCCAATTTCAGGGCGTGTCTTCCCGGCACCAGAGAGAGGGGTTTATTCAAAGGGCTTTGGCCTATAAAATCACCATCAATGAATATTTTTACCTTGGGAATGTTCACAAGGAGAATAACTTCACCCCTATAGGCCGAAGGTCTAAGTGCTCTTGTGGCGACCTGACGAACGACCTCTATGAGGGTCTCGTCTCCACCGTCCCATGTCTGGGCCAGTCGGCTTGATTGCTTGATGTTTTTTACGTCCACAACTTTCATGTCCAGGCTGAATGTTTCACCGAGCCTGCCCAGGACTCCGGCAATTACCTTGTTCGCCTTTACCTCCGCGCCAAGTTCTGCCAGGCATTCGACTTGAGCATCGCATTGCGCGAGCTGTGGCTTATGTTCAATTGCAGCGGAGATTTCTCTTTGCCCGATGAGTCGGATTCCTTGAATATGGTCGATTTCTTTTCCCAGCAACCCCCGTATTTTATCTGCCAGTTCCTGCTCCACACCCATGGCTTTCAATCGCCAGACGAGTACAGGTTCGTCCTGCACAGCCTGGAGTCGGGAAGCAAAAGTAGCCATGATAAAACAAGAGACGATGATTCGTTGAAAGATATTTGCCATCGAGTCTCGATATTACAGCCGTTCAATGACAAAAGTCTAATGGCTTCACCATGTTCATGGTTCGAATGGATGGATTTGTTTTTCGAGCAGTTATATGATCGAACAAAGTGAAAGGGAACAAGACCATGAGGAAAATGATCCTGGTGTATTATTCAGTACCATGCTTGTTAGGACTGTTTGGTTGCAGGGGCAATATCGGTGTCGAGGCAGCGGATGGACAGGTGGAGGATGGAATTGTGAGTGATGCTGGAGATGCCGGTACTGACAAGCTCGCAGA
>CAYSLH010000466.1:0-1948 GCA_964431605.1 uncultured Myxococcales bacterium
AGAGGATAGTTGGGTGGCACGCAAGGATGTCGGCAGCCAAGACCATTCGTACAGAAAACGAAAAAGAACCACAAGAGGCTGCGAGAATTCCAAGCGATCTTCACAAGGCGCCTGTCTCCCCGAGCGCCATATACAAACACAAATACATGAAGACTTTTGGCGGAAAATCACAACAATCCGCCCATCGGTCGACACCTGGCGGCAAATCTCTTCAGCGTTCCCGTAAACGCATGGTAACTCATCCTGCCGGTAACAAAGTATCACTGGATGAAATAGCACCATCAAAGGAACTCAAGGCGACCGGAGGCTTAGTGGCTGCCGAGGCAAAAAGGCTTCATTTCGAAATCGCACTCTGGTCCAAGAATAATAAGTTCCAAAAGGGCAGACCCCCAAAGCCACTGAGGGAGCTATTTGCAAAGCTTACGGACACGTCGTGCTTTGCAAAGATCCGCATAGAGGATCTGAAAATATACACCGACAAGCCTATCCTCATCAAGCTGAGGATCAAAGTGTATAAAGGAAAGGTATCTCGAATCCTTATACTGTCTGCACCAGCGTGTTTGCACAGGTGCCATGACTTGTCACGACAATACATTTTCGGAAATAGTCACGAGAGCGCAACTTACACCACGGGGATACGTGCCTGGTGAACAGCCTGAAAAACCCATTTTGGGCTGGTTTGCTCGTAGTGCTTGTGATGAGTTCACTGGTCACCGCCAACCGGCTGGGATGGCAAATACCCATTATTACAGATGCATTGGACTCCCTGGAGCTAAAAACTCTCGACTGGCGTTTCAATATTCGTGGGCCAGAGCAACCAGGAACACGAATCGCCATCATAGCTTTCGACGACTACGCGATGAAACGCGAACCCAGCCTCTTCGAAAAACGCGACGGTTGGGTAAAAGTACTCAAAGCCCTAAAAACCCAAGGTGCAAAAACCATAGGCATTGATGCGCTGTTCGTGGATCCTGAACAAATACTCGACCCGCCGCTACAGGCCAGGTTGAACTCGTTTTTTCGTCGATCCCAAAAAGTCTTGCCTGACTGTCTTGAACCAGTGGAGTTACTCAAAGATATTTATCATGCGACCCGGGGCGACAAACGCCTTGAGGCAGCCATCAGCGACCTGGGGAACGTGGTTCTGGCATGTCATGTCGGCAATAGCGGAACCGCCACATCCTGCATGGATCTTTCAAAGGCATCCTTTGGCCAGTCATCACCGGGATGTCTACCACCCGAGACTGCCACCAAGGCGATATCCTCCATGCAGTCACTGAACCATGCTGCACTTTCACTGGGGGTCATAACAGTCGCAGAGGACGCGAGCCACTCGGTGAGACAGATGGTAGCGGTCAGGGGTTTTGGCCAATCGTATCTCGCGGCCATGGCGATCCAGGTCGTTGCAGCTTTCGAAGACGTACCAAGGGGTTCTGTAGTCTACTTGGGAGACGGAGCGCACGGACGGCCCGAGGTTCGAATAGGAACACGAACCATCAAACTCGATCTTCACCACGCGTTCGGGCTAAACTACAGGGGAGCACCTGGCACTTTCCCAACCTACTCGGTAAAGGACCTGGTTGACGGTAAGATACCCACCAGCGAACTGAAAGGAAAAATTGTTCTCATAGGCTTTACCTACTTTGGTCATGATCGGGTAAAGACACCTTTTTCCAGCGACATGCCGGGAGTGGAAGTCCACGCTACCGCCATTGACAACATACTCAAAAACGATCCAATCACACGTACTCCATGGTGGCTCGATACCCTGGTGTGTGCATTATTTGGCTTAGTCCTTTCTGTCCTCTATTGGCCAAAGTTGGGGCTTCATCCCTTGACAAAAGCCGGGGGAGCCTTGTTGGTTACCTTGATGTACTTGGCAACAGCAACAGCCCTGTTCGAGCACGGACATGTCTGGATCAACTGGAGCGGCCCTCTTGCCATCTTT
>CAYSLH010000467.1:0-1894 GCA_964431605.1 uncultured Myxococcales bacterium
GTGCGGTCTTCTCAGTTGGAAGACGTTTGCCGATTCCATCAGCCAGGCCATAATAATTCTTCCCAGCCAGGCCGGTATCATAAGGGCAGTGGGATTTCCCAAGGCCGTGCTGCCAGTCTCTTTAGTTTTGTCGAACATGGTCTTTTTCGGATTCGGGTTGATCGTGGCAGTGGTGCTGGGGATCATATTCGGTCCCAAGTACGGCACGTGGCCGAATCTGTACTATGTAATGTTACCAGTGGTCATGGCGTTGCAAGCTCTGTTTACCGTGGGTCTGGCCCTGACATTGTCCGCAGTGGGGGTCTTGTTCAAAGACACGGGAAACATCATGAGCCATGTACTGAGAATGTGGTATTTTTTGTCACCAGGCCTCTATTCCCTGGACCGAATCCATGGAAAACTCCGGCACGTCCTGCTCGCCAATCCCTTCACCGAACTAATGACCGCCTATCGTGACATTATCATGTACGGACGCATGCCTTCGATGTTTGATCTCGGATATGTTCTTGGTGTGGGAACCGTAGCTTGTCTGATGGGCTTTTACGTATTTCGAAGGTTGGAAGGAAAACTGGTACAGAACCTATGAAAAGTAAAAAGTTCGAAGCATTGTTCAAGGCTCTCCTTGTCCTCGCGGATTTGGGCTCATTGGTACTGGCGGCAAACCTGGCCTTTGATTTGAGATACTATGTGGATTGGCATGGCTTGTTTGCGCCCGGTCCTTCGCCATGGGGCGAGCTATACAGGGCCCTGCCCTTTATGATGTTGGCATATGTCACCGTGTTTGTTCTCGTTGGACTCTACCGGGGTGGAATGAATAAGAAAGAGGAGTTGTTCTTACTGTTCAAAGGTGTTGCCCTTGCTTTCTGCGTGATTTTTGCCTTGGGCTTTTTCTACCGGGGATTTTCATACTCGCGTGTTGCGGCCGTGTTCATGCTTTTTCTGGCGTTCGTCATGAACGAGTTGTTCAGGCTGGTAATGCGTGTGATAAAAGCAAAGGTTTTTAAAGGAAACTCGGTTCATGGACAGCAACCCACGAACTTGGAACCGCAAGACACGAAACCTCTGCCTGCCGAGCCTGTGGTCACATTACCTGAAGCCACAAAAGAATCATCTGCCGGGCCCATGGATTCGGAACCTGAAGCCACAAAAGAATCGTCCGCCGAGGTGGCGGTCACAACCCCCGCGGACAAAATAAAACCATCTGAGGCCCAGGGTGAAAACCAAGAGCCTGTCATCAGGGTGAACAACGCAAGCGTTCGATACAAGGCTTTCAAATCACGGCGCAAGAACTTACGGGAAGCGTTGTTTCGTTCCGTGCTCAGGAGGGATGAAAGAATAGATATCTGGGCTTTGAAAGACGTGAGTTTCGAGGTCGGTCCAGGTGAGTCACTGGGTGTGATAGGTGAAAACGGCGCAGGAAAATCCACTCTTTGTTTGCTGCTGAGCAAGATAATGTCTCCCACCTCCGGCAGTGTGGAAGTGGGTGGTAACGTATCCGCCCTTTTGAGTCTTGGCGCAGGTTTTCAACTGGATCTGACCGGTAGGGATAACATTTTCCTCAATGGTGTTTACATGGGCTTTACCCTCGAACAGATGAGGGGCAAGTTCCACGAGATATTGGAGTTTTCCGGGATCAAGGATTATATCGACATGCCGGTGCGTACCTACTCGTCAGGCATGAGGGCAAGATTGGCCTTTTCCATCGCCGCCATCGTGGAGCCGGAGATCATGATCATCGACGAGTTGATGGGTGTGGGAGACATGAAGTTCAGGCAAAAGAGCACAGAGAGAATGAAGGAGATGATCACCAAGTCGAAAGCGTTGGTCGTGGTATCTCATTCCATGGAGACCATTCGCTCTCTGTGCACCAGGGCCGTGTGGCTGGACAAGGGCC
>CAYSLH010000468.1:0-1879 GCA_964431605.1 uncultured Myxococcales bacterium
AAAGGATTCGGCCCGTGAGCCTGACACGAGGTTTGTGCACCTGCTGGAGGTCTTTAGGGCGGAGAGAGAGCAGGATCAGTATTACCCGGATGCTCCGTCTCACATGGCCAGGCGGTTTGAACTGGAGAGGGAAATCCCGGAGAAAGAAGTGGAAGCATTGCTCGATTCGGTACTGTCTGCGCCTGAGGGAAAATTGGTCGCCGACCTCATCCGAAAGAGACTGGGCAGAGATTTACGACCGTTTGATATTTGGTATGACGGATTCAAGGCACGTGGCTCCATCGACGAGAGAAAACTGGACGAGATGGTGGCAAAGCGTTTTCCCACAGTAGATGCCTATCAAAAATCCATACCTGACATTTTGCAACAGTTGGGCTTCGATGAAAAAACCGCAAAGTTTTTAGGAGACCATATAGAGGTCGATCCGGCACGGGGGGCGGGCCATGCCTGGGGACCCAAGATGCGAGGTCAAAAAGCACACCTCAGAACCCGTGTTCCAGAAGGCGGTATGAACTACAAAGGGTTCAATATCGCCATGCACGAGATGGGCCACAATATTGAGCAGGTCTTTACCTTGTATCGGGTAGACCATACCCTTTTGCAGGGAGTGCCCAACAATGCTTTTACGGAAGGGTTTGCGTTCGTGTTCCAGGCAAGGGATCTTCAAGTGCTTGGGCTTGGTAATGATGACGCCACTCAGAGGGCCTTCAATACCCTGGATGATTTCTGGATGACCAGGGAGATCGCGGCCGTGGGATTGGTGGACATGAAGGTCTGGCACTGGATGTACGCCCATCCGGACGCAAGTGCGGACCAACTCAACCAGGCGGTCACAGATAGTGCAAAGCAAGTATGGAACAAGTATTTCGCCAGGGAGTTTGGGGTAAAGGACAGTCCCATCTTTGCTATCTATTCTCACATGATCGCATATGGGCTGTACTTGCCGGATTATCCCCTGGGATACCTCATCGCGTTCCAGGTAAAGGATTACTTCAGAGATCATCCTCTCGGAACCGAAATGGAGCGCATGTGCAAGCAGGGAAGGATTGTTCCCAACCTGTGGATGAAAGGCGCAGTGGGAAAACCAATCTCTGCTCAGCCATTGCTCATGGCAACGAAAAAGGCCATCGAGTTTATAAAAAAATGATCTTTTATATTAGATGAGCATTGAAAGATTTTATGACCACTATTGGCCGGTGTTATTGCGTTATTTTTAATCAGTCGATGAATCAATAAATTAGCTTGTATCCGCGGGATCTCTTTGGGGGAGCGCAGCTTTTATGTACCTTTGCTGTCGTGTTTGTACGTTGACGAGAAAATTCTTCGGTGCTAGATAGCCTGTCGAACTGCTGACGCAGGGGTGAACCGTGGCCAATATCAAGATGACTCCTGACATTCTCCGTGAGCTGGATCACTTGGACACTTTGTCTGGACAAATGATTTCACTTTGCATGCAGTGTGGTGTGTGCTCTGCATCATGTCCCAATGTGTTGGAGATGGATCTCACTCCCAGGGCCTTGATGCATCAAGCCCAATTGGGACGATTGGATCAGGTCTTGTCGGGAAAGACCATCTGGGTTTGTTCCTCTTGCTTGCAGTGTAGTGTAAGATGTCCCAGGGGAATAGACCTGGCAAGGGTCATGGAGGCCTTTCGCCTTGTGAAGCTTAGAAAACGAGAAGGGATGCTCGACCCGGCTGATATAAACCCGGCATGTTCCGACGCGCCTCCCATTCTCCTGGTGGCGGCCATGAGAAAACTTACAGGCTGACCAGTGCCGGAGCCCCGAGAGCGATGAGCGTATTATATTTTCCAGGCTGTACCCTAAAGAACAAGGCTGCGAACTTTGACCAGAGCTTTGTGTCCTCCATGACCGCGCTG
>CAYSLH010000469.1:0-1878 GCA_964431605.1 uncultured Myxococcales bacterium
GTCAACATCCAGATATAGACAGGGAGAAAAAGGTCCCGGAGGACATCGCAAAACGAGGACCGGACACGGATCAATATCCACCAATCCTGCATTGTGACGAATTTCAACAACCTGTGCCGCTTGCCTATCCCATAAACACGGCCGGTGCCGAAGACTCGCCGTTTATTCTTCCGGACGGCTCGGTTTTGTACTTTTTCTTTACTCCAGATGTCCGAGTCCCTCCTGAAAAGCAGATTTTGGATCAAGTCACTGGTGTCTGGGCCTCTCACAAGCAAGGAGATACTTGGTCGCGCCCCACCAGGGTCTGGCTCCAGGACCCGGGAAAGCTGGCTCTGGATGGAGCCGTATGTGTCCAGGGCGATGAGATGTGGTTTGCATCTATTAGGGAAGGATTCAATGGGGTCAACATGTTTACTGCTTCGCTTGTTGATGGGCGATGGACGAATTGGACATACTCTGGTGACCGTTTGATGAAAGAGATTCAGATTGGAGAGGTACATATCCACGGAGACGATCTGTATTTTCATTCGGACAGACCGGGTGGTCGTGGTGGATACGATATTTGGGTTACCACTAAGAGTGGACAGTCCTGGTCTGAACCCATGAATATAGAGGCCGTCAACACAGAACAAATGGATGCCTATCCTTTTGTGAACTCCGAAGGCAGCGAACTGTGGTTTACAAGGAGGTACCAGGGTAGCCCGGCGATCTTCCGCTCCAGGAAAGTGGGTGACAACTGGGATGAGCCGGAATTGATCGTATCACAGTTTGCAGGTGAGCCGACCCTTGACGATGACGGCAATCTGTATTTCGTACATCACTATTATGAAAATGAGACCATGATCGAGGCGGATATCTACGTGTCCTATCGAAAAGATTGAATGCTGGAGACAAGCGCGATTTAACAATAAAGCTATCTTGATTGACGAGTCCCTTCTCTCGATGGCCCCGCAGAAAACAAGTAAATTATGATCGAGATAGGTCATTTGCCCTAAGGCATCCGCCTGATTCCAAGCAATAACTATCCTGCTAGGCTGAAAGTCAGAAACTCTACTGCCCGATTACCCAAGGAGGGCCCCATGATTCGGCTGACTCGATTTTCCTTTTTGACCGTGCTCTTTGTAATACCAAGCTCGTGCAACAACGTGCGCGACAGCAGCACGGCAAGCGTACAGATCAATGACAACAATGAACTCAAACAAGAAAATCATGAACTCCATTTTGAGCTGCTGGGCAGGTGCCAGCCACTTGGAAAATAGAAAATATTTCAAAAGGCTAAAGCCGAATTGCAGATATCTGCGATTACTGACAGGAACATAATCCCAAGATAATATCCCCATTAGCCCTGCAAAAATGGATGATCTGTTCTTTTATGCAGGGCATATGGAGACATTACAGTCATGCGAGCCGACCTCGAGCAACTGCTCAGAAGGACCAATCCCTGGATCTGGAATCGGGCTTGCTGGTCTGCGGGTTGGTCTTCCAGGATGCCTGGTGTCTTTGTGCCCCGCAGACCTGTTAGTTTGAAGGGGCCGTTTCGAAAAAACAAGGTCACATTGGTGATCGGCCCATCCGAATTCGCACAACTCCTTGCAGGGGATTGACCACTCACCGAACACACCGAAACCCGAAGGAGCTATCCCCTTGGTCCGGGTATGACCCGGTGTAGATTAAAGGATCGAAGCGGTTATAATATCTCCATGCCCCACCGCGCAATAGACGCTCTTCGTGCTTTGTTGCGTACCGTTATGATGTCCAAGTTGGGCAGGTGCTGCTGTGGGTGGGCAGGTACCAGCCACCTGTTT
Organism: uncultured Myxococcales bacterium; assembly: GCA_964431605.1. Classification (GTDB taxonomy): domain Bacteria; phylum Myxococcota; class B64-G9; order B64-G9; family B64-G9; genus JALVPF01. The sequence goes on from CAYSLH010000469.1 coordinate 1,806, forward strand.
CAGCCCTTGTCTCACCGTTTCCAACGATTAAACGTTTGTATACAGTAGGAAATAAGTGGCAAGTGACCAGACC
>CAYSLH010000470.1:0-1877 GCA_964431605.1 uncultured Myxococcales bacterium
GGTCTGATTGCGTAACTCGGAAAAAGCCCTTCGGTCCATCATGAGATGGATGTCGGAGACATGGTCCCAGCGGAAAATATTTTTACCATTGACCGACCCGGTGCTTGTTGCAGCCGCAATCGTAATCCCTAAAAAAACCATCCAGGACAAGACGCCGACTCCTACTATGGTATATGATCGCTGTGACTAGTTTACAGCCGAATCCATGGATTCCGGCAAAATCTCGAAATGCACCCTCTGTTTTTCCTTTTCTATAACATGCCTGTCATCAGGTCGTCCATCGAGCCAAATAACCATGGGATCCGCACTCCACTTGTATGCGGCCCCGTTCATCAGAACCCTGTGTTGAGCGATGGCCCTGGTTACATGATCGAGTCTGTGACCTGAAGTGTCTCTCATGAGAGCTTCGAACTGGCCTTGGCGAACCGGGCTGGAAAACCTCATGTGATACCTGCCTGCAAAGGCCGTATGATACCATGCCGGTCTGTACGCCACCCCTGCGAGTTCCAATCTCTTGGCAATCCGGATCAACATTTGTCCGGCCTCGCGAGCGAGACCAAGCCCTGGAACATCCTGTCCAGGCAGCTTTCTCCTGTCGCTGGAAAAAGCTGCCAGGGGGTTTCTGAGGGTCAGCCAGTGAACATACAAAACCCGATCTTCATCTATGGTACTTTTATCCAGTAGACACTCCACCAACAAGTACTCTTGATCATCATCCAGTTCTTTTGCGGATTTTCCAAACAGCCTGAACCTGTCTCCCTGCTCAGTCCTGTCGATCACGGTGCGAAAATCCCTGTATCCCAATCTACGAAGATGTGAGCTGATGCCGAACTGAGCAAGGGCGAAATCTATTCCCTGCTCTGAATAATACCCAAGGAGCTTGGGCTGCGAGGCTCCTGGAATACGCAGCGCCTCAGCAACGTCGTCCGCGCTCAACCATCCCTTGGGTTGTTCTTGTGAATCCAGGTCCCGAGACAATATTGCAAATCGTTCCCCCATGGGATCGTACGAATCGGCAATGGGCATGGTGCTGTTTTTGGCGAGCACGAGAGCAGTACCTGCCAACACCCTCCAGGAATCCCGATGATAACCTCCGCCAGGCAGCCAAACGCTAGGAGTCGCTCCCAGGTGCGTTTTCAATTGCTGGTCTCTTTTTCGAACACCTTGTAAATCCAGTTTCATCCCTCCCAGGCGATCTCCTTCAAGGACATCACCTCCTGCAATTACGAACACCAGGTCCGATTCAGGTATGGCCTCTAGTAAGTAACCAAACGTCTCCTTGTATTGACGATTGGAACACCCTTCGGGAACGACGAAACTTTCGACTCCATCCAAGGTTGAATCGTCAGTGGAGATGGAACCGATCCATACCTTTGGATCGTCACCCAGGCACGCACTCGTGCCCACAGGGGCATGGGCATCCAAGTCCACGATGGAGACCTGGCCATCGAAGCCCTCATGCCTCAATACCGCAACGCTACAGGCCATGTCGTTTACCGGGCAAAGGCCCACTCCGAAATCCGGGCCTGCCCCATGCATTCCGCCCAAAAGATTCAACGCAGGTCCACCATTGGCCAGCACAAACCTTGCAGCCTCCAGGGTTCCTCCGCAGGCCAGGCGAGCGGTCTTTATAACCTCGTCCGCGGGAATCTTGACACCACTGCATCCGATCATGCGAGCCATGGTGTCGTCTTGCCATAGTGACTCCAGGTACTTGCTGGAATGCACAAGCTGGAGATGCTCGAAAGAAATGGCAACGGGTCGCCGCAGCTGGGTCTTATCACAAACGTCGGTCTGCACCAGGTACCAAACGGTGAAATCGGCCCTCCTGGGCTCTATACCGAGCGCACTCTCTGCACAGGACAAGGGCAGGCGAT
>CAYSLH010000471.1:0-1849 GCA_964431605.1 uncultured Myxococcales bacterium
CCTGTGACAACACCCCCTGCCCGGAAAAACAAGGCTATGCACTTTGCGGTTATTGCTCAGAAGATGTCATGCTAAGCGATAATCCTAATGCGGGTAAGTGTCGGTATTGTCCCACGAAAGAAGGGTGTGGAGATCCTTGCAAGATGACAACGTGCTCGGGGCAGCAAGGGGATTGCTCTCAATACTCAATACCATGCGGCCAGGTGAAAGACGGGATAGAAGTAGTGGGTGGGATCGTTCCAGAAAACTGCGATTGCCCAAGTGGCACCACTCAAACCGGCTGGGATCGCATAACCGACGGAGGACCATACAGGGTTTGCAGTTGCACCTGACCATTTGGAGATTTGGAGGAGATTTGGATGGACGGAGGTATTCAAAGAGCCCCTGGTGCGCTACACATGAGTAAAGAAGAACAGGAAGAACAATGTATCATATAAAAATAAAGCTTTATATGATTGGGCTTTCCATACTCGCCATGCTCGGCTCTAATTGTAAGTGTACCCAAGAGGGTGACGGAGGAGGCGGAGGAAGCAGCGGTGGTGGGTCTTCCATGAGTTGTCCATTCGTCTACACCTTCGATGGACAACAATACAATTACACTACTGATCTGGGTGGTTCGGTCCTTGGAAAAAACATAAAAATCCTTCAGCCTGAGTATTACGAAGGAGGCTTATACTTGTTGCAGGATTTTTCTCCAACCAGCGATGAATACAGACTCAAAATCAGGGAAACACAGTTTGAGTCAAGTTATTTCGACATGGCCAGGCTGGTTTTGGCCGACGTTCCTGAAGGATATGGTGTTGTGAGCACCTGGAGTTTCACATCCCAACTCGGCTATGTTTCTCCTAAGTATTTCCTGACAATTCGCAACCCTCGTCCTCCTGTTTGGGCGACAAACGACGATGGTAGCGATGTTCTTTGGGAAATAAGTCATGCAGACGGACAGCCTGTTGAACTGACACACGATGGAATCAGCCGGGTCATAGTGAGCTTTGGAAAAATCGAACATCCACAATATTCGAAACTGATAGTTACCGCATGGAGCCAGTATGCTGATTTGGAAACAACCTTGTCACCCCCCCATGTTCCAGCGACGGTCATTGAAACACGCGATGCCAATGGAGACTGGGTAATCCGTGAAATGTCCGGCAAGAATGCTGGAGACCGTCATAGCTGGGCAATCGATCTGGCTGGATTACTTGATGCCAACGATTCGACCATGCGTATAACCATGGCCCATCAGGCAATAGGCAGGGACATACTCGACCAGGTGTTGTTTGATGATTCTCGTCCTGTGAAACTGGAACTTACCGAACTTTCGCCAAAAGCAGCATACCTGCACAGTGGGGGCCGAGCCACATACGAGCCTCAAAATCAATATCATCCCATGAACGCAAAAGACGATTACAATGCTTTGGAGCCAAGGGCAATTTTATCAGGCTGGTATACTCGATACGGAGATGTAATGTCCTTGGTGGATTCGGTTGATGATCGATTCGTCCTGATGTCTCATGGTGACTCACTGTTTCTATCTTTTGATGCCCCCGAACTGCCAGATGGGAAATCCCGATCTGTTTTTTTGGCGGCTGATGTGTTTTATAGTATTGCTTTCGATGTAAAGCAACGACGATTGACCAATTCAATTTATCCCCTGCCATACCATGGAATGACAACATATCCGTATGATCCGGACCATTGGCCTTATAAAGACGACGATTCTTACCATGGCTATGAAAAATACTACAACACGCGATTGGTCGGCATTGGTAAATAGTGCCCTGGCAGATAACGCAGTCATAGACCTAAGAAGACTTGAACAATAAAAGCATTGGATATTTTCGCCGAGTAG
>CAYSLH010000472.1:0-1792 GCA_964431605.1 uncultured Myxococcales bacterium
TTGATATTTTTCTTGAAGTATTTCTGATTGCGGTTTGTTGTGTTGCAGCATACACGGACATGCGCAGCCATGTGATTCCTGACTGGCTTTCTTTGACCTCTTTGGCGGTTGGGCTGGCAGTAAGGCTCGGTGCTTTCGGGTTGGGTGGAATCTTTGACCAGGGATTGATCTCGTCGCTTTTAGGCGCCGGGTTCAGCTTCGTGTTGTTCGGGCTTATTGGTTTGTGGGGAAAGGGTATGGGAGGTGGTGACATAAAACTGATGACAGCGGTTGGAGCTTTGGCCGGGTTCAGGCTGTCGCTTGCCATAAGCATGTATGCCGCCTTGGTGGGAGGAGTCTTGGGGTTCGGTCTTTTGCTCTTCAGGAAAAAACTCATCGAATCAGATGGTGGTATGGCCAGAGGAATGTTTGTAACGGCAACTGGACAAGGAGACAAGGTAACCCTTCCTTATGCTTTGCCCATCGCATTGGGTTCACTTATCGGAGTCTTGACCCAATCCGGTTTGTTCTGAATCGTCCCTGTTTTTTTTCCACAGTACCCCGATTGGTTCATTTACCAGAACTTTCCACTCATTTGTGCTTTTGAGAACCTTTAATAATTTGCTTCCATAGATGACAGTACTCCAGAGAAGATAGTCTGGATCGTAGGTTTCAAGAATCTTTTTCCATCCGGGCAATACGAGCGCAACTTTATTGTAATCCTCGTGGATCCTGCGTGAAAATGGATCACTTCTTCCGTCGATGAATACCTTGTATTGTGGTCCATCGATGGCTGAAATTGCGCCTCCGAGCCTGAAAGTGTTGAAGACTTTACCTGGTGGATGATGGCGTAGTTCCTTTAGGGCCGCTATGGGAAACAGTGATGGATCCAGTCGATCCACCAGTTTTTCGGGATGCAATAAAAAGCTTGCCATGATCACCATAAGGATTGAGGTGAGAAGTATTCCACCACCGCTTTTGAGGTTATAAGCACGCAATGCCTTGGTGATTTTTTTCACAGATACATCGAGTGCTCCTGATACGTTGTCCATGCCGTTTTTTTTTGCCTGCTCGGTCCTCCAGGTGGCTGCAAGGTACAAGGCCATGGCCATGGAAGAAAAAGGACTGAAACGTTCGATGACCACAGTGACAAAGAAAAGTCCCAGGGCAGGAAGGGAAAATGCCAGGTTCTTCAGACGTGAGCGCCACATGGTGAACACACTCAGCAGTATCATGAGCACTACTGATTTTGCGCAACCGTTGGACAAGTCCATAGGATGCCATTCTGCTATTTGCTGATCATATAATCCCCAAAGAAATCTGAGAGGGTACAAACAGGTATCGATTCCTTCGGGTGATAGGGCCGCTGCGAAAAACGCCAGAAAAGCCAGGATGATGTGGATGAGGTCTGCACGATTTATCCTGCGATTGTCTATCATGAGACCAACAGAGTATGATCCCAGCAGAGCCGGTCCGACCACCCATGAACCGTGAAGATTTGCCCAAAGGGCAACCAATGGAACAAATAACCATTTTGCAAAAGGTTTTCCCTGATGATCCAAAAAGATAAGGTATAACCCCATGGAGAACATCAAATGGCCCAAATGGTAGGCCCTTTCTGTGTTCCAAGCAAAATCCTCGCCCCATATGGCCAAGATCATGAAAAAGCCTGTCCATGCGGAAAAATTACCGGCTTTACTCAATATCCTCCACAGCAGCAGGCATTGAACCGAAAGCACGATTGCGATGAGCAAGGCAGGCCCGGAACCACAAAAAGCCTGAAGGCTAAGGGAGGTAGGAACCGAGAAGACCA
>CAYSLH010000473.1:0-1662 GCA_964431605.1 uncultured Myxococcales bacterium
CGCCTGTTTCACTCCGACCGTGATGAGATAAAGGGAACGGAATTGGAATATATTCACATCCCACTGAAAACCTGGAAGGTAAAAAAGAAACACGTGCTCAGATTCCTCGAAGCAGTCACAGACCTCAAAAAGCAACCTGTCTTGGTCCACTGCAATCACGGTGCGGACAGAACCGGCACAATGGTAGCTTTCTATCGCATGGTCGTTCAAGGCTGGGATAAATCAGCAGCCCTGGACGAAATGAAGCATGGAGGTTTCAACTATCATTCCATATGGATCAACCTGGTGGACCTTATCGAGGACGCAAACATTGACGAATACAAAGTTATCATATCCAACCACGATTCCCCATAGGATTCACCCCCGGTTCATCCACTGAGAAAAAGCATCAAAAGAAAATTCCCTGCCCAAAAAGTCCTTCACCAAGTCAGCGGCATCCTTGGAGCCGCCTGCATCGAGTATGGACTTCCTGTAACTGGTAAGGACCTCAGGGTCTAACAAGCCCCTTGCCTTGATAAAATCGAAGAGATCCTTTGCTATCACCAAAGACCACATGTAGGTGTAGTAGTTTGATGAATAACCCGATAGGTGTCCGAAACTTGCCTGGAAATGAGTCCCTTCTACCCATTTGAAAGGAGCGTACTTTGCTGCAAGTTCCTTGGCCACTTCGGTAGTGTCCTTGGAAAGGGATGGTTGGTTATAGTATGCGAGGCTCAAAGCGGCATAGTACATCTGCTGACGCACGAACAGTCCCTTTCCAAAGTCCCTGGCGCGGCGCATCTTCTGTATCAATCCGTCAGGGATCACCTCGCCCTTTTCGTTGACGGCAAAAGATTTCAGCACTTGAGGGTCCCATGCCCACTCCTCTAAAAGCTGCGATGGCGCTTCGACGAAATCCCACTCTGTGGCAATACCGGATTGCCCAACCCACTTCTGCCTTCCCCCAAAAAGGTGGTGCAAAAGATGACCGAATTCGTGGAAGAAGGTCACGACCTGGTGGTGATCCATCAAACCCTGATCATCATCCCCACCAGGGAAATTACAAACCAGTGCTGCCTCTGGCAACTGCCGGTCAGCTAATCCCACCTGTATGGGGAAAGCCGCTGCATGCTTGTACTTGTCTTTCCTCGGATGCATGTCGAGAAAGAAACGACCGAGCAGTTTGTCTCCTTCCCATATCTCATACGCATCCACTGATGGATCCCAGACCTGGGTGTCAATCTTTTTATATCTAACTCCGAACATCTTGCTCGTCAGGCCCAAGACACCCTTCTTGACTTTTTCATACGGGAAATACTGACGAAGTTTCTGAGAGTCGAAAGAATAGGAATCCCTCTTTACCAACTCCGCCAAGTAACTCTTCTGCCAATCACCTACCTCCGTGGCCGAGGGATCGTCTTTCTTCAGTCTCTCCAGGAGTTCTTCCGCATCCTTTTGCGACCGTTCTTTCACCAAACCTGAAATGCGGTCAATGAAAGATTGGGCGGCAGTCGCAGTCTTGATCATTTTATCCTCGGTGGCGTAATCGGCCCATGTCTCGTACCCCAAAAGGTTCGCAAGCTCCGTACGCTTTTCAATCATCTTTTTCAGAACTTCGTCATTGGCCGGCCAGCCCCTGTTTCTGAATGCCTTGTATAAATCCAAGCGCTTCGAATCACTCTT
>CAYSLH010000474.1:0-1643 GCA_964431605.1 uncultured Myxococcales bacterium
GAATGCATCAGAGTGAGGTAAATATGCACTATCATAGTGCGCCAGTCCTCCCCTGAGCATGTTGGTAAAGACTGCGGTGAAGTTGTTCTCGACCAAAATACGGATGGATCTTTGCCAGTCGCCGGGGTAGGGGCCTGTGCCGGCGTGTTCCCAGACGGCACGGAATTCGGGCACCATGGGTGAGCGAGACAAGTAGTATGCTTCGGCCAGAGCCTGGCGTGCATCGATGGCAGTGACTATGGTTTGTGCAAATTTATCAGATGAATACAGATCGAGCGCGTTTGTGCGTAGTGTCTCGGCCTGCGCAAGGGATGATTCCACCTGGGATGCTCTTGGTGTCTGTGTGCCTGTGGCCCTGATGTGGCTTACTGCCTCTTCGTAACTTAGGTATTTTGCGATTCTTCCGATTTTTTCCAGGGCGGCTTGCGCTGCCGTGGGCCATATTTCCGGGACATAATGGCCTATCAAGGCCAGGAGCATGAGTTGTTTATTTTGCGGGTCTTGTCCAAGAATGACGTGGGACATGAAAAGCCCGCTATCACTTGCTAGCCAGGCCGGGTAGCCCATTGGACTATCTTGCGAGTCATACCACTGGGCGATGACTCGCGCGTTTTGTTCGCTGCTTGGAGCGGCTATGGTGATATTCCATGAAAGTTGAGCCACGGATGCGGGTAGGTTTTCGATATCATCGTCTTCAAATCTATATGATGCGAAGTCCCCCCTGGTCCAGCCAGTGCGCTCGAATCCCAGAAGGGCTGCGATACGGTCATCGAGGGTGTAGAAAACCATGAGCTTTCCACCTGCTGAGACGTAGGCTTGTGTTGCTGAAATTGCACTGTCGGACAGAGAGTTATAGGGAAAGACTGCCATCTTGGACCCGGTAAGATATCCATTTTCCACGTCCACGTCATCAATGACTCCGAAAGACACATTGTAGCTGCCAAGCCACTTTGAGATCAGTTCGATGGTCCTTTTGACCGTGGATGTGTCGGTTGTGGCTGTGTCTCTTACCAAGAAAACCAAGGGGGTAAAAGCACGAAGCTCGCGAAGAGCTATGAAGGTATCTTCGTCGGCATCCTTCCAGGGGGATATGCGAATGATATCTATGTCGTTCCAGCCTGCAGGAGTGCCTTCTGTGGAAAAATCGTTTACCGCAAAGTACAGAGTCTGCCATCCGGGTGAGGTGATTGCCTTGCCGCCCGAATACCAACCATCACCTGAGTGAAAATAAAGGGAGAGACGAGAAATGGCTCCCGGATTCGGTATGTAAATCTCCAGGGCGAATTGCCGGTAATCAGAAAGGTCCATCGTAACATCGCGATCCCAGTAAGACCTGCTTTGTTGTATCGAAAAATCGCAAGGAGCTTTCATTACCCTTTCGTCGCCCCAGGAGCCGGAATCTGCCATCTGCACCGGCAGTGAATCAGCACGGTTTTTCCATGCTTGCTGGGCTGTAGCACTGTCTGGGTAGGAAAAATCGTCAATGATGAAAGGAGCGCCGTGGGAGGCGAGCGGAATGAATAACAAAAAGGAAATGATCGATGTTTTCAAGGCATCGTTGGCAGGCATCATTGGTTCCACCATCCTTCGCAAAGATCGGCTTTGTAAAGTTCCAGGTTATCCTGGCCGGACCAGTTGGCTCC
>CAYSLH010000475.1:0-1636 GCA_964431605.1 uncultured Myxococcales bacterium
ACATCCTTGAATTTGTCGGCACTGATTTTCACTTTTTTTACCTGGTCAGGAATGATGATGAGTCCAGTGCCTCCACCGCTGCACCCATGCGCCCATAATGTAACCAGCACTGTGATGCAAAACAAATTGATTGATCGTATCATGATGGAAACTCCAATGCGTCTATATTAGCCAACTTGAATATCAATAATGGTCAGGTGTTTTTCTTCTTTGGCGGTTCAAAAATCAAAACGAACTTAGAAGCATCGAGTGCCTTTTGAAAAGAGGCCCTGGCAGCCTTGTATTTTTCCGGAGGAATGATTAGTTGTTTGAACGAAAAATTATATATTGCCACAACATCATCGTTTTCTATCTGTGCCAGTCTTTCAAGCTTTACATACTCGTCTTCGAATACTACGTTCCTGGGCATACCTGATGGAACCATGCCAGATGGTATTTTCACCTTGAACCTCAAGTTGATGGAACTTAGAAATTCCAGGTCCACCGGATAATGCCTCTTGGGAATATCGAACGAAGTAAACACCCTTGGCCGCAAAGGGCTTTTGACTTCGATGGTAACGCCCTTGTCCATAGACTGCACTGCATTGGGAATAGATGCGCTTACATCCATGGTAAAAGGTTCATCGTTGCGTTCTTTTCCCGTGTACTTGAACTCCTTCAAGTTGGCTTCTGGATATGCTGAAGTAAGAATCTTTGATAGAATCTTTTGCTCGAACTGTTTACCTGTATACATGTTCGCGATGGACCTGTAAATCATGGCGTAGTTACCCGTGGCTTTGCCTGTGAGCTTCAGAGACAATGACCTGTCCTTTTCGGGAACAATCGTTACCGTACCCTCTATGTTGTTGGTCTCTGGTCCCTGTACTGGAATATGATCCAGGAAAGGTTTTCCGGGATGGGCAACCAACACATCCACCCCTTGGTCCGAATATGGAGTAGTATCGAACGAAGCGTCCCTGACTGTCGCATCCATCCAGTAGACCTTTCCATCAGCAACGACCCTGGCAATGGAATGATTGAAGTGAAATGGTCCTGGGAGTTCCAACGGCACCTTGCCCAACTGTGGCCTCGTGCCGATAAGAATAGGATCAGCAGTCATCCCCATCTGCCTGCAGAGGACAGAGATCAAGCCAGCCACGGCCTTGCAATCACCATACTTCTTGGAGCAGACCACCCCAGCACTCAGGGGATGAAACCCTCCAGGCCTCTCTCCAGACCCACATACCTGATGTTCTCGTTCATGTACTTCCAAACGGCCTTGAGTCTCTCTGTCTCGGTTTTGTTCTCCTCTGCAATCTTCTTTGCCAGATCCTTTACGGCAGGCGTTGGTTCCTGCTTGCTCTTTATCATCTGGGCCCAGCAATTTCCCATGTCATCCCATGTCCTGATGGCCTTGCACTTATCGAACTTAGAAAAAGCACTTACCTTGACGTTTGCGATTTTCAACTGAGCCAGCACATCGTCTGGTGCTTCCATCCCCTCTTCTGAATGAAATGCCGGTACCTGCTTGGCTTCCCAGGTGCGAACAATTCTGTTACCTATTTTCTGCTCAGTGGGTTTTATGTCGATGTTGAATACCTTCCATTTGTATTCGAAATCGGCAGGAGTATCCAAAGTATACTTGGCATCCAGGACC
>CAYSLH010000476.1:0-1591 GCA_964431605.1 uncultured Myxococcales bacterium
TATGGATTCCGTCTGCCACACCTATGGCAATGAGCAGTATGGGCAATACCTCGGTGGAATGGGAAATGGGAATCTTCAGCCACCCCATCAAGCCAAGTGTAGCTATTACGCTGAAGACTACAACGCTGAATGGCAACAGGACTCCCCTGAAGGAACGAAAGGTCAGAGCGAGGATCAGCAAGACAATTAATATTGCAAATCCGCTGAGCATACCCATGTCCCGGCCCATAAGTACCTTTGCCCAGTAAGTTGCTGCTGGCCGTCCTGTCACATGGAGTTCGAAACCTTGGTTGTTTTGATTGTCCTTGGCAAGCTCTACCAGTCGTTTTGCGATATCCGATTCCTTGGCCCCTGATTTGACAAAAACCAGGATAAGAAATGCCCTTGCATCCGGTGTTACGATGGTTCCACGATACAAGGGCTGGGACAGAAGGTTTTTTCGAAACTCTTGAGCTTCTTCTTCATCAGCTGGGAGGGGCTTTGCTGCTGCCTTTACACGCATCAGGCCGTCTGATGCTGATATAATCCTTGCGTTGGTGGGAGATAGTACCGAATCAACCCCAGGTGTGTCTTTGATGAATTTGGTAAGAGCCTGTAGTCGTGCGATTCCTTCAGAGGAATATAGAGCATCTCCTTTTATTCCAACCACGACCATCTCTTTGGATGGAAAAATTTTATCGATGCGATCATAGAGTTCTTTAGCCGGTATGTTGGTCGGCAGATCGTTTGTGACATCCGTATCTGCGTGAATATCCTTGAGACCAGCACCAAGACAAGCGGTTATCAAGAGGGTAGCGGCGATGGTGGACCATGGATGTTTACAAACAATTTCAGTCAAAGTGACCCACATTGGGTATTCTCCATCAACTCATGCGTTTGCTGTTTGCATTTATCATCTTGGCAAAAAAAGCCACTTCTGCTGCTGCATCAGTGTCAGAACCATGAATAACGCGGACCGCGAGGCCCAGCAGAAAGGAGAGAACAATGGGTTTGAGTTTGTTATTGTCTGTTCCCAAGAGGTTGTCCAGTTGTTCAATAATGGGACGGTGAACCATTTGTATCTCGTTCAGGATCTGTTCTCCTACAAGGGATTTCAGGTGATTCACACCGCCTGCGTGCAGAGTCAGAAACAGTCCAAGCAGGGCTCGTTGTTCGCGGAAAGCCTTGGTTGCTGCATTGAGTATGACACTTAAATCCGTCGGCTCATTGGTGGGGTTTTTCGATATGGCTTTGTTTACCGACTGTGCCAGTTTTTCATTGGCCTGTTTGAGGATCGCGATGAACAGACTCTGCTTGGTTGGGAAGTAATGGTAGAGGCTGGCCTTTCCCATTTGCGCTCTTTGAGCAACCATTTCCATGGTGGTTCGCTCAAAACCATGAGTAGAAAAAATGCTACTGGCTGCTTGCAGTATTTTGGAGATATTTTCCTGCCTTCTTTTTTCTCGCAATCCTGATCTGGCTGGCTCCTGCGAGTTCGACTGTATGGTCGAAATTCGACTCATGAGTCGAATTTAAAGATTGCAACAAAATTTGTCAAGAAATTCAGGGACGGAGGTCGGAAATTGTACAAAGTGTACAAGAATCTTGTACA
>CAYSLH010000477.1:0-1570 GCA_964431605.1 uncultured Myxococcales bacterium
TGGATACTTTGATACCCATCGTTGTGTCTGCCCACCACGTGCACCTGACCCAGCCACACGTGGAGGAACTGTTCGGCTCTGGTCACAAACTAACGCCCAAGACTCCCCTGAAACAACCAGGCCAGTTCGCCTCTGAAGAGAGAGTGGACCTCATAGGACCGAGAGGACAGGTAAAGAGAGTTCGAGTACTTGGCCCTGTGCGCCAAGCCACCCAGGTTGAGATTTCCAGGACAGAGGAATTTCAATTGGGAATCGACGCACCCATAAGGAACTCGGGAGATCTGGATGGTACACCTGGTGTCGTGATCGAAGGCCCGGAGGGCACCGTAGAGATCGAGCAAGGAGTGATATGCGCCAGGCGCCATATACACATGAGCCCAAGAGACGCAGCAAGATTCAAAGTCAAAGACAGGGACATAGTCACCGTAGAAGTCAATGGATCCAGGCCCTTGATTTTCGGTGATGTCATGATCAGGGCCAAGGAAAGCTATGTTCTTGAGATGCACATCGATACGGACGAAGCCAATGCAGGAGAAATAACAACAGGCATGACAGGGAGACTAGTGGGAATACAGTCAAGACCCTTTATGCAGTAGACAGTTACCAGGCCACGTGCTAGTAACATCCGTTGAAAATGATTCAATCTCAGGAGATCGACATGAACAGAGCAACCATTGGAATACTGACAACAATATTATTGCTTTGTCTGGGTTTGCCCTCAAACGCAAAAACTCCCTCACCCAACAAGGTGAATAAGGACGTAACCAGGTATTGGAAAAAAAAGTGGCCCGATCAACAACTCGCCCACGCTGAAAGAAAAAGCGAAAAATGTGAAGCAGCAAAAATTGAGATAAAAGGACGACGGGGCAAAACCAGAAAAATCAACGCGTGTCTTCTCAAGGTGGATGTTTTCGTAGAAAGAGGATACCGCTACTTCATCTACCGAGGGACAGATGTTTATTACAAGGGAGGCAGGCTCGTATCGGTACAATTGGGCGAATTACAAAAAGCGTGGAAAGAAGGCGGAGTCCCCGCTCCTTCCAAGGAAAAAGCACTCGAAATAATAAAAGCGCAAGCTGTAAAAAAACTTGGCAAGGATCCCCTGATAACCATCGTCGAGGCAGGTCTTCCAAGACAGTTCAAAGATGTGTATAGAATCACTTACGTGGTAAATGCTGAGTTCACCAAGGATGGACAGAAAGAAAAACTCAAAAAAAAGTTCATCACACTACAGTCAGACGGTACCGAATGGAAACCTGTAGAGAATCTCATGTTCTAGAAGCCACCCTGATAACGACTACTACTTACAACCTTCAAGAATTTTTTTCAGCGTAGGAATCTCCTTGGAGCCAGGTGGAAGCATCTTCATGTATTTTCTGTATTCCTTACAAGCTCGCTTGTTCTTATGCATCTGAGCAAATGCAATACCAAGACCCCTGTGAGCCAATGCCAAAGTGCGATCTATTTTCAAGGCCTTCGAAAAATAGTAAGCTGCTTTCTTGAATTTCTTTTTCCTTATGGATTCATTGCCCATTTTGTAATACTTCAAGGATAGTTCCTTTTTCCTGCT